>CAZWJC010000224.1:0-11876 GCA_964634255.1 uncultured Verrucomicrobiota bacterium | reverse complement strand
AAAACCGCCCGGAGCGCAAAGCCCGCGGGCGGTTTAAATTCACGATTCGTTCTCCCGTGGAGGTCGCGCTTGAACTCCTTGTAGCGATCGAAGTCGCAATACGCCTTCTTGACCACGATGTGGCCCTTGAGCAGGAGGCGTTCGAGAACCTTCTGGATGTCGAACTGGGGGAAATGGGCATCGCGTGTGCCGAGCGCGATGTTTTCCAAGTCCAGAAACACGGCCATGGTCGAGTTGATATCGGATGCGGTCATAGTCTTTGCCTTGGCAAACACTACACATGCGGGCGTGGCTGCAAAGCATCTTTACGCCGTCGTTTTCAAGGCCGAGGCGTGGTGTCGTTAAATTTTGTGCGGTTTTGGGATTGAAAACACTGGGACGCATTTCACACTCCCTCCAACTTGGCCCGGGCGAACCTATTGTTTGGCCTTCGGGAATAGTGGAATGCTGTTTTCACAGTGCCGCGTATGAAGAAACCGTCGATCACCCGAAACATCGGTCCGCTCCCCTACCGAAATCCTGCCCTGCCCGCCGCGAAACGCGTCAAGGACCTGCTGGCGCGAATGACTCTGGAAGAGAAGGCTGCGCAGATGGTCTGTATCTGGCAGGAGAAGGCGCAGAAGCTGGTGGACGCGCAGGGCAACTTTGATTTCGCGAAGGCGAAGACGGCGTTCAAGAAAGGCCACGGCATCGGCCAGGTGGGTCGGCCGAGCGACGCGGGCAGTAATCCGGCCACGCCCGGCAATGGCAAGGACGCGCGCGGCATGGCCGAACTCACCAACGCCATCCAGAAGTTTTTCCTCGAACACAGCCGGCTCGGCATTCCGGTAATCTTCCACGAGGAATGTCTGCACGGGCACGCGGCCAAGGATGCAACGCATTTCCCGCAACCCATCGGGCTGGGCGCGACCTTCAATCCCGAGCTGGTTGAGCGGTTGTTCACGATGACGGCTTACGAGGCGCGCGTGCGCGGCACGCATCAAGCGCTGACGCCGGTGGTGGACGTGGCACGCGATCCGCGCTGGGGCCGCGTGGAGGAAACCTACGGCGAAGACCCGTTTCTCAACACCCAGCTCGGCATGGCGGCGGTGCGTGGATTCCAGGGCGACGCCACGTTCAAAGACAAACGCCGCGTCATTGCGACGCTGAAACACTTTGCGGCGCACGGCCAACCGGAGTCGGGGCAGAACTGCGCGCCGGTGAATGTCTCGGAGCGGGTGCTACGCGAGACGTTCCTGCATCCCTTCAAGGATTGTCTCCACAAGGCCGGGGCGATCAGCGTGATGGGGAGCTACAACGAAATTGACGGTGTGCCCTCTCATGCGAGCCGATGGCTGCTCAGCGACGTGCTACGGAAGGAGTGGGGCTTCAAAGGCTTCGTCGTGTCGGATTACTACGCAATCTGGGAACTCGGCGTCCGGCCCGACACCCACGGACACCGTGTCGCCGCGGACAAGAAGGAATCCTGCCGGTTGGCGGTGGAGGCGGGCGTGAATATCGAACTACCCGAGCCGGATTGCTACCTGCACCTCGCAGGGCTCGTCCGCGAAGGCGTGCTCAAAGAGAAGCAGCTCGATGACCTCGTCGCGCCGATGCTGCTGTGGAAGTTCAAGTTGGGCTTGTTCGATGATCCGTACATTGACCCTGCCGAAGCGGAACGCGTCGTCGGCTGCGATGAACATCGCCAGCTTGCATTGGAAGCGGCGCGCGAAACGATCACACTGCTCAAGAACGAAGGTGACTTGCTCCCGCTGAATCCGGCCAAGCTCAAAACCCTCGCGGTCATCGGACCGAATGCGAATCGCTCCTTGCTCGGCGGCTACAGCGGTGTTCCCAAGCACAACGTCACCGTGCTCGACGGCATCAAGGCCAAGCTCGGCGACCGCGTGAACGTGGTCTATTCCGAAGGCTGCAAGATCACCATAGGTGGCTCTTGGCAGCAGGACGAGGTCACGCCAAGCGATCCGGCTGAGGATCGCCGACAGATCGCTGAGGCGGTTGAGGTAGCCAAGCGGGCCGATGTCATCGTGCTTGCCATCGGCGGCAACGAGCAAACCTCGCGTGAGGCATGGGGGCTCAAACACATGGGCGACCGCACAAGCTTAGACTTGGTTGGCCGCCAGGACGAACTCGTGAACGCGATGGTCGCCACCGGCAAGCCTGTTGTGGCGCTGATCTTCAACGGCCGTCCGCTCTCCATCAACAACGTTGCGCAGAACGTGCCGGCGATTCTGGAGTGCTGGTATCTCGGTCAGGAATGCGGTCGCGCCGTCGCGGACGCGCTCTTCGGCGACCACAACCCCGGCGGCAAGTTGCCGATCTCGATCCCGCGTTCGGTCGGCCATCTGCCGGTGTTCTACAACCACAAACCCTCGGCGCGACGCGGCTTCTTGTGGGACGACGTTTCGCCGCTGTTTCCGTTCGGCTTCGGCCTCAGCTACACGACGTTTGAGTTGAAAAACGTTCGGCTGAAAAAGAAGAAGATCGGTAAGAAGGACTCTACGCAGGTCTTCGTGGACGTCACGAACACCGGCAAACGCGCCGGGGCGGAGGTGGTGCAGCTCTACATCCGCGACTGCGTGAGTTCCGTGACGCGGCCCGTCAAGGAGTTGAAAAGCTTCAAGAAGGTCTCGCTGCAGCCGGGCGAAATGCAGACCGTGGCGCTGGACATCGCGCCCGAGTCGCTGGCGTTTTACGACGTGAACATGAAATACGTCGTCGAGCCCGGCGAGTTTGAAATCATGGTCGGCACTTCCTCCCGCGATGCGGATCTTCAAAAGGTGATTCTGACGGTCACCAAGTAGCCAACCCCGTTCACTGCCTCTGACATGACCGCCAATCCTCAAAAACTCTCCTTCTTCGAGAAGGCCGGCTACAGCGGCGCGGATGCCGCAGCGAACTTCGTCTTCATGACGATGATTCTGTTCCAGCTCAATTTTTACACGGACGTCTTCGGTCTCACCGCCAGCGCCGCTGCCGCCATCCTGTTGTGGCCGCGCCTGTGGGATGCCGTGGCCGATCCGATCGTGGGCATCCTCGCCGACCGCACCAACACCCGCTGGGGCAAGTTCCGTCCGTGGATTCTGTTCACCGCCGTCCCGTGGGCCATCATCATGGTGCTGGCCTACACCACACCCAAGGGTTGGAGCATGGCCGCGATGATCGCCTACGCCGCCATTACCAACACGCTGTTGATGACGATCTACTCGATGAACAACATGCCCTACGCGGCGTTGGGCGGCGTGATGACCGGCGACATTCATGAGCGCACCCGGCTGAACTCGTTCCGCTTCGTAGCGGTGAACATCGCGCAATTTATCGTGGGCGGCTTCACGCTGCCGCTCGTCGCCAAGTTCGCGGTCGGCCACGATCGCCAACACGGCTGGCAGATGACGATGCTGATTTGGGCGGTTTTGTGCCTTGTGCTGTTCCTCATCACCTTTGCCACGACCCGTGAGCGCATCAAGCCCGTCACGGAAGTAAAGACTTCGCCGAAACAGGACTTCACCGACCTGCTCAAAAACGGTCCGTGGAAGATCATGTTCCTGATGACGATCGTTCACTTCGCAATTCTGTCTTTCCGTGGCGGCGCGCTCTACAACTACTACCATCACTACGCTGACAAAACGGCGATGTTCGAGTTCGTAGAGAAAGTGGGGCTCACCGCGCCCGTGCTCGCTCCAGACGCGCCGAAGCCCGGCGGCCTGCTCGAAACGCTGGGCTACGTGGTTCATGGCGACAAAGCCAACCTCGCCGCGTCCAATGTCGCCGACGTGTTCAACAGCATCATCAACATGGTCGGTACAGGCACGACGATCATCGTCATCCTGCTATCGCCACCGCTCTCACGCCGGTTTGGCAAGAAAGCCGTCGCCGTGGTGGGCTTTGGACTTGCCGCCCTGGGAACCTTCGCCTTTTACCTGCTGAGTCCCACCAACGTTGTCGGCATGCTGCTGGTGACGATCCTGATCGCGATCTTCTATGCGCCCACCATCCCGCTGGTGTGGGCGATCTTCGCCGACGTGGCCGATTATTCTGAATGGAAGACGGGACGTCGTTTCACCGGCATGGTGTTCGCCACGATTGGCTTCGCCCTCAAGTCCGGTCTGGCCCTCGGCTCGGCCTCGTTCCTTTGGATCATGGCCGGCTTCTTCCGATATGACACCAAGCTGCCGAGCGCGGCGGACGCCGTGGCGGGCTATCGCATGTGTAGCGGCATCGTGGTGGGTTTGATGTTCGCCATCTGCACCGTGTTGCTCGTCGCTTACCGGCTCAACAAGAACATGACGATTCAAATGGCGGACGAACTGGCCGAGCGACGCAAGCAACACGCCCCGGCCTGAACGCGAAAGGTCTCCATGAACTTGAACCTGATGGTTTCCGCCGGCCCAAGCCAGCGTTCGACGCCGTCATCACGGCCACGTTGTTGAAGCCCTGAGAACCGGCTTTGCTCTCAGCCGCGCCACCGCAGCCCTTGGGCGCACTTCAAGGCGCAACGATTCGATAGAAGGCGCTGAACGGCGGGGGCGACCAATCCGTGTAACTGCCGTAGCCGTCCTCGCCGATGGTGACCGTCCCGAGGGATTCCCAGGGAGCAGACAAGTTCGTGCCACGCAGGAGTTGATAGGCCCCACCGGACTTTCCGGCGAACCGACATTCCGTAAACGGCGTCCCGAAAACGCCCCTCACCGAAACCATCCTCACCACGTCAACCAGGCTCACACGGAAGACGCTGCCACCTCCACGGCTTCCGCCTTCATAAGTTGTCCCGTACAACGCGCCGTCCGGCCCCTGCACCAGCCCTCCGTTGGGCTCCAGTCCAGTCGTTCGACTGAATGCAGCGATTGCAGTCAGCACCCCGTTGGTGTCCACTTTGAACACCGTGCCGCGACCGTAGCGCCCTCCCCGAGTGGTCGTGCCGTATAGACTCCCGTCCTTCGTCCTCAAGAGCGTGCCCTTTGGCGATCGGCCAAACTCGGAGCTATTCTGGCCAAACGATGCCACCGTCCTGAATCCACCGTTGGTGGTTATCCTGAACACCGTCCCTCCTCCATACCAGGAACCGCCTTCGGATGTTGTGCCGTACAAGGCCCCATCCTTACCCCAAACCAAACCCCCGTTCGGGTAGTCACCGTTGGTAGAAGCGAATGAAACCAGCGTCGTCAGCTCTCCGTTGGTGGCCAGCCGAAACACAGTGCCGCGGTTGGCAGACGCCCCCGCCACGCCGACCCCGCCCAAGCAGGTTGTTCCATACAACACCCCATCTTCACCGGCGAGGAGTTCATAGTACGGCGACGCGCCATTCGTAACGGCAAAGGACACGAGCGCTGTCAGAGTCCCGTTGGTCGTTACCCTGAACACCGTTCCCAAGTCGTGGCTGCCACCCTGGGCGGTTGTGCCGTAGAAAGCGCCGTCGCCGCCCTGCACCAGACGTGCCCAAGGGTAGTCGCCAGTTGGTTGATCAAACGAAGCGAACAGCGTCATCGTCCCGTCAGAGCCAAGCCGAAACACGCTCCCGCGGTAATTTGTTCCACCTGAAAGGCTCGTGCCATAAAGGCCCCCATCGGACGCTTGCATCAGACCTCCGTACGGCTGACGCATCGCTGGCCCGGACAACGAGTCGGAAAAAGCCAGTGTTGTCAGCTCGCCGTTGGTTGTCATCCGAAAAAGCGCCCCCAGGCTGTTGCTTCCACCGGCCGGCGTGGTTCCATAGAAGTCGCCATCCCTGGCCAAGAGCAATCCGGCTTGCGGATTTGCCCCCTCCTGCGCGCCGGCAAAGGACGCAAGCTGAACCAGGGAACCGTCCACCCCAGCGCGAAAGACAGAACCAACCGTGTGACTGCCCCCCCTCGAGGTCACCCCGTAGAAAAAACCGTCGCTCCCTTGGACGAGTCCACTCTCGGAACCACCGCCTGGACAACTGAACCCACCCAGTGCCGTGAATGCCCCACCCGGGGTGATCCTGAAAACGTTCCCGCATCCGTGCTCACCGCCTCCGAGGGTGGCTCCGTAGAGATTACCGTCACCGCCAAGGGCTAATCCCCCGGCAGGGTAGGCCCCTTCCGGATACAAAGAGGAATCCCCGGCCTTCTCCCGCGGAAACTCATACAGCGAGGTGAAGTCCCCGTCAGGCGTGATCCGAAAGATGGTACCCCCTTCCCCTTGGCCGCCGAGGACGGTGGTCCCGTACATGGCGCCGTCCGGTCCTTTCACCAATCGAGCCGATGCGAATACGCGATTCGTGCCCGTGAAATCTGCCAGCGTGGTGACCACCCCATTGGTGGCAACCCGGAATATTGCTCCGAAGTAGTCTGTGTAACCCGTCGCCCATTGATTTGCCGTTCCGTACCAGGCTCCGTCACCCGCCTGCAAAAGCGTTCCAACGCCGAACAGATTGGGCAGGCAGGTCACGGTGTTCATTGTCCCCGCTTTGGTAATCCGGAACAGTGTGCTGCCGGCGCATGCTCCCGATAGCGTTCCGTAAAAGGCGCCGTCGCTGCCCCGAGCCAAGACCGCATCAGGGAAGGAAGAAGGATAAACTTGGTAACCAGCATCGAACTCAGCCAACACCACCATCGTTCCATCGCAGAAGACCCGAAACACCGCCCCGCTGTTGTGGGCCGCTCCGCGTGTCGTCACCCCGTAAAGGGCACCATCGTCACCGAGCGCCAACGCCCCGATTGGATTCGCCCCATTCGTGTAGGCGAACGAAGTGATTGTCGTCAGCGAGCCGTTTGTGGTGACGCGGAACACGGAGCCGTAGCCGAAATCGCCGCTGCCGGAAGTCACGCCGTAAAAGGCACCGTCGCCTGCCTCCACGAGTCCGGAGATAGGATTGGGGACGGACGGAAACCCGTGAACTTCCTCGATCGTGGCCGCTTGCACCGCAGACGACGTCGCCAGCCAGACGGCAATCCACCCGGCGCAAAGCCAGTCCGCTCCTCGCCTGCCGTGTTGAGATCGCCTTCCGTCCAAAATGATTCCCTTCATCACTGACCTTCCTCGCTCCAACGCACACGTGTTCCTTCCATCGCCCGGCCACCGACCGACCGTGCAGGAAATACCACCCGCCCGCCCCGCCGTCAGCAGAAAAAGGCGAAACCATGAGCAAGGATCACGGAAGCCTCGGAAGCGCCCATGCACCTTGCCACTCGATTATGAAGCTGCCGTCCGGTTTGATCTGGAATGGCAACCACACGTAACGGGAGTCGGAGAGCTGCTGCGGATTCCAGCGGTCGGCCATGAAGATGAAGCTGTCCGGCTTGCCGGGCATGGGCAACACAAACGTGCTTTGCGCGCCGAAAGTTGTCTCCGCCTGCGGGCCGGTGCACGGATTCCCCTTCTGCGTCCACGGGCCAAGGATATTGTCCGCCACCGCGTAGTCGGCCGCATTGGGCTTCCAGCCAGTGCAACCCGAGGTGATCAAATAGTAACGGCCGTTGTGCTTGAACGGCGCCGGGGCTTCACGCATCTGGCGGACGAGGATGCGCGCCCAAGTCTTGCCTTCAACCGCCGGCTCTTCCGGGCCAGTGAATTCCGTGTTCAGGCGTACCACATACATCGTCCAGTTGTCCTCGGACGCGTAGAACACATAAGCCCGGCCATCTTCGTCGGCAAACAGGTTCATGTCACGGAACGTTCCGCCCCGTTCACGCTGGCGATTGGGATCATCAGCCTTGAAACCGAAGTCATTCGTGATGGGCCGTGTGTAGCGAAGGAAAGTGAACGGGCCAGCGGGCCGGTCGCTGGTGGCAATGCCCGCGCTAGCAAAATGGTAGAGCCGCTGCTCCAAATGCATCCACATCACGTATTGGCCGGTACGCGGATTGAAGATGACTTTTGGTCGCTCGACGAACGTGCCCAGGTTCTCCACGCGCGGCAAAGCCTCGAGTGACAACGCCACGCCCTCGCGCTTCCAGTCGAGCAGGTTGGTCGAGGAATAACACGCTACGCCACCGCGCAGCCCGGGCGTCCGATCCTCGCCGTGCCAATAATAGACGTTACTGCGGATGCTGATGCCGCCGCCGTGGGCTTGGATCGGTTCACCTTGGGCATCGCGCCAGACTTCTCCGGGGTTGAATTCTGCGGCGACCACCGCGACCAGCGGCGTGAACAAGACACCCAGCCATTGGGGGCGGGATCGGATGAGGTTCTTCATGCGTTCTGGTGTCGCGTGCGGCGTAACGTCGGCAGCAGGCGGGCGACACTCTGCGCTGCTCGGGCTTCCGCGGTCAAGCCCGTGGCGACACGCGCTGTGGTAACCATTGAAATATGCCGCTTTTTCGTTTGGAGATGTCCCCGGCGCACGGTTTAATGCAGGACGATTCAACCATGAAAACCAGCATCGCCCTCGTTGCGCTTATCCTCACGCTCACCGCGACGCTCGCCCCCGCCCAACCGAAAGCCGTGGACGCGTTCGCGCAAAACACGAAACTCGGCCGAAGTGTGAACATCATCGGCTACGATCCGATCTGGCGCTCGAAAGACCAAGGGCGGTTTCAGGAGAAGCATTTCCGGCTGCTCAAGGAGGCGGGGTTCAACTCCGTGCGGATCAACCTGCATCCGTTTCGGCAGATGAACGCCACGAACAACTGGGCGCTACGTGAGTCATGGCTCGAAGTGCTGGACTGGGCTGTGAAACAGGCGCAGGCGCAGGGCTTGGTGGCCATCCTCGACTTGCACGAGTTCAACGCGATTGGGCAAAACCCCGAGGATAACAAGGACAAGTTCCTCGCCTTCTGGCGGCAAATCTCCGCGCGCTTTCAGAACGCAGCGTCGGACGTGGTCTTCGAGATTCTTAACGAGCCTTCCCAAAAGCTCACGCCCCCGCTCTGGAACGAGTGGCTGCGCGAGGCGCTGGCGATCATTCGCGAAAAGAACCCGACCCGCACGGCCATCGTCGGCCCGGCATTCTGGAACTCCGTGGATCATCTGGGCGAACTGGAGCTGCCCGAGGCCGACCGCAACCTGATCGTGACCGTTCACTACTACAAGCCGATGGAATTCACGCACCAGGGAGCATCGTGGTCGAATCACAAGGACAAGCTGGGCGTGGACTGGAAAGGCACGGCTGAGGAACTCGGCGCGATCACTCGCGACTTCGACAAGGTTGCGGCGTGGGCCAAGGAACACAAGCGGCCCATCCTCCTGGGGGAGTTCGGGGCGTATGACAAGGCGACCATGGATGCTCGCGTGCGCTACACCGGCACTGTGGCCCGGGCCGCGGAGCAACGCGGCTGGAGCTGGGCCTACTGGCAGTTCGATAGCGATTTCATCCTCTGGGATATGAAGGCGGACGCCTGGGTCGAGCCGATCCTGCGAGCGCTGATTCCCCACGCGGCGGAGAAGCGGTGATCGAAAGACCTGCGTCCCTTCGTCTCGTTCGCCGGGAGTTCGATTTACACACCGCCGTCAGGGCAGGCGGCGAATCGTGCAGCTCTTTCTCGTACGGCCGGGTGCGCGACTGCTTTAAGGAACCAACAGTTTCAAGGACCGCGGCATCACCTCGAACAGCGCCGGCGTGTGACCGATCAACTCGCCGTCCGCTTCCACCTCGATCGGCGGGCACGCCGCCACCGACACGGTGCGTACGGGGAAGTAGCGCAATTTTGGGTGCGACAGTTGGCGGCCTTTGAATATGTTCCAGAGCAGTGCGACGGTTCGACAGCGCCCAATGGGTTTGCAGAGGTTCAAGTTGAGCTGGCCGTCATCCATGAGCGCGCCGGGAGCGAGCCGCATACCGCCACCGGCCTCTTCGCTATTGCTGGCGCAGACCATCAGGAAGCGACCCGCCTGCGTCTGGCCATCGCACGTTACCTGCATCGGCGGCGGGCGGTAGGATAGGATGGCCCGAAGTGCCCCCACGTGGTAGGCGAGGCGCGGACCAAACAGGCGCTTCACCCGGGGCGTGGTCTGCTTCAGAACTTCGGCAACGATCCCCACCGCACCATAGAGTAGGGCGTGACGCGTCACGGACGTGCTGCCTGCCTGACATTGGATGCGGATCACGTCGAGAACTTTGGTGCGCGGGCCTTCCAAGGCTATACGCGCCTGTGCCGCGTCGCGGATGCCGCATTGCCGTGCCACGTCGTTCCCGGTCCCGATGGGAACGATGCCGAATTGCGTGTTGGTCGCGCCGGAAAGCAGCAGCCCACTAACCACCTCGAACACCGTGCCATCACCTCCCACGGCCACGACCAAATCGCAATTTGGCGCTGCTTCCTGCGCCAAGCGCACCGCCTCCCCGGATTGCGTGGTGACCAGCACCTTCGCCTCGGCGTTGTCTTGAAGGAAACCCGCCTTCAACTCCGCCCAACGCGCCTGCCCCCGGCCCGAGGCGGCCACCGGATTGATAATGAAGACGGTGCGCGAGGAATTCATCAGGTGCAAAAATTGTGATCAGGTCGGGATTCCCTCTTGGATGATGGCGTAAGCTGGCCATGACTCTGATCGAACCGACAGCCACAGAGCTGGTGTCGAGCATGCGCCCGGCTCTTGTCGCTGTGGCATCCCTTGGGCGGGATTGCCCAACGACACCCTTCCACCTACTGGGCACATGCAGAATTCCATTGACGGACTCGCTTCGGCTATCGTACCGATTCACGTGAAAGGATCAAGGCGAGCTATGGGCGGAATCAATGCAATCCTGCGGGCGGTGGTTCAACTACCATTCTCCAAACACGCTTCTTGTGCATCTGGAAAATGGGGTCGCCGCAGTTGGGCTCTGGTGGCATGTTGCGCCGCGGTGCTTGCCGGAGCGGAGGCACGTGCCGCAGTGACGCTCACCTTGCCCACCTCAGTCCTGGAGGGCAGTGGCATTATCACCAACGGTGGAAATTTCCGGCTGGGTCTTACTGCTGCTTCCAACGTTGTGGTGACCCTCACCTCAAGTGATCCGGCGTTGGTTTCGGTTCCGGCAACGGCAACAATCGTTGCGGGCAGGACTAATGCGATGTTTGATCTGACGGTGGATGACAATTCCACGGTGACGATGTCGCAGCGCGTCTCGATTGTGGCGAGCGCGCCTGGCTTCGGAAGCGTGAGCAACAGTCTCGGCGTGTGGGAAAACGATGCCGATCAGATTCGGTTTTCGAGTGTGGGTTGGGTGCAGGTGACGAACGGGCCAATTGGTGTCCTATTGACGGCGGAGGATGCCGGACGGAATCGACTCACCAATTTCTACGGGAATGTCACGCTCTCGGCCGTTGGCTTGGAAGGAGACTTGCCGCTGGATGTTACTAATTCCGGCAGTTTTGCCGGCGGACAGCGGTATTTGTCGGTTACGGTTCTGTCGCCCGGCAGGTCGGTTCGCCTCTTCACGTCTCCGATCCCGGGCGCAAGCGACGCTTTTAATGTAGGGCTGCCGCCGTTTGTGCTCGCCACCCAGAAAGTCGGGGATATTGCTTGGCACGATGCGTCTCAGACCTTCTTCGCCACGGTGCCGGCTGACGG
The DNA here is from genome assembly GCA_964634255.1 of uncultured Verrucomicrobiota bacterium. Taxonomy (GTDB): domain Bacteria; phylum Verrucomicrobiota; class Verrucomicrobiia; order Limisphaerales; family MWDV01; genus MWDV01. Next base: position 425 of record CAZWJC010000224.1, on the reverse strand, counting down.
GGGCGTTTACTCGAATCACCTCGTCGCGATAGACCCGTCCACAACCATGGTGACCAACGCCTACTTGCTGGGAGAGAACCCTGGGCAGATGGAACTATCGCCGGGCGGTACGTGGCTCTATGCGGCCATCAGCAACGCCACAGCCTTGCAGCGCTTTGACGTCAACACCCGCCAAGCTGGCCTCAGATTCGCGCTGGGTACAAGTGCGGAACCGATTTGGTTCGCCTTCGATTTCTGTGTCCCACCCGGCATGCCAGACTCGGTCGTTGTGGAGACCCGCGAACGGAATTACCTCGGCAGCACCCACCGGGTGGGTATCAAGCGATATGACAGTGGTGTGCCGGTTTCGCTGCCAAAATTCGATGCGAGCGGTGGTTGGTTGCTGGAGTCCATGGATGACGGATACCAAGTGCTCCTCTCGTCGC
>CAZWJC010000223.1:0-11910 GCA_964634255.1 uncultured Verrucomicrobiota bacterium | reverse complement strand
CGAGTTCATCGGCGAATCCGTACAGCCCGGCTCCTATCTCAAGTCGCCGTACTATCTGCCGTTGGGCATGCCGGAGGGCATGTATCGCGTCGGCCCGCTCGCGCGCCTCAACGTCGCCGAGCAGATGGGCACGCCCAAGGCGGATGCCGAATTGAAGCTCCTCAAGAAACTCGGCCGCGGCGCGGTTACTTCCTCGTTCCTGTACCACTACGCACGGTTGATCGAGATCCTTGCCTCACTCGAACGCGTCGAGCGCTACATGGATGACGCCGATCTGCTCAATGAGGAAGACCTGCGCGCCGACGCTGGCATTAACAGCCTGCGCGGCGTGGGTGTGAGCGAAGCCCCGCGCGGCACGCTCTTCCACGACTACACCGTGGACCGCAACGGCCTGCTCAAGAAGGTGAACCTCATTGTCGCCACTGGACAAAACAACCTGGCGATGAATCAAACCGTGGCCCAGATCGCACGGCACTACATCCGCCAGCAAAAGGACGGCACCATCCCCGAACCGCTGCTCAACCGCATCGAGCACGGCATCCGCTGTTACGATCCCTGTCTGAGTTGCTCGACCCACGCCGTGGGCCAGATGCCGCTGCACGTTCGGCTGATTGCGGCCGATGGTCATGTGCTCAGCGAAGCAACGCGGGGTTGAAGTCATCGCGCTGCATCGCATCACCCCATTACCAGCGGGGGAACGGCAAGGCCGTTTCCCCGCTGACTTTTTACCGGATTAGCGGCATCTTCCTCCAGCAACGACTCTGATCGCGATGCCCGCACAATTCGGAATCAACCTGCTCGTCATCGGTTATGGGAACACCCTGCGCCGCGACGACGGTGTCGGCCCCAAGGTGGTTGAGGCCATCGCCGCCTTAAACTTGCCCGGCGTGCAAACGCTGGTTTGTGCGCAGCTCACGCCGGAATTCGCCGATCCCATCTCGCGAGTGTCGCGGGTTGTCTTCGTGGACGCCGCCGTGGACGCGCCGTGCGAGGTGCAACTCCGCAAGCTCGAACCTGCCGAGACCTCACAAATAATGGCTCACGCGGCGGACCCGCGCACGATGCTCGCACTGGCCCGCGACGTTTTCGGCCACGCGCCGGAAGCCTGGTGGCTCACCATTCCGGTTGAGGAACTTGGTTTTGGCGAGGAGCTCTCGCCACTTGCCCAACGCGGCTTCGGGCAGGCTTTGCGAGAAATCCAGCACCTTGCGACGTCCAATCAAGCCGGCGGGGTGGAGGTTGGCGGGGAATCAATTGCGCGGCTCAAGCTGACCGTGCGCGGCGCGGTGCAGGGCGTCGGCTTCCGCCCGTTCGTCCATCGCCTCGCGACGGGGCTCTCGCTCGCCGGCTGGGTCAACAACTCTGCGCAGGGCGTATTCATCGAAGTCGAAGGCCCGCGCGCGGCATCGCAGCAATTCCTCCTGCGCCTCGAAGCCGAGCGCCCGCCCCACAGCTTCATCCAAAGCCTCGAAAGCTCGTGGCTCGATCCGGTCGGCTATGCCGGTTTCGAGATTCGCCCCAGCGAGACCGAAGGCGGCAAAACGGCCATCGTGCTGCCCGACATCGCCACGTGCCCGGATTGCCTCCGCGAGATCCTCGATCCCGCAAACCGCCGCTACCGCTACCCGTTCACCAACTGCACGCATTGCGGCCCGCGCTTCAGCATCATCACCGCGTTGCCCTACGACCGCGCGAACACGACGATGGCCGGTTTCACGATGTGCCCTGCCTGCCGCGCCGAATACGAAGACCCGGCCAACCGCCGCTTCCATGCGCAGCCCAACGCCTGCCCGGTCTGCGGACCACAGCTTGAACTTTGGCGTAGCGGCGTTCGACAGAACGCCGCTGAATTCGTCGCCAGTGGAGAATGGCCGCGCTCTGCCGAACGCAGCTACGCAGCTTTGCTAGCCGCAGCAAATTGCATCCGCGCCGGGCAGATTGTCGCAGTGAAAGGTCTCGGCGGGTTTCACTTGATGGTGGACGCGCGGAACGAGGCTGCCGTCCGCCGACTCCGCGAGCGCAAGCATCGCGAGGCGAAGCCTCTGGCACTGATGTTCCCATCGTTGGAGATCATCCGGGCAATTTGCGAGGTTTCGCCGTTGGAGGAGCGTCTGCTCCGTTCTTCCGAAGCTCCCATCGTCTTGTTGAGGAGACGGGCTTGCCCTCTCCCACAGGAGAGGGAGAATCATGCGCCGCTCTCAGGTGAATTGGACACTGCGGACTGTTTGCACGGCCTCCGGAATGAAAGCGAGACGCACGGTTGCTGTTCCCTCTCCCCCAGGGAGAGGGTCAGGGTAAGGGCGGGCGGCGGGGCGGCCTTCTGCGGGATTGCGCCCAGCGTCGCACCATCCAATCCGCACCTCGGCGCGATGTTACCCTACACGCCGCTCCACCACCTGCTGCTCGCCGAACTCGGCTTCCCCATCGTCGCTACCAGCGGCAACCTGAGCGACGAACCGATTTGCACTGACGAGCACGAGGCCGTCGAGCGCCTGCGCAACATCGCCGACGTGTTCCTCGTCCATAACCGGCCGATTGCCCGGCACGTGGATGATTCGGTCGTCCGCGTGGTGCTGGACCGGGAGATCGTTCTCCGCCGGGCCCGCGGCTATGCGCCACTGCCGATCAGCCTGAAGTCCAAAGTCCAAAGCCCAAAGTCCGAGGTGGTTTTGGCCGTTGGCGCACATCTGAAGAACGCGGTTGCGCTCGCCGTCGGTCCGCAGGTGTTCATCAGTCAGCACATCGGCGACTTGGAAACGGAACCGGCGAACAACGCCTTCCGTCGGGTCATCGCTGATTTCCAGGAACTCTACGAAGCCTCGCCCCAAGTCATCGTCACCGACCTGCACCCGGATTATCTCTCGACGCAATTCGCCCTGGAGCGCGGCTGTCCCCAGCCGCAGCAACGGGAAGGGCCAACGCAGTCTGGAACTGCCCCACGCGTTCCTGACTCCGAAGATGCTGCGGCTGAAGACTGCTGCACTCCGCGAGTCTTCCAGGTCCAACACCATGTCGCCCATGCGCTCTCCTGCATGGCGGAGAACGAGCTCTCGCCGCCAGTGCTCGGCGTGTCGTGGGATGGCACGGGCCTCGGCCTCGACGGCACGATTTGGGGCGGCGAGTTCTTCCTCGTCGCCGAGCAATCCGTCGAGCGCGTCGCGCATTTCCGTCCGTTCCGATTGCCCGGCGGTGACAAGGCGATCAAAGAGCCGCGGCGGATCGCGCTCGGTTTGCTACACGAGTTTTCCCCGGATGGTTGTAGCCTCCCTCCGCAAACGCGGGAAAAAGTCGCATCGAGTTTCTCGGCCAGCGAGTTTGCCGCGTTGGAGTCCATGTTGCAGCACCAGGTCAACTCACCTCTCTGCTCCAGCGTCGGTCGGTTGTTTGACGCCGTGGCGTCGCTCGCCGGATTACGGCAGACGGTACGATTCGAGGGGCAGGCCGCCATGGAATTGGAGTTTGCCCTTGAAGGTGTGCACGTGAGTGATGCCTATCCCATCCTGCTTCACGGGACAGCCGACGGTGACAAATCCGGAATCGTCTTGGACTGGTCCCCAATGATTGAAGCGCTTCTGGCCGACGTGCAGCGCGGCGTTCCTGCGGGCGAGATTTCCGCCAAGTTTCACAACGCGCTTGCCGAGGCGGTCGTTAACGTGGCCCAACGGATCGGTGAACGGCGGGTCTTGCTTTCGGGCGGCTGTTTCCAGAACCGTTACCTGACCGAGCGCACGGTGCTGCGACTGCGCGCGGAGGGTTTTCAGCCATACTGGCATCAGCGCGTGCCGCCCAACGACGGCGGAATTGCCTTGGGGCAGGTCGTGGCGGCGCTGCACGGTTACGGCGCTGCGGTCACGTCTTGTTCTTGACGATTTTGTCGGGATTCCGCGCGCGGCTCAGCGCGGTGTCGTAGGTGATGAGACACTTGCAGTAGAGGTCGTAGAGGCAATTATCCATCAGCACCATGCCTTCTTTACGGCCGGTCTGCAGGACATTCTCCAACTGGTGAAGCTGGTTCTCCCGGATGAGATTGCGCACCGCGCCCGTGGCCATGACGAATTCGTAGGCCAGCACGCGGCGATTCCGATCCACCGCCGGCAGCAATTCTTGCGCGATGATGCCTTGCAGCGAGTTGGCCAGTTGCAGGATGACCTGCCGCTGTGTGCTCCCCTCAAACACCCCCACGATGCGCTCAACCGCCTGCGCCACACTCGGCGAATGCATGGTTGCCAGCACGAGATGGCCGGTCTCCGCTGCCGTCAACGCCGTGGCAATGGTCTCCGGATCGCGCAGTTCACCGATCACAATGACGTCCGGGTCCTGGCGCAACACATGAATCAACGCGCGGTTGAACGAGCGCACGTCGGTCATGACTTCCTGCTGCACGACGATCGCCCGGTTGTTCTCGTGAACAAACTCAATGGGGTCTTCGATGGTGACGATCTTGCAGCGGCGCTCGCGGTTGATGAGGTCCACCATGTAATTCATGGTGGTGGTCTTACCGGCGCCGGTCGGACCCGTGATGAGCACCAGGCCGTTGGGGCGCCGCGCCAGGTCGTCAATCTGCGGCGGCAGGCCGAGCGTCTCGCGGCTGGGAATCTCGTGGCCGCAAAAGCGCAGGCTCAACTCGGGGTGCGCATTGCGCCGGTAAAGCGTCAATCGCATTCGGCCCGCCGTGGAATGCCGCCATGACATGCAGAGTTCCCAATCCTGATCGAACTTCCGCTTCTGCTGCTCGTTCAGCAGCGAGTCGGTGATCTGGCTGACCTCCGCTTCGGACAGCACGTCGCCATCGGCCAGGATGATTTCACCGTTCACTCGAAATGCAGGCGGCACGCCGACAACCAGGTGCAGGTCGGATGCCTCGTGTTCAACCGCAATTTGCAGAAGCCGATCCAGTTGGGTGGTGTTCATGAACGGAAGAGTCTTCGCCAGAAACCGCGCAGCCTCGGCCCCACGCCGGTGGCGGCGACCTGGCCCAAGCCCAGGCGAGCGGCGTCGCATTGGGGATTCAACTGCCGCGCCTGCTGAAACGAGCGTTCCGCCGGCCCCGCCATGCCGAGCGCAAGCTGGCATTGGCCTAGTTGCAGCCAGAGCAGAAAATGGGTCGTGTTCAACTCGATCGCCCGTTGCAGCAGCTTCAGGGCGGCGACGAACTGTTGGTAGAAAAACCGGATGCGCGCTGCGACCCAGGCGGTGACCCAGTCGGCGGGCGCCAGCGTGAGCGCCTTGTCGAAACAGTAGTCCGCGCGCGCTTCCTTGCGCGCGAGCAGCACATCGCCGCGCGCGAGCCAGACATAAGGCGTGTCACCGCGTTCCTCGATCGAGGCGTCGGAGAAGGCGATGGCTTCCTCCAGCTCGCCGCTGCGGCCGAGGGCGACGGCCTTCGCCGCGAGGAGTTCGGACTCGCGAGGGAATTTTTCCAGGGCCTTGGTGGCCCAAAGCGTGGCTTCGCGGAATTCGCCCAGCTCGATCAGTGCGCGCACCTGGCCCGTCCACGCGACCGGGCTCTGTGGATTGAACTCGATGGCCTTGGCAAACCAGCGCAGTGCCTTTTCGAATTCGCCGTCCTCGAAGGCCTTGCGGGCACCCGCGAGGAAATGGGCTTCGGACTGGGAGGACTCGGCTTCCCGGAATTCGTGCTCGAATTCCCGGTCAAACTCCAGATTTCCGAACCGGCTCATAGCGTAGCGATCTGCGAATCAGACTGACACCGTCCGACTCGGCGGGCAAGTTTTGGTTGCAGGGAGCTGAATGCCAGGTGGGCTGCGTGGGGGTTCGCAGTTCGCTTTACAACGTCTTGCTGTGTCGCATAATTCTTCGCGCCATGAACAAATCATTCCTGCTTGCGCTGGTTATTTCGATGGTTGCTGTGGGCTCGGTTGGCGCGGATGTCGCCATTCAAAGCCCATCTCAGGCCGTCACCGCAACCGTCAGCACCGATGCAGAAGGTCGCGTCGTCTATTCCTTGGTCAGCCGCGGGAAGACCGTGCTGTTGCCGTCACCCATCGGCGTGGTGGTGGACGACAAGCAGCTTGGCGGGGCGGCGACCCTCGGCGAAGTCACACGAACGCGGGGCCACGAAAGCTTTCCATGGCGCGGCAACAAGCCCCACGTCAAGGCAAGCTGGCGCGGCGCAGTCATCCCGGTGACGGATGGTAGCGGAATCCGCTGGAAGCTGGAAGTGCGCTGCTTCGATAACGGCGTGGCGTATCGTTGTCTCGTGCCGGGCAAAGGTCCGCGGCAGGTCAATGGCGAATTTGCTGCCTGGACCTTCCCGGAGGGAACGTTCGCGTGGGCACAACCGAACACGGACAACTACGAGGGCGTCCATCTGCGCCGGGCGGTGAACCAATTGGCGACGAACGATTTTCCGAAAGGCATCGGCATGCCGGTGACCTTCGAGCTGCCGGACGGCGGCTTCGCGGCGCTCACGGAGGCAAACATCATGGGTTACAGCGGCATGACGTTGGCCTTCGACGGTTCGTGGTCGCTGAAGGCGGAATTCCGTGACGATCCGAAAGGCTGGCAGATGAGCGACGAAATCGTCACGCCCTGGCGCGTGTTGATGGTGGCGGACGATCTCAACGGCCTCGTGAACTGCGACATCGTGCCCGCCCTTTGCCCGGCCCCGGATGCGAAGCTCTTTCCCCGCGGCATCCAGACGGCATGGCTCAAGCCGGGGCGCATGCTCTGGCAATGGTGGGCTTACGATGATCCGGGCACGCATTGGAGCAAGCAGAAGGGCTTCGTGGACGCTGCCGCCGCATTGAACTGCCAGTATTATCTGGTGGACGAAGGTTGGGAGCATTCCCGGCAGGAATGGGCCAGCGACGGCAAAGATGTCTGGGCGCGGTTGAAGGAGTTGTGCGATTACGCCGCCACCAAGAACGTCGGCATCTGGGTTTGGCGCGGCTGGACCTTCAACGAGAAGCGTCAATGGCCCGGCTTGGAAACGCGCGAGAAGCAGGAAGAGTTCTTCCGACGCTGCGCGGAGGTCGGCGTGAAGGGCGCGAAGGTGGATTTCATGGACAACGAATCGCACAACGTGCTCGCCTTTTACGAGGACTGCACCCGCGCCGCGGCGAAACACGAGGTGATGATCAATTTCCACGGCGCGAACAAGCCCGCTGGCGAACCGCGCACCTGGCCCAACGAAATGACCCGCGAAGGCATCCGCGGCCTCGAATACAACAAGTGGGACACGCTGCCGCCCGAGCATTACGCCACGCTGCCGTTCACGCGTTACCTGGCCGGACACGGTGACTTCACGCCCACGACGTTCCAGCCGGACAAGCTCAAGGGCACGACCTTCGGCGGGCAACTGGCAGCGGCGGTGGTTTACACCTCGCCGGTGCTCTGTTGGGCGGACCGGCCGGGCGCTTACCTGACCAGCCCGGCGGTGGACCTGATCCGGACGCTGCCGACGACGTGGGATGAAACGCGCGTCCTGCCCGGCAGCAAGATCGGCGAGATCGCCGCCTTCGCGCGACGCTCCGGCAAGGATTGGTATGTCGGCGTGATCGCCGGTCCGCAAGCGTGTGACTACACGCTGGACCTGAGCTTCCTCGGGCGCGGGCATTGGCAGGCCGATTACTTCATCGACGCGAAGGGCGCGAGAACCCGACTCGAAGTTCAGCGCAATCGGGCCGTCACGGCAGAGACGCAGGAGACCCTGCAACTCCCGGCGGGAGGTGGTGTTGCGGTGCATATCCGCAAGTAAGGCCTGAGAGCCTGACGGGAACGTCAGTGATGCTCTCGCTGCAAGCAGCATGAATTGGAATCCTATGGACGTGGGCCGCTATTTGATGATAGCGGCCCTTGCTTCCATGGGCCTGACAACCATCGTCCTTTTCTTTGCAGGATACTCGGCCACTTCCGCCCAGCCTCAGGAGAAGCCGAAGGCGGTGTGGTGGTTGCCTGCCTGTCTTTGTTGGGAGTGCTTGGCTTCCTCACTGGTCTTGGATTGGTAGTGTACGACCACGGATATGAGAAGCTCGGCCTCGCGCTCGCGTGTGTGAGCTTTCTCGCGATGTGGGGCAGCATCTTCATCAGCAGACGAAAACCGCGCAAGGGAAGCTAACGCTCGCTTCCCACATTCTCGGTGCCGCTCTGCAACATCACGGCTTCGCGGAGTTGGGATCAATCCGGTTCGGCAACTCGCCGAAGTGGTAATAGCGATGTTCCAACCGGTCGTCGCGCACAATCACGACGCGCAGGCCGGACTTGTCTTCGCCCAGCGGCATGCCGACCGGTCCGGTGGTGACGGCTTCCAGATCGCCATCACGCGCAATCGCGTTCCGGTGATAGTGGCCAGAGAACAAGTGCTTCACCCCGAACTCGCGAAACCGCGCGAGATAACCGGCGCGACGCTCCCGCGGAATGTTGAAGTATTCGTCCGGCTCGTCCGCCGTCTTGAGGAACCACGGATGATGCGCAAAGACCACGATCTGCCGCGCGCCGCTCCGCTTGGCCTGATCCAGTTCGGCTCGCAACCACTGCTCCTGCGCGGCCAGTTCGTTGGTCGTCTGTTGGGCGGAGTGAATGACGACGGAGTTGAGCACCAAGCCGACGAGGCCCGCGTGTGCAAAGCGGTAATGGTCCGGGCCGAAGTGATTGGTGTAGGTGGCGATGCTGGCCGGCGTCGGGACGTTCTCCAGGTCATGGTTGCCGACGACGTTGTACACCGGGATGGCGGCATCCACTTTCGCCACGATCCGCTTGTATTCGGCGATCTGCGCCACGTCGCCCGGTTTGTTGACGAGGTCGCCCGTAATGACGACAAACGCCGGGCGCAGCCGGTTGATGGTGGCCACGGCGAATTCCAGATTGGCGGTCTCCTGCGCGAAATCCTTGTTGCCGGAGAACATCCCGAACTGCGGGTCGCTGAGCTGGATGAAGAAGAACGGTTCCGCCGCCAACGATCGGTGCAGCCCCAGGCACAGCAGGCTGACGACCAGCAAACCCGTCCGGTTCAACCAACGTTTGATCCGTGTCTTCATTCGGTCGTCAGCTTGCCGTCCAAACGTGAATTCAGTCCACTAGAATCGGGTGTGAAAGGAAATGGCGGTCACGGCGAACGAAATCCCCACACAGCCGAGGCATCGGACCGCGGACAGTCCCCGTCCGCAGCGCGGGGAAGCCGTCCGATGGGGTGCAGGTCTCGCAAGGATTGACAGGTTTGACCGCTGCGCCCGGGGACCGGGCGCGCTCCTCCTGACCGCCACTCCCGTTCGCCCATACTAGAATCACCGTGCGGTGCCTGACGCATTCCCGAGTTGGAGAACGCCGGTCGGCCGATGGGCCACCGCCCGGGAGCTCGTCTGCAAAGCTCGCGCCGGCGAACTCAGCGCCGCTGCGCCAGCACTTCCTGTTCGGCTGCAACCAGGCAATCGTACATCTCCCGCGCATCCGCCGCGGCGCGCAGGCGCGCGAGGAGCTCGGTCGCGGTTGCCAGGAGACAGAGCCGGGCCAGCGTATGCAGGTGCAGCCCTTCGTCGGGACACGCCAGCAGGAAGAACAGGTCCGTGGCGCGGCCATCGGGTGCGCCAAACGGCACCTCCTGCACCGTGCGGCCGAGCACGATGAACTGGGACTCGAACAGGTAATCCTCCGGTTGACGGGTGTGCAGCAGGGCCAAGCCGCCGGGCATGCCGGTTGGACTCAGCGCTTCACGCGCCTCCAAGCTGGCCAGCAGGCGCGGCGCATCCCAGACCCGGCCGGTCTTGACGGCCAGTTGCACCATCTCGCGCAGCACCGACGCGCGCGTCTTGGCCGGCAGCGAGGGCTCGATGAACCGCGGCCACATCAGCTCGGGAATCAGCGCCTCCTGCACGCCCAACTGCCGGACGCCCGCGGAGGTCTGTGCGTGGTACTCCGTGAGGCGGCGCGGCTCCAGGCCGAGGATTCGCCTTGAAGCCCAGGCGTCCAGCGCGACTTTCCTGAAGATGCACCGTTCCCGATGCCGCTCGAACGGGATTTCCTGGTCCCGCACGAGCTGTTCAATCTCCACCGGCTTCAGGTGCAGATAGCGGGCCGCTTCCTCGAGGTTGAGGGTGCGATGCGGCATGACATCTCACTTCAATGCCTGATAGTACGCGGTCTGAAACGCGGCAAAGAAGTTGTGTTCGTTGAATGGGAAGTGCTGCGCAAACGCAATGGCCACCAGCCGTTCCTGCGGATCGATCTGGCAATACGTCGTCGCTGCACCATACCAGCCAAATTGCCCGACCGAGGACGGCGTGGATAGCCGCCCAATGTCCGTCGTCACTTCCACGCCGAGGCCGAATCCCTTCTGACGTGTTGCCGCCTGGTTGTTCGGCAACGTCACCATGTGATTCGCGGTCATCAATTCAACCGTCTTGCGCCCGAGGATGCGCTTGCCTTCCAGCGTGCCGCCGTTGCACAGCATCTGCGCGAACCGCGCGAAATCACCCGCCGTCGAGAAAATGCCGGCGCCGCCCGCTTCGATGCCCCGGCCCGCTTCTGGCCACGTCTCAATGAGCGGTTTGTCCTCCACGAACTTTCCCTCCGCCCCGTGCTTGTACGTCTTCGCCAGCCGATGCATCTTCTCCGGTGGCACATCGAAGCCGGTGTCCTTCATACCCAGCGGACGGAAGATCCGCTCCTCCAGAAACGCCCCGAACGTCATTCCCGATACGCGCTCGATCAACGCGCCCAGCACGTCCTGGTTCACGCCATACGTGAAGGCGTCGCCCGGCTGATGCTTGAGCGGCAGCTTGGCGAGCTTGGCGATGAAGTTCGTCAGCCCCGGCCCACTCCACAGGTCGGCGTTGCGCCACAGCTTCGTGAGTTCGTCATCGCCCGCAAAGTCATAGATCAGCCCGCTGGTGTGCGTGAGCAGGTGCTTGATGGTGATGGACCGCTTAAGCTGTTCAAGCTGCGGCGCGGCCTGCGTGCCGCCCGTCCAGACCTTCATGTCCTGCATCTCCGGCAGATACTTCGCCACCGGATCATCCAGATTGAACCGGCCCTCCTCGAACAGGATCAGCGTGGCGGCGCAGGTGATGATCTTGGACATCGAGTAGGCGCGGCAAATCGTGTCACGCTCCATCGGCAGCCGCTTCTCCAGGTCGCGATAGCCGTAGGTTTGGAAGTCCACGAGCTTCCCGTTGCGCGCCAGCAGCGTGATGACGCCCGCGTGCTGTCCCTCGTCCACGAATCGCTGGGTCGTGGCGTGCAGCACCTCCAGCCGCGCCGGATCAAACCCCGCCGCCTTGGGCGAGGCCGTTGGCAATTGCGCCTGCACCGAAACTGCGGCCAGCAAAGAGAGAACAAGGATAATGGTCTTCATGTCTGGCCGGGCATTTAAGCGCAAACGCCCCGTCCCGTCGCGGAAAAACTGGGGCTACCTCACAGCGCTTACTGACAGGATTAACAAGATGGACAGAATGGGGAATTGCCGTAGCTAGCCTCCTCCAAATCCTGCAAATCCTGTTCATCCTGTCTTCCCACTCAGCACCCGCTCCCGCCACCGCCGCTCACTTTCACCCACGCGCAACGTCGCTCTCTGCCTGTGGCTGGCCGGAAAAGCCGCAGGCGAACCGGCCCGAGCAAGCGGAGCGCCGCTGTGAGTTTAATGCCCCTGATGCCCGCCGCTCTGAAGCCGCGGCAGGACCTTCAAATCGCCGGTTGAGACAGGATTCACGGGATCAACAGGATGAAACAGGAACGCCACTCCACCTGTCAGGCTTTGCTGAAGGAAATCCCGTGGTCGCTGTTCGTGTAGCCGCGATAGATTTGCCCGGCTTGGCCACGATGAATCCCGTGTGATGCACCGCCAGCAATTCGCGGCTTTCGTTGTCAATCACCGCCTGCCCTTCGCTCTGCATCTCGCGCACCTGCTCCTTCACCCGAATCCCAACGGGATTCTGTCTTAAAGCCCAGGGTTGC
>CAZWJC010000222.1:0-12017 GCA_964634255.1 uncultured Verrucomicrobiota bacterium | reverse complement strand
GCTTTCGTTGAGAGCCGGCACGTCGGCAAACGCCTGCAGCAGCGTCGCTCCTGTGCGAGCATTGTCGAGTTTGGTCCAGTAGAACTTGATCGCGCCCAGGCCGGAGACGCTGTCATAGGCATAGGTCATGGCCACATGAAACCACTCGTTGGCGACGAACGCATCGGCGCCAGTGGTGGGAATCGAGGCCTTCGGATTCGCGCCCGCCGTCCCGATGTTGTTGAACTCAAGCTGGCCAGTCGAGGTGATCCGAAATTGGAACGGGCGCGGCGAACCGGTGTTGTCCATGCAGACGATTTCGCGGTTCGCGCCGGTCAGGGCAGGGAGTTTGACCAGCGCCTCGATCGTGAAGTCGCCGAGCGGTCCGCAGAGCTGCGACATCGCGATCTGGTCCGCGCCACGGGCGGCGCTCGTATCCACGTCCGCCACCCCGTTGGCATTGCCATCCAGGAACACACCCATGCTATTCGAGAAACTGAGGTTGGCGCTGTTGCCGAAGGTGAACCCAACCCCGGACGCACCCATGGCGCCCAGAATGCCGGGCGTCGGATTCCGTGGGGAGGCGCTGCTCGGGTTCGCGGTGGCGATGAAATTCGTGCCCAGCATCGCCGCGGCAGTATTAATCGCGATGCCTTCCGTGGCCGCCTCGTCCAAGTGCAGGAGGACCATGGTGTTCGCGTCGCTGGAATAGGGGCCTCGAATTGCACCAAACGCTGGCAGAGCTGCCACAAGACCAACCAGCAGCAGGGGTGTCTTTACGGTCTGGAGAATCGCATTCATAGGTCGTTGATCAGGTTAGGATTTTGCCAAGTAATCGCTCATAGGTGGGGCAGCATTCGACAGCCTCCTCCCGACGTCCAACTGGCGAGTGGCCTGTTGGAAATGAGCCGCCCGCCGCCGAGCCTTCGCTTCGGCTGGAGAACGACTCTCCGCTGGGATGCGCCTGTTCAGTCTGCACTTGGACTTGTGTCTGAAGGCTATACTAAACCTCCCTTAGAAACCGTCCATCCCCCAACCGGGTGAGGCAAACCGCCTCCCCGCCGCGGCCTAATGCCCCCCTGCCGGCATCCGCGAAGTCATGTAACGAGCCACGGCTTCCGCCCGTGAACGCACATGCATCTTCTCGTAGATATGCTTCAAATGGCTGCGGACGGTTTCGATACCCAAGCCCAACTGCTCGGCGATCTCCTTGTTTGAGTAACCTTTGGATAGCAACACCAACGCTTCCTCCTCACGAACGGTCAATCGGATCGTATCGTCCCGAGTGCGCCCCTTCTGCCGGAAGGACTCGATCACGCGCCGCGCGATCTCGCTGGTCATCGGCGCGCCGCCGCTCAGCACGTCAAGCAGCGCCGCGCGCAAGTGCTCTGGCTGGGTGCGCTTGAGCAGATAGCCGTCCGCCCCGGCTTCCAGCGCCAGAAAGACCAGTTCGTCATCGTCTGACGCGGTGAGAATCACGATCTTGGAGCCCGGCAGGATCGACTTCAGCCGGGCCGTGCATTCGATTCCGGACATCCGGGGCAAAAAGATATCCATCAAGATCACATCCGGATGGGCGGCTGGCACCATGCGCACCGCCTCTTCGCCGGAAGCACAGGTGCAGACACAGCTGAACTCCGGAAACGAACCCACGAGCCGGGACCAACTCTCGCGCACCTCCCGTTGATCTTCGACCAAGGCAACCCGCAAGGCGCCGTGAACAGGCGGAGTATTCGATGGAGTTGCAGACAGCGATTTCATTTGAGGGTCCGGTCGAATACTAACTTCTGGATTCTCCCGTGGAACCGCTGACTCGGCCCCAGCGGAACGCAAACCATCCGCGCTTACTGGAGGGCGCAGGAGCCAGCGGCACGCGAAAAACGAGCTTGCAGCCCCGACCCGGGGCACTGATCAGTTCACTATCACCGCCAACCTCGGCCATGCGCTGGCGCATGTTGGTCAACCCGTTTCGCTCACCATCCACCGCCACCGGGTCAAAACCTCGGCCGTTGTCCTCCACCTCTACGACCAGCCAGGTTGCTTGTCGCCGCACCCGCAGATGGAGTTCCGTCGCTTGGGAATATTTGGCCACATTGTTCAACGCCTCCTTCACGGCGAGAAACAGGCTCCGCCGAACGGGCAAATCGAAGGGGACGGCGGGCAGTTCGCTTTCGACGTCGAGCCGGCAACGGATTGAGGTGCTGGCGAGGAACGATTGCGCGTGTTTGCAGGCGTGGCTGGCAAAGTCCCGCAACGTGTCGCGGCGCGAATTGACCAGCCAGATTATCTCGTCCAGCGTCACCGAAAGCCCCCGGGCTTTTCCGCAGAGCCGCTCAATCTGTGCGCGCACTTCCGGGGTCGCGGGCGATTCTTTTTGTGCGACTTCGCCCAACAGCAGCAACTGCGTCAGCCCCGCCCCCAACTCATCGTGAATGTCCCGGGCGATGCGCGCCCGTTCGCGATGGAGCATCTCCTGCGCTCTGGACTGAAGCGACAACCGCGTCATCAGACGCAGGCTCACCAGCACGGCGACGGCCGCAATTGAGAGGAGCAGAACTTGGAACCATCCGGTCTGCCAAAAATGGAGTTCGATCGGAAGCAGCGGTGGTTCCTGCGTGACCGCCAGCGGCTTGGTTATCCACGGCGGCGCGCCAAAAACGCCGACGACCACGGCGCGGGGCCAGTGAGGCGGGGCGTGACGTCTTTGCTCCCAACCTCGTTCTCCCTCGGGAACGACACGCCAGCTTGCGTCTGATGCGACTTCGATGGTGCGGCCATCCATCAGTTCCACCTTCAACCCCGCCAGAATGCCCGCCTCCAGCCGGTCATTGAACCCTTCCACGGCCAACACGTGCGTCCCCGGCCTCAGCAACCACGTCAGATCGTATTCGGTCATGCTCCGCCAGTCGCTGCCCCGGCCGATCTCGCGACCGTCCAAAAGCAGGCGGAAACCGTTGTCCGCCGTGATGCGAAAACGCGCGCGCGCCACCGTAGCGCCCGCCGGAATCGTAAAGGACCTCCACAGTCGGCAGGTTTGCTTCGCCGCTGCATTGGTATCCCAAATCCACGCGCCAATCCCCCAGGCGGTATCCAGCACGACGGCGGGCGCGGCATTGGAGCTCTCCGCCAGCGAGACGGCCCGCATCGCCAACACCAAAAACATAATTCCGAGCACAAGCGCGGAGCCAAACGGGTACGGAGTGCCGCCCCATCTCGGCGACGGTCCGCACTTGCAGCGCGGGGGCGTCGGGGCCGCAGGCTGCAAACCATGAAGTGCAAGTGGCTTCCCAAACATGTACAGGCGATGCGGGCGGGACTCTACAGCGCACACCGGCGCAAGCCAACTTCAATACCACGGCTTCGCCTGTCTCCCTAATGGCTGCATCGACCTGTCCGCTCATACGAAGCGACAGCTTGCCGCGTCGGGACAACAGAAGCTCCTACTGCCGCCTTCGCGCGCCTGCGGTCACACCTCCAAGCCAAGCACTCAGTTTGCCCGAGAAAGTTTGAATGATTCGGTACTTGAGGTATTCTAAGCAGGAAAATGTATTTATGAAGACGCTCAAGACGCTGACTGTCACCGCGCTCATTGTCGCTTTTGCAGCCGCTCCCTTCGCCACTTTTGCGGAACAGAAGGATGACAAAGGTAAGAAACCGTATCCTCTAGACACCTGTGTTGTTTCCGGCGAGAAGCTGGGCAGTGGCGGCATGAAAACCTACTCCTTCACGCATGAGGGGCAGGAGGTAAAACTCTGCTGCAAGTCCTGCATGAAGGATTTTAAGAAGGACCCGGCGAAGTATATGAAGAAGATTCAGGAGGCCGAGGCAAAGGCCAAGGACAAGAAGTAATCCTCCTTCGGCGCGAGGCCGCAGTTTCCGACGCTTGAACCGACTCATTCTCATCGTGTGTAGCTTGTGGTTGGTGTGGTCGCAGACCACACCCACCTCGTCATGCTGCACACCGTTGCTCCCGGTGAGTGCCTGTTCTTGCTGTTCGGGTTGCGCGGGCAGTTGCGGCTGCGTGTCGCCCACGGAGGGTGATTCCCGGTCCATGCCGCTGGCTGCGCCGTCCGCTCCATTCTCGACGGAACTCCTGTTCCCCAGCACTCCCATCGGACTGCTTTCGTTACCCGAGGCCGTTCGCGAAGCATCGTTTTATAGTTTCCCCTTTACCGCGCCGCCCGCCAGCGTTCCACTTTTCCAACGCGACTGCGCCCTTCTGCTCTGAGATTTCGGACTTTTCGGCCTGCGGTGGGCTTTGATGGGCCGCACCGTAGTTTGTTTTTCAACCCTGGAAGTTCGGAATCATGCGAGTTCAATTGCCTTTCATCTTAAGCCTGTTCACCGTTGGCGCCGCGGCGAGGGCGGCAGCCGAAACGAACACCGTTCAACTCAGCCCCGCGTATATCAACGCGCTGGCGGAGGAGGCGCGAACGAACAACCTGGCCTTGCGCGCCGCCGCCGCACGCACCAGCGCGGCGACCGCCAACGCCAAAACCATAGCCACCTGGGCGGATCCCATGGCCAGCTTTGGCGTCATGGCCGCGGAACGCGAAATGCGCCGTGACGATGGGGATTTGCTCTACGAGGTCGCGCAGCCGCTGCCCCTCTGGGGCAAACCCCAAGCCGAGCGCCGCATGGCGCAGACCCGCACGACGGTCGCGGAAGGCGCGGCGACGCTGCGCTTTCAACAGTTGAAGCGCGATCTGGCCAAAGCCGCGTTTCAGGCAGCAATGGCGGATCAAACCGTCCGACTCGACCGGGAGGACTTGCGCTGGCTGGAGTCACTCCTCTCCACCACGCAGCAGCGCTACGAGGTTGGCGAATCCACCCAAGTCGAGGTTCTGCGTCTCCAAAACGAGCGGAGCCGGCGCGCCAATCAACTCGAAACGGACACGCAATTGGTTGGCCAGGCGCACGCCAACCTGAACCGGCTGTTGAATCGGCCTCTGGCTTTGCCCTGGCCGGAGTTTCAGCTTCCGCCAACGGCGGCCCCACTCACCTTCAACGAACAGCTCGTGCGGTTGGCCTTCCAGTACGAGCCGGAGTTCAAATTGCGGCAAGCCGAGATTCGCGAAGCGGAAGCCGCGGTGGAGGTGTCACGTCGTGCGCGGCTGCCCGATCTCGCCGCGGGCGCAGAATTACGCCAATACAGTGGCAACGGTGACTTGCGTCAAAGTATGGTGAAGCTAAGCCTCAATCTCCCTTGGGGCAACCGCAAGCACTACACGGCTGCGGTTCAGCGGGACGAAGCAAAACTGCAGGCGATCCGCCACGACACGGATGATTACCAATTGGCCCTGCAGAACGAAGTGCGGGCCTTAACGGTGAAGATTGACGCTGCCCGGCGCGAGGCCCTTCTCTATCAGGACCAGATTATCCCACGCAGCGATGCCGCTCTGACCAGTGCCCAGGCCGCGTGGGAATCGGGGCGTGGCATGTTCCGCGACTTGTTGGAAGCGCGCCGCATGCTCGTCGAGGCACGGCTCATGCAGGCCCGCGCTGTAACCGAGCAATACGAAATGCTCTCCGAGCTTGTCCTCTGTTGCGGTTTGGGTGATCTCGAAGCCCTGCAAATGATCGGCGTGCTTCCAGATTCGGAAACCAAGGTGACAAAGCCATGAAAACTACTCCACACCGCACCCCAGCCGCCCGACAAATCGCGATCTTTGCCGGCACAGTCATTCTCGGGCTTACCGGCTGCGCAAAGCACGAGCACGACGTCAAGGCGGAAGCCGACGCGGCAATACCGGTGAAAGCCAAGTTCTTCTGCCCGATGCACCCCACCTACACGAGCGATCGCCAGGGCGATTGTCCCATCTGCAACATGAAGCTCGTGGCCGTAAAGGATGGCGAACCGGTCGCGTCGGCCACAGGCGGGGACAACGTGCCCGGCCGCGTGACGGTGGCCATCTCGCCGGAGAAACAGCAACTTATTGGACTGCGAAGTTCGCCAGTCGAAAAACGGGCGCTGTCGTTCACCATCCACGCCAGTGCCGTCGTGCAGCACAATGAAACGCGTTACGCGAAGCTCGCGCCGCGGTTTGGCGGGTGGATTCGGAAGTTGCACGTCAACTTTACCGGCGCGCCCATCGAAAAAGGGCAGCCGCTGCTGACGGTTTACAGCCCCGAACTGCTGGCGGCGCAGAACGATTACCTCATCGCTTGGCGGCAGGCGGAACGCACGAAGGACGACGCGGAAGCCAGGACGTTGCTAGACATCGCCCGACGCAAACTCCGGCTCTGGGAGATCGGCGACGCCGAAATCGCCGACCTGGAGAAGCGCGGACAAGCGAGCGATGAGGTGCTGGTCCGCGCGCCGTTCTCCGGGCACGTGCTGACGCGCACCGCCACGGAAGGCAAGGCGTTCATGCCGGGCGAAACCTTGTTTGAAATCGCCGACCTCGATCATCTCTGGCTGCGGCTGACGCTTGCCGAGTCGGACTTTCCACACGTGAGCTTGGGACAGAAGGTCTGGGTCGAATTCCCGGACCTGGGGAACCGCACCTTAGAGAGCAAGATCACCTTCATCTCGCCGCACATTGACCCCCAGACGCGGCGGGGCGAAGCCCGGGTCGAGCTGGCGAATCCAAGCCACGTTTTGCGGCCAGACATGTGGGCCCAGGCCGAGATCGAAGTGGACGCGGGCGAATCGCTAGCCGTGCCGGCCAGTGCCGTGCTTGATACAGGGGCGCGGCAGTTGGCCTTCGTGCTGCGGGAAGACAACCATCTTGAGCCGCGCCAAGTTGAGATCGGCACCCGCACAGACGACTGGTGGGAAGTCAAAGCCGGCTTGAAAGAAGGCGAACGCGTCGTCAGCCGCGCCTTGTTCCTCGTGGACTCGGAAAGCCAGCTCAAGGCGGCGATTGCAGGCATGGGCGCGGGCGAGCATCAACACTGAGCGTCGCCATGCAACCGAACTCAGCCAAGGAATCGCTGATCGAGCGCATCATCGAGTGGAGCGCGCGGAACAAGTTTCTCGTGTTTCTGTTCGTTGGCGCGCTGTTTGTCGGCGGCATCTGGTGCGTGCGACACACGCCGCTCGACGCCATCCCCGATCTCTCGGACACGCAGGTCATCATCTACACGCCGTGGGAGGGTCGCAGTCCGACGCTCGTTGAGGACCAGATCACCTATCCCATCGTTACGAAGCTGGTCGCCGCACCAAAGGTTCGCGTGGCGCGCGGCTACAGTTTCTTCGGCTACTCGTTCGTTTATGTGATCTTCGAGGACGGCACGGACATCTACTGGGCGCGGTCGCGCGTGCTCGAATACATGCAGGGCCTCGGAGGGCAACTGCCGCCCGGCGTCACGCCTACGCTCGGGCCGGATGCCACCGGCGTGGGCTGGGGTTTTCAATACGCGCTCGTCGATCGCAGCGGCACGAACGATCTCGCCGACCTGCGTTCGTTCCAGGACTGGCATCTGCGCTATTGGCTGCAAAGCGTCGAAGGCGTCGCGGAAGTCGCCACGTTCGGCGGGTTCGAGAAGCAATACCAGGTGGAACTCGATCCCAACCGCCTGCTCGCCTACAACGTGCCGCTCGACCGCATCGTCAGCGCCATTCGCAGCGCGAATAATGACGTCGGCGGGCGCGAGCTCGAGCGCTTCGGCACGACGTATCTCGTGCGCGGCCACGGCTACATTAAGTCGCTCGACGATTTGAGACTTGTCGTCGTGGGTGCGGACGCCAGCGGTTCGCCGGTTCTGCTCAAGGACGTGGCGAGCAACATCGCGCTCGGACCGGAGATGCGGCGCGGCGCGGGCGATTTGAATGGCGAAGGGGAAACCGCCGGGGGCATCGTCGTCGTGCGCTACGGGCAAAACGTCCTCCAAGTCATCGAGCGTCTGAAGGAGAAACTCGCCGAAGTGAAGCCGTCGCTGCCGTCCGGCGTGGAAATCGTCACGACCTACGACCGCTCCGACCTCATCAACCGCAGCATCGGCACGCTGAAGCGGACGATCATCGAGGAAAGCATCATCGTGGCGGTGATCGTGATCGTGTTCCTGCTGGATTTCGGCGGGGCGGCGCGGGCGATCGTCACGCTGCCCATCGCTGTCGCACTGGCGTTCATCCCGATGTATTTCATGGGGCTGACGGCGAACATCATGTCGCTGGCGGGAATCGCTATCAGCATCGGGGTGTTGTGCGATGAGGCGGTGGTGATGGTGGAGAACGTCCACAAGCGCTTGGAGCATGCGCCTCCTGGCCTGACGCGGACGCAACGGCGGGACATCATCATCAGCGCCTGCAAGCAGCTTGGTAAACCACTGTTCTTTGCACTTCTGATCATCACGGTGAGCTTTCTGCCGGTCTTCACGCTAGAGGCGCAAGAGGGGCGACTCTTCAAGCCGCTCGCGTTCACGAAGACTTTCACGATGGCCTGGGCCGCGTTCCTCAGCATCACCATCGGTCCGGCACTGATCGTGTTGATGACCGGAGCGAAGGTGATTCCCGAGCACAAGCATCCCATCAGCCGCCTGCTGCACAGGCTCTATTACCCGTGGGTCAGCGCGCTCATGCGGCGAAGGCTGTTAAGCATCGCGATCGCGGTCGCGGCGGTCGGCTCGGCGTTGCCGATCTACCAGAGGCTCGGCAGCGAGTTCATGCCGCCGCTGAACGAAGGCACGATCCTCTACATGCCAACGTCCTTGCCGACGATGTCCATCACCGAGGCCACGCGGCTGATGCAGATTCAGGATCGCATCCTTAAGCAATTCCCCGAAGTCGTGAGCGTCCACGGCAAGGCGGGCAAGGCGGAAACCGCCACCGACCCCGCGCCCATGGAAATGTTCGAAACCGTCGTGCAGCTCAAGCCCGAGAACGAATGGCGCACCGTACCGCAGCCGCGATGGTTTTCGAGTTGGTCGCCGGAGTGGCTGGCGAAGCCACTGCGCAAGCTGTGGCCCGAAGTGCGCCCGATTTCCTGGGATGAGCTCGTGCAAGAAATGGACGAGGCGCTGACGATCCCCGGCCAAGTCAACGCCTGGACGATGCCAATCAAGGCACGCATCGACATGCTTTCGACAGGCATTCGCACGCCGGTAGGCATCAAGATTCTGGGCGCAGACCTCAAGCAGATTTCGCGCATCGGCGAGCACTTAGAGGCCGTGCTGCGAGAAGTACAGGGCACACGCAGCGCTTACAGCGAACGCACCGTCGGCGGCTACTATCTCGACATTACCCCGAACCGCCGGGAGATCGCGCGATACGGGTTGAACGTCGAGGACGTGTTGAACGTCGTCGAGACAGCCATCGGCGGCATGGCGATTGACCGGACGGTGGAAGGTCGTGAGCGTTACTCCATCAACGTCCGTTACGCGCGCGAACTGCGTGATGACCCGGAGAAGCTGAAGCACGTGCTCGTGCCTGTGGAACTTGGAGCGCGGACAGCCATGTCCGCGAACGCAGGCGGGATGGAAGCTGGCGCGCCGCGAACAGCGGCGAACGTAAGTGCTTTGCCCGTTGCTCAAATCCCCCTCGGCCAACTCGCCGACATCCAGATCACCACCGGCCCGCCGCTCATCAAAAACGAAGACGGCGCGCTGACCGGCTGGGTCTATGTGGACGTTGCGGGCCGCGACATCGGCAGCTACGTGGCCGACGCCAAGCGCGTCGTCCGTGAGAAGATCGAGAACGCCGGCCTTCTTCCCGCCGGCTTCCGGCTCGAATGGACCGGCCAATACGAATACATGCTCCGAGTCCGCGATCGGTTGAAGGTTGTCGTGCCGCTGACGTTGCTCATCATCTTCACGCTGCTTTACCTGAACTTCAAAAGCGTGCCGGAGACGCTGATCATTCTGCTTTCGATTCCGTTCGCCATGACCGGCAGCATCTGGTTGCTGTGGCTGCTCGGCTACAACCTTAGCATCGCCGTCTGGGTTGGCATCATCGCGCTTGCGGGCCTCGCAGCCCAGACCGGCACGGTGATGATCATCTACCTCGACGAGGCATTCCACACCTGGCAACGCGCCGGCCGAATGAAGACCCAGCACGACCTATTTGAAGCCATCACCTACGGTGCCGTGCAACGCGTGCGACCGAAGCTGATGACGGTCTGCATGATTACCTTCGGCCTCGTGCCGGCGTTGTGGGCGCATGGAGCGGGAGCGGAAGCCATCCAGCGCATCGCCGCGCCGATGATCGGCGGCCTCATCACCAGCACGATTCTTACATTGGAGATCGTTCCTGCGATCTATTCGCTGTGGCGCGGACGGCAGGTTGAATGGGTGAAAGGTCCACGTCCGCCGAAGAAAAGCTGGGATGAACTCAGCGCGGAGTTCGTAGCCTTGGAACGTCAAACACACTCCGCGGCGTAGCAATCACTGGTGTCCCTTCGGCAGTAGCCGCGAAATAATGAGCAGCAGCGCCACGACGACGACACCAAGCACGCCCCAAAACAGCCAGCCGGTCTTGCCGCTGAGTTCGCTGGCGTCGGACCAGCGGCTCTTCTTTAGCACCTCGGCCGCTTCAAGCGTGGCCCTGCTTTTCTCGGCGGCGAGCAACTGGCGCGCGACCAGGTCAATGTCGTAGCGCGGGGAGGTGGCCTGCGGATTGCCGTAGTAAAGAAACGGCGCGGCGTCCGAACCGGTCTTGAAGATCACACGCGTAGCCGGGTGACGGAACGTCATGTTCTTCAGCGCCAACGGCGGGTTGTCACCATTCTCGATTTCCAACGTTAGCGTGTCGGTGGTGGGCGAGGCCACCGTCAACACGAGCTTCTGCTTGCCTTGCTCCAGTGTGCGCGTCCAAGTGCTGCTCGCGCGCACAACCGTGTAAGCATTGCCGCGCTCGTCCAGCACGTCCTCCGTCAAGACAACCTGGCGCTGAAAGAACGGCGCGTCAGTGTCGCAGATGAACTGGGTAACCGGGAGCGCCGGATGTGGCAAACGGATGCGCCAGCGGCTGACGTTGGGGCGCTTCGGATCGTCCGCCGGCGTCAAAACCGGCGTCAGGTTGCGCATGATGGACGTGCGTTCCAGCAGATAGGGAATCTGCCGACCCTCGCGCGCCAGCCGCAGATCGCTGAAGGTCGGCGCGACGCGTGATAACGTCTCAAGGTCCAGTTCGAGCTGCTGCACGCCGGTCTTCGCCAGCGTCACACGCTTGCGGAATTTCCATTTCGCCAGATCAATGGCCGTGCCGGTGTCCTGGATTTCTGGCAGGGCTTCGCCGGCCCGGTAAGCGGAATTGGCGACCAGCGCAGTTAAGTTGCCGGGTTGCACCAGGCGCGCGTTAACGTTCGCAGCCAGCGCCGCGAGATCGTATCGCGGCGCAGCACACTTGGGGTTGCCACTCAAGACGTGAAACGTCCCGGGTTGCGCTGCAACCCATGCCGCATACACCGGCCGTCGCGTCGCACGAACGGCGGCAATGCTCAACGGCGGCGAATCGCCATTCTGGATCGTCAGGATCAACTCCCGGCTCGGAAGCGTCGTTTCGCCGGCGACGGCCAATTGGGCGGCGGCGGGCTGTCCTTCCAACGCGACGCGGTAGATCGTCCCGCGCGCCAGGATGGTTTCTCGAACCTCGCCTTCCACGTAGTCGCGGTAAGCTAGCGTGACCTCGCGGGTGAACAACGGATCGGTGGCTTCGATCTCCAGACCTGCCAGAGTCACATGCGCGCCTGCGGCAAGCAGTGTCAGCCGCGTTTGCCCCGCGCTCTCGTCCCGATCCGTCAGCTTCACCTCCAAAGTTTCCGACGGCAGCTGCGCGGGCGCGGCAGCGTGAAGCGACGCACCGGTTAATGGCAAGGCCTCGGCGCGCCGGTCGTCAATCGTTATCCGCCAATGTTTCCAACCGACGGGCGGAAACTCGACGTGCAGGCGGGTTGCACCTGCGCGGCGGAAGATCGGCTGGTTTCGCACAACAGATTGCCAAGTTTGGCCATCGGCCGAACCTTCCAGCGTGACCGCCTTGATAAAATCGTAGCCGGGCGTTTCCAGCGCGATGCGGTCAATCGGCTGTGCGAGGTCGGTGTCAAACGTCGCAACGGTGGCGTTGTCCACGAGGCTGACGCGGAAATTGCGTCCCGAGC
>CAZWJC010000221.1:0-12219 GCA_964634255.1 uncultured Verrucomicrobiota bacterium | reverse complement strand
CCATGTGACATTTGCCGCAGGTGTCGGGCGTGCGGGCCTGGGCGGCGGAGAAGTCATGGCGCGCATGGCAGGCAGCGCACGAGCCTTCGCTGCCGTCGGGATTGATGCGGCCGATGCCGGTGTTCGGCCAGGTGGCGGGATCGGGCCGGTGATTGGGCATGATCTTCACTTCGGTGCCGTGGCATTGCCAACAGCCGTTGACGGCGGCAGCGGAAACACCGCCGGGAAACATCGTCGTCTTGAAGCCTTTGTTGCCCTCGACGATTTCGGCAAGAACGTTGTCGAGCGAGCCCAGGATGCGTCCGGCCTTGGCGTGATGCGAAGAGTTGAACTCGGTCACTTCGCCCTCGTGACAACGCCCGCAATCCTTCGGGGTCACGATAGTCGAGATCGTCTGGCCGAAATGTTCGAAGGCGTCCACGTCGTTCGTGAGCGCCATGTGGCACTCGTAGCAACCCACGTTGCCCCGGTAGTGCTTGCTCGAGCCCCATTGCTGGTAGATTGCCTGGCTCTCCTTCTTGTGGCACTCCGCGCAGGCTTTGCTCTGCGGCGACATTTCCTTGAGGGTGAAGCCGGCGTGCGCCAGCAACGGCGCGAGCAACGCGGCGAGGAACAGCGGGAGGTGTTTGGTCCGGGTTTTCATAAAGTCATTTGAGTTGTGGTTGGGCGGAATAGTCGGTAGCGCAGGTTGGCAACCTGCCGTTTCGCCGACTGGCAGTCGGCAAGGCGTTGAGAAGTCCCGGCGTCTGCGGATTGCCAATCCGCGACACAGCAGACTGGCAGTCTGCGCTACGAGCAAAGCATGAATTGGCAGGGCTCATTTCGTCGTTGGATTAAGTTCCGGATTCGCGCGGAGCGAACCGTTCATGATCGGGATGGCGACGTGCAGCATCCACGAGAACATCAGCGCGCCGAACGCCCAGATGCCGAGGCATACTAGCGTTTCGTTCAACGTGGGAAGGTATTCGACCACCTGGCCGAGCGGCGACGGCACGAAGCCGGGAATGATCAGGCCCATGCCCTTTTCGGTCCAGATGCCGACGAAGCAGGTGATGCACGCGAGATTTAGCCAGCCGATGTTTCGGCTCAAAGGCGTGATCAACAGCGTCAGCCCGATGGTGTTTAACGTAATGGCGGTCCAGATCCACGGCACCAACCCGCTGTGGCCGTGCAGGCCGAAATACAGATAGTGCGCCGCCGCCGTGTGCTGCGTCGGCGAGTAAAATTCGGTGAAGACTTCGCAGCCCAACAGGAACATGTTGATGATCATCGCCACGGTCATGATCATGCGCAGGGTGAAGATGGGTTGATCGCCGATGAAATACTTCGTCGTGCGCCGGATGATCTGGAAGGTGAGAATCATCAGCGCCGGTCCGGCAACGAACGCAGATGCCAAGAAGCGCGAGGGCACGAGCGGATTGTGCCAGTAGCTGCGGCCGGCCAACCCGACGTAGAGGAAAGCGGTGACGGTATGAATGCTGACGGCCCAGGCGATCGAAAGAAACACGAACGGGATGTAAAACGTTTTCGTCGGCTTGCGGTGCTGGTAACGGCAATAGAGCATATAGCCGGCGATATGCAGGTTCAGAAGCAAATAACCGTTCAGCACGATGACGTCCCACGAGAGGATTGAGCCGGGAAAGTTAAACACACCAAACGGCGGAATCATGTGATGGAAGCGGTCGGGATGGCCGAGGTCCACCGTGACGAACAGCAAGCACATGACGATGACCGCGATGGCGAGCATTTCGCCAAAGAGCACCACTTCGTGCATGTGCTCCTTCTTGTAGATGTAAGCCGGGATGACCAGCATCACCGCCGCGGCCGCGACGCCAACGAGGAAAGTGAAGTTTGCAATGTAAGCACCCCAGCTCACTTGATTCGTCATGCCGGTGGTCTGCAAGCCGTCCACGAACTGCCGACACCACGCGTGCAAGCCCACGAGACAAAGCACTGTCAACACGGACATCCACGCGTAGAATTTCCAACTGCCCTGAAACGAGAGCCGCCAGACGCGGAAGAGAAATGTGAGGTAATCTCTCATGACTTGGTAGCAGCCGACGCGAGTCGGCTCTGACTTACACCGGATCTAGATGGAGCGGACTTACGTCCGCTGCTACAAACGCTGATTGGTTTCGCCGGGTTCATTTGTCGAAGAAGTAGTAGAAGCGCGGTTGCGTGCCGACGTCTTCCTTGAGGATGTAAACCCGCTTGTTATTCAGGATGTAGTTAATCTCGCTATTCGGATCGAGCAGGTTGCCGAACACGCGTGCGCCGGTGGGGCACACTTCGAGGCACGCCGGATACTTGCCGTCGCGCGTACGGTGCAGACAGAACGTACATTTCTCCACGACGCCTTTCTGGCGAATCCGGTTGCTCAAATAGCTTTGATTCGGATTGATCTGATCCTTCGCGATCGTCGGCTTCTGGTAGTTGAATCGGCGCGCATCGTAGGGACACGCGGCCATGCAATAGCGACAGCCGATACACCAGTTGTAATCCACGACGACCAGACCGTCCTTCTCCTGCCAGGTCGCCTGCACGGGGCAGACTTTCGTGCATGGCGATTGCCGGCACTGATGGCACTGCACCGGCATGTAGTAATTGTCCTTCTGCGGAACGGTCGCGGGGTCGTAGTAAACGTTCGAGGTCTCCAGATTGATCGCGCCCTTGTTCATCTCCAGCACGCGGATGTAGGACATCTCTATGTCGTTGGCGTCGTCACGCGACTGGTTGTTCTCCTTGAGGCAGGCGTGGGCACATTTCCGGCAACCGATGCAGCGCGTGAGATTCAGCGCGTAGCCAAACTCGACGCCGTCCAGCGGCTTCACGTCGCGCAAGTTCGGGCGCACGCCGTATTCCTTCTCGGTCTTGGCACTGAGCGAATCCATGATGCGCTTCAGATCCTCGGGCTTCAGCTCGCGGTAATGCTTCTGGAGTAAATCGTCGAGCGTGATCGCGCCGCTTTCGAGTTCGAGCAGCGGCTTCAACGCCGCCATCAACCCCACCACTCCGACCATCGAAGCCGCCGCGCCTTTGAGAAACGTGCGGCGATTCATCGGCTGGTAAACCTGCTCAATGGTCTTGGGACTGACTTCGTTTTGCGGGTCGTGGCTCATCGTGTCAGTGGTGCGCGGCGGTTTCGGGTTTGTCCGCCGACGGTGGATTCGCAGCGCGAGCCGGATACTTCAACGGCGCAAGTGGCTTCATGGCCTTGAACTTCGGGCTGTGCGGATCGTGGCATTGGATGCAGCGCAGCTTGGTCTTGTCACCCATGCTCGCGTTCCAGAACCCGTTTTCCCGCCCATGCACCCCGGCCTGCCAGTCGCGATAAATCGTGCCGTGGCACTTGGCGCAGAGCTTCACGACATCGGCTTGAGCGATCTCTGCACCGTCGTAGTCCACGAAGGCATTGCGATTCGTCGAATGATGGCAGTTGAGGCAGAAGCGGTTCTCGCCATGCTGAAGGTTGATGTCCTTATGCTCGTTGAAGGACCGGTCGTCGTAATGCCAGCGCGCTGGGAACAGCTTGTGGCACTCCATGCAGTTGTAGGTCCAGCCAGATTTCACCAGATCAAGTCCTTTGGTGGCGCGGGGCGGGGTCTTGTCGAGATGCGTGTCGCTGGCGAGGCCGACGGCGGGCTGCTGGGCGGGTGGGCGAACGACGGCTGGGAGGTTTGTGGGAATGACAATCGCGCCGATTGCAGCGGCAGTCGCCGCTCCCGATTCGCCAGCAACAGGAATGCGCCAAGAGAAACTGGCCGCCAGGGACAGCATCAGAACAAGCCCCCCACGAAGAGCGAGGTGCGTGATGTTAGGCTTGAGCAGCGCCTTCATCGGATCCGGCAATCACCGCAGATGGAGCTCGTCATCATCTGGGTGAAAGGCTACAGGCGCATGACACGCCTGTGTTTGACTCAAGTCAAGCTCCGCAAACTTCAACGCGGGCAACCCGACTAACCGGTGACTAGGCGGCCGCCGGCCGGCTGGATTCGGGCCGGCGCGTCACCTTCAGCCGCGCCACGCGCAAGCCATCCATCTCATCCACGCGCAGCTCGCACGTGCCCGCCGTCACGGTGTCCCCTTGTTTCGGAAATCCGCCGAGCCGCTGAGTGATCCAGCCATTAACCGTGGCAACGCCGCTTTCGTGCAAGGGCTCGCCGACGAGTTCCGCCAGTTCGTGCAACGGCAGCCCACCCGACGCCTCCCACGCGCTCTCACCCAGGCGCACCAGCATGGGTTTCTCCTGGTCGAACTCGTCCTGAATCTGCCCCACGAGTTCTTCGAGGATGTTCTCGATCGTCACCAAGCCGAGCGTACCTCCGTATTCATCCACGACGATGGCCATGTGCAGCTTTCGCGCGAGGAACAACTGGAGCAGCTTCTCGAGGCGCGCGGTTTCCGGCACGTAGATCAACTTGCGCGCCGCCGGCAGCAAATCCGCACCGGTACGCGCCTTGATCCGCATCGCGTAGAGGTCCTTGATGTGAATGACACCGAGGGCGCGGTCCACGTTGCCCGCCTCGCAGATCGGATAGCGCGAGTAACGCATCTTGTCCGCAATCTCCAGGCAATCGGCGATGCTGCCTTCAGTGTCCAGCACGGCGATTTCCTGGCGCGGGCGCATAACGTCGCGGGCGACGCGGTACCGCAGCTCCATGGCGTTTTGCACGAGGTCGCGGTTGAATCGTGAGGCGCCGAAGTGCTGCTGCGACGTGGCCACCAACAGCCGCAGTTCCTCCTCCGAGCTGGCGCCCTCATGCTCGTGCGCAGGCTGAAGTCCCAGCACGCGCAGCAAGCCGAGCGAGCTTTCGTTCAGCAGCCAGATGAAGGGGAAGGCGATGAAATGAAACACGCGCATCGGGTAAGCCACCCAGAGGGCGGTCGCGAGCGGTTGGCGGATGCCGAAAGACTTGGGGGATTGCTCACCGGCGACGATGTGCAGGAAAGTGATGGAGCTGAAGCCCACGATGAACGCGATGGACTTGCGCAGTCCACTGTAGTCCGGCCCCTCCCAATCCAGCATCCGAAACACCGGTTTGAGCAAGTCTTCAAAGATCGGCTCGCCAATCCAGCCCAGTCCCAGACTGGCCAGCGTGATGCCGAGCTGGGCCGCGCTCAGGTAGGCGTCCAAGTGGCCGATCACATGCCTGGCCATCTTCGCGCGACGATTGCCTTTTGCTGCGAGCGGCTCGAGTTGCGTCAGCCGCACTTTGACCAGCGCGAACTCGGTCGCCACGAAGAAGCCGTTCAACGCCACCAGCACCAGCACGGCGAGAATCTTCAGCCCCAGCACCAGGACATGATGAGCGTCCCATTCCATCAGAGCTTCACCTCCCCGAAGATCGTCTTGAGGATGTCCTCCAGGCTGACGACGCCAAACTCCTGCTTGTCGCGCCCGAGGACCACGGCCAGCGGCTGGCCGGCACGTTGAAGCCGGCGCAACGCGACTTCCAAGCGGACATCTTCATCGAGGAACAACGCCGGCTTTAGGAAAGCCGAAACGGGTCGGGCCGGGTCAGGTTCGCCCTCGAAGAGCAGGCGATCCACCTCGACCAAGCCCGCGATGCGTCTCCGGCCTTCGCGGTTTTCCCAAACCGGCAGCCGCGTCACACTGCGTTCGCGGGCGAGCACCAAGGCCTCGCCCACGGTCTGCTCAGCCGTGGCGGTTTCGACTTCCGTCAGCGGGCGGGTGATTTGCCGGACGGTGAGGTTGGGCAGTTCCAGGACCCGGCTGATCATGGCGCGTTCCTCGGAGGTGAACGTCTGCGCGGATTCCTGCATGACCATGCGGAGTTCCTCGCGATTGCCGAACAAGTGGCCGGTGAAGGCCTTGCCGCCGGTCCAGCGCAGCATCCAGCGCGAACAGGTTTGCACCAGCGCGACCAGTGGCCGCAGTCCAACGTGGATGAACCGGAACATTGGCGCGCAAGCCATGCACACGCGGTTCGGGTGCGCGCGGAATAGCATCTTCGGCAGCAAATCGAGGATCGCGTAGAACACCAGCACGAGTGCGATGAACACCGCGGCGAACACCCACCGCCTGCCCGCCAGATGCTGGTAGAGCTCCGCAAAGACCCACCCGAGAATCAGGAAGTTGGCGATAGTGTTTCCGACAAAGATGGTCCAGAGGAAGTTCTCCGGGTTTTCCAGGAAGCCGTGCAGGATTTTGGCGGAAGGTCGGCCCGCGCGCATCTGCTGGCGGATGCGCAGCCGGCTGAGCGCGAACACGCCCGCCTCCATCCCGGAAAGCAAGAACGACATTGCCAGAAACACCGGCAACGCCATCCAGCCTATGAGATTCCAGTCCATCGTAGTCAAAGGAAACACCCAACGCCCAACATCCAACGTTGAACATCCAAGGAAACTCCCGCAGCCAAGTTGTTCGGTGTTGGCTGTTGGCTGTTGGATGTTCGATGTTTTCTCATCCTCATTTCACCTGTTCGACCAACAACTCGCGCACGCGGCGCTCGTCAGTCACCTGCGCCGTCAGCTTGAGCCCGCGAAAGGTCGCCGATTCACCGGGCGCGGGCACGACGTCCAGCAGACTCATCAACAGGCCGCCCATCGTTTCCATTTCCGCCACCTCGGCCAGCGCCGGATGCTCGCGCCGGAAATCGTCAATGCGCATCGTGCCATTCACCCGCCAGCGCCCGGCAGCCAGCTTTTCCATGACAAAGCCGCCCGCTGCCCGTTCGCCGCGCATCGCGCCGACCAACTCGCCGAGGATGTCCTCCATCGTCACCAATCCCGCCGTGCCGCCGAATTCGTCGAGAACAATGGCCATGCCGCGCTTTTGGCGTTGCAGGCTCTGCAGCAGTTGCAGCAGGTTCATCGTCTCCGGCACGAAGGATGGAAATTCGATGGCTTCCGACAACTCGATTTGCGGGTCGAGCAGCAGCACGCGCGTGTTCAGAATGCCCACGATGGTGTCGGGCGTTTCATCGTAGATCGGCAGCCGGCGATGCTTGAACTTGCGCGCCGTGGCGATCATCTCTTCCACGGACAAGTCGTCGCTGATGCACTGCATGCGCGCCCGCGGACGCATCACTTCCTTCACCATGCGGTGGTCGAGCCGGATAATCTGGAGGATGATGTCGCGCTCCGCCTCGGCAAGCGTGCCCTGCTGATAAGCCAGTTCGACCAATTCCCGATACTCCGCGTCCGTGAGTGCGGCCTGGGGCTGATTGGTAATGGGAACCACGCGATGCAGGAGGGCGACATTGACGCGCTGCGCCACTTGGTGGAATGGCCGCGTGATCTGATGCACCCACGCCAGCGGTCGCGCGACGCGCAGGGACCAGCGCTCCGGCCGCCGCACCGCGAGCGTCTTGGGCAACACCTCGCAGCCGATCAGCGTAACCAGCAACAGTCCGAGGACGATCAGCCATAAGCCCCATCGTCCGCCCAAACCCGCGAAGGCGAACCACAGTCCGACGGCTAGCATCGCGGAGTTGGCCAGCGTATTGCCCAGCACCATCGTCGCCAGCAAATCCTCCGGGCTGGTGAGCAGTTGCACCACAACCCTGCCGGGACCGGGCGATTGTTCGGCGAGTTTACGCGCCTGCCATTTACTGAGGGAAAACACCGCCGTCTCCGCCAAGGCGAAGAAGAAACTCGCCCCCGCGGCCAACACAGCCACCACGATTGCCACCATCGGCGCGGCTTCCATGCGCCAAGTATGAAGGCACAGCGCAGCGTGGGAAAGCATGAAACCAACCTCGCGTCCCGGCTTGCCTCGGGCAATGGGATGCTGTAATGCCCTAGTAACAACAACCAGAACATCCATCATCCATGCAAGCAACCAGACCATCCCGGAAATGCCTCACGATCGCCTCCCTCGCCATGGTGCTCACGCTCGGCCGCGGAACCGCGGCAGATAACGTCGCTCCGGACGGGTTCACCTCGCTCTTCAATGGCAAGGATTTCACCGGCTGGACCGTGCCAGCCGGTGACAACGGCCACTGGAAAATCGTGAACGGCGTCATTGACTACGACGCCCGCAGCGAGGCCAGCGGCGACAAAACCCTTTGGTCAGAAAAAGAGTTTGGCGATTTCGTGCTTCACGTGGATTGGCGCATCAAGGAAACGCCCTATGTGAATCCGGGCGTGCCTTACATCCTGCCGGATGGCACACATGCGCGCGACACGCAGGGCAAGGAGTTGAAGCTGGCGCTGCCGGACTCGGATTCGGGCGTCTTCATTCGTGGCAGCGGGCGCCATCAGGTGAACATCTGGTGCTGGCCCATTGGCTCGGGCGAGATGTATGGCATCCGCACCGACGCAAAGACCCCGCCCGAATTGCGCGCTGCCGTCACGCCCCGCACCCAAGCCGACAAACCGGTCGGCGAATGGAATCACTTCGAGATCACTGTGAAGGGCAAGACCGTGACGGTGGTGCTCAACGGCAAGACGGTCCTGCCCGGCGCGACGATTTCTGACCTGCCGGCGCGGGGACGCTTGGCGTTCCAGCATCACGGCGGCGAGAGCGGCGGCAAGTGGAACAGCCCGCCCAGTCTGCTCCAGTACAAGAACATCTTCATCAAGGAACTGAATTAGTGCTTCCTCAACGACTCACTGCCACCAACCTATGAAGACATCTCAGCCCAACCGGCCCGCGGAAGGCGCGTCCACTGTAGCGGCGTCTCGGCAGAGCGCCGCACCATCAGCCCCGGACGGACCCGTTGGCGGCGCTCTACCGAGCCGCCGCTACGAGCTCTCCCGCCGCAAATTCATGCTCGCCTCCGGCGCGGCGGCCACCGCCTTCTCGATTGTACCGCGCCATGTCTTGGGTGGCGCGGGCGCCGTTCCACCGAGCGAAAAGGTCACGATGGCAATTGTCGGTTGCGGCACCCAGGCGCTGCGTGAACTGCCGGGCAATCTCGACTTGCCGGAAGTGCAGTTCGTCGCCGTGTGCGATCCCGTCAAGGACAGCCAGGACTACGTGGATTGGTCGGCCGACGGTTTACGCTCATCGCTGGCGAACTTAATGGGAAAGCCTGATTGGCGAAAGAATCCTCCGGGAATTCCCGGCGGGCGGGACGTGGCGAAAGAAGTGATTGAAACCGTCTATGCCAAGCAACGTGGCGCCGACAAGTTCCGTGGCCTCGCCAGCTATGTGGATTTTCGTGAGATGCTGGAACGCGAGAAGGATGTGAACGCCGTCTGGGTCATGACGCCCGATCATCTTCATGCCGCCGTTTCCATCACAGCAATGAAGAAGGGCAAGCACGTCATGATGCACAAACCGCTGGCCAACCGTTTGCGGGAGTCGCGCCTCGTAATCGAGACCGCGCGCCAGACAAAGGTCGCCACGCATTTCGAGCCGGCGAGCGCGGGCGACAACGTCCGCAAGATCAAGGCGTGGATTGACGGCGGCGCCATCGGGACGCTGCGCGAGATTCACAACTGGTCCCATCGCCCGGTTTGGCCGCAGTATCCAACGATTCCGACCGATCGTCCGCCGATTCCGCCGGACTTTGACTGGCAACTCTGGCTCGGACCG
Organism: uncultured Verrucomicrobiota bacterium; assembly: GCA_964634255.1. Taxonomy (GTDB): domain Bacteria; phylum Verrucomicrobiota; class Verrucomicrobiia; order Limisphaerales; family MWDV01; genus MWDV01. The sequence goes on along the minus strand of CAZWJC010000221.1, from coordinate 2,714 downwards.
GCGCTGGACCGGCCATACCATCCGCATTACACGCACGCCGTCTTCCGTGGCTGGTACGAGTTCGGTGGTGGCGCGCTGGCGGACATGGGCCACTACAGCCTCTGGCCGGTATTCCAGTTGTTCGAGCTGGACGCGCCCGTGTGCGTCGAATCCCGCCCCAGCCATCTCTGCACGCTTCACAACCAAGTCGCTGTGAAGATCAAGAACAACTATTCTTTCCCGGCGGCCTGCACAATCCGCTTCAAGTTTTCGGCCAAAGGCAATCGCCCCGCGCTAGACCTCTTCTGGTACGATGGCTCAATGAAACCACCCACGCCCGAGGAACTGGAGGCACAGAATCAGGAACTCGACGCGGAAGGCATGATGTTCGTGGGCGACAAAGGCAGAATCCTGGCCAGCTTCCTCGGGGATGATGCGCGCATCATTTCCGGGCGGAAAGAGGCAAAGCCATCCACCACTAACCCGTCGCGCAGCGCCGACCGGCGCTCACGGGCTTCTTCCTGGGTGGCGGCATTCAAAGGCGGCCCCGCGACGTATGGCGATTTCCTGCTGGCCGGCCCGATCTCGGATGCGTTCAACCTGGCCGCGGTTTCTCTCCGCATGGGTGGACGCCGCCTGTTGTTCGACAGCGCCGGCGCCAAGGTCACGAATATTGCCGAAGCCAACAAGCTGCTGACACGCGAGTATCGGCAGGGCTGGGAATTGTAGGTAAGCGCACATCCGGTCTGTTCTGGAGTGGGAAGCTCATTGTGGTTGTCGAACACGAAGCACCACTTTCCGGTGTGCATGTGTTCCCGGGCACCATAACTGGATTTCTCTCAAACTGGAGACTTCCTGCTAGCGTGCCTGCCAGGCGTCGGATTCTTCGAGCCTGCCCCGCGCTTGACTTGACGCAGCACTCCGCTGTGGGCCCTCCCTAACGGCGGCGGCGGACAGACTGGGCACGAACCCAGAAACGGAAAAGGCGGAATTCGGCTAAGCCGAACTCCGCCATGAAACTCGTGCTTGGGATTAGTAGCGATTGCGCCCACCGCCGTATCCGCCACCGCCGTGTTCACGACGACCGCCACCGCCACCGGTGCGTTCTTCGCGCGGCTTGGCAACGTTAACCGTGAGGGCACGACCGTCCAGTTCCTTGCCATTCAAGCCTTCAATGGCCTTCTGCGCCTCTTCGGCTGAACTCATGGTCACGAACCCAAAGCCGCGAGGGCGATTGGTGGTGCGATCCATCATCAGGTTCGCTTCGGTGACCGTACCAAACGCGGCGAACGCGTCATTCAGGTCGTTTTCAGTGGTGTTGAAGGATAGGTTTCCAACAAACAGTTTATTACTCATGTGATGTTTTACCGTCCTAGACTGACTCTTGCCTTTTCGAGACTGTTCCCGATCATCGGGTCTAAAATCATCACTGAACGGAGTTCACTTGAGGATTTGCCATGCCTGGAAAGTGTTAAGCTATCTAACAGACGCGTGCAATATGACTGATTTCTGCCGGTTGGCAACAACTTTCGCCAGTCATTTTTCGGTCGTGGTGCACACTCGGCGGCGCGCACGGACGCCGGTCAGCGCCAGCCGAAACGGCGGCGGGGTCTGTGCGACCGCGTACCCGAGAGAGCAGGTCCACCCTTTAACGGCCTGCCGTCTGCCGGCTTGCGCGAGGAGGCATGTCCGTGCGCCCGGGGTTGTCGGCGCTCACCGCTGCTGCTTTCCGCGACGGCCGGTCCGGCTGCGGAGTAATTGAATCCCTCGGCGCGTTTGCGCACGATGCCGCGGCCGATGAACCGTTCCAGCGCCCGCAACTCGCCGTGATCCTCCGGAGTCACAAAGCTGATTGCGTCACCGACTGCGTGCGCCCGACCGGTCCGCCCAATGCGATGGACGTAATCCTCGGGGTGCATCGGAAAATCGTAGTTCACCACGTGCGAAATGCCGTCCACGTCTATGCCCCGCGCCGCGATGTCCGTTGCCACCAACACGCGCACCGCGCCGGACTTGAAATCCTTCAGTGCCTTCAACCGCTGGTTCTGCGAGCGATTGGAATGCAGCGTGGCGGTGCGGATTCCCCGTTGTTCCAACTGCCGCGCAATGCGATCCGCACTGTGCTTCATGCGCGAAAACACCAGCACCATGTCCATCTGCGGATCGCGCAGCAGATGCAAGAGTAATGCTGGCTTCAGATGCTTCGGCACTTCATAGACCAGTTGCGTGACCGTCTCGGCCGGATTTGCGCGGCGGCCGATCTGAATCAGCTTCGGCGCGCGTTGAAAATCGTGCGTCAGGCTTTCAATCTCGCGCGAGAGTGTGGCTGAGAACATCAGCGTCTGCCGCTGCTTGGGCAATTGCTGCACAATGCGTCGGATGTCGGGCAGGAAACCCATGTCGAGCATCCGGTCGGCCTCGTCGAGTACGAGGAACTTCAGCTGCGAAAAATCCGCGCAGCGCCGGCCCATCAGGTCCAGCAGGCGGCCCGGACACGCGATGATTACGTCAGTGGCTGCCTGCAACGCGCGGATTTGCGCGTGTTCCCCCACTCCACCAAACACCGTGGCGACCGTCAGCGGCAAATGCTTGGCGTAAGCCCGGATGTTCTCGTCAATCTGCGCGGCGAGCTCGCGGGTCGGGGCAATCACCAGCACGCGCGTGCCGCGCCGCGGACCGCCGGGCTGCGCCGCCAGTTTCGTGAGAATGGGCAGGGTAAACGCCGCCGTCTTACC
>CAZWJC010000220.1:0-12240 GCA_964634255.1 uncultured Verrucomicrobiota bacterium | reverse complement strand
GACGGTGCGGAGGCGGCGGCCTATGCGCTGCAGGCGGGTGTGGACATGGAGATGGTCAGCCGACATTTCAACGAGCACGGGCCGAAGCTGGTCAAGGATGGCGCGTTACCCTTGGCAGCCATTGACGAGGCCGTTCGCCGCGTGCTCCGCATCAAGTTCCGTCTTGGACTCTTCGATCGTCCGTACGCAGACGAAACGCGCGAGCGCGCGACGCTCCTCAATCCGGAGCATCTCGCCGCGGCACGCGAGCTCGGCGCACGGTCGTTTGTGCTGTTGAGGAATGACCGCGAAACCTTGCCCATCAACAAAGCCGTGAAATCCATTGCCGTAGTCGGACCGCTGGCGGACGATCAGCAAAGCCTGATCGGCTCCTGGTTTGGCGACGGGCGCAAGGAAGACGCAGTTTCGCTGCTGGCAGGGCTTCGCGCGAAAGTGAGCTCCGCCACGGAAATCCATCATGCCAAAGGCTGCGACATCGTCGGCGATTCCAAGGAGGGATTCGCCGAGGCCATTCGTCTGGCGAGTGAGGCCGAATTCGTCATCGTGGCCGTGGGTGAATCGGCTGATATGAGCGGCGAAGCGGCCTCACGCAGCTCGCTGGATCTGCCGGGGCGGCAGTTGGAGCTCGTGCAAGCGATTCATGCCACCGGCAAGCCCTATGCGGTGGTATTGATGAATGGCCGCCCGCTGTCCATCGGCTGGCTCGCAGAAAACTCGCCCGCCATTCTGGAAACATGGTTTGCCGGAACGCAGGCGGGACATGCCATCGCGGACACGCTGTTTGGCGATGCAAACCCCGGCGGCAAGCTGCCCGTCACGTTTCCGCGGTCGATCGGCCAGGTCCCGATCTACTATAACCACAAGAATACAGGCCGGCCTCCGGTCGCCACGAACAAATACTCGTCGAAGTATCTGGATGCGCCTTGGACGCCGCTTTATCCCTTTGGCCATGGCCTGAGCTACACGCAGTTCAAACTCTCAGCCCTACGCCTAAGCGCTCCCAGCATTCCCGTCGGCAGCTCTCTGGAAGTCACGGTGGAGCTCGAAAACGCCGGATCACGCGCCGGGGACGAAGTGGTGCAACTTTACATTCGCGATGTGGCGGCAAGCGTTACTCGTCCGGTCCGTGAACTGAAGGGATTCGAGCGAGTCAGTCTCGGGGAGGGCGAAAAACGCCAGGTGAAGTTCACGCTGACGCCAGCCTTACTCGGCTTCTACAACCGCAAGATGGAATTCGAGGTCGAACCCGGCAAGTTCCAAGTGTTTGTGGGCAACAGTTCCGTCGGCGGCTTGGAAGCTGACTTCGAGGTCACCGCGAAGTAAGCACGCGAGCACCGGCGTTCCCCAAGATCAGAAGCGGTACTGCAGCGTGGAGTACACGAGGTGGGACTCGTAATTCCCATTCCCTCCATATGTGTCCTCGTCGTATCGGAAGTAACCGTAACGCAGCGTCAGACGGAGATGCTCCGTGAGTCGGCGCGTCAAGGTGGCCGTGATGCCGTGTTCCTCGGCTGAAAGTCCCAGCGGCAAACCCGCGTCGCTGTTGTCGTCGAAGTTGTCCGACTGGTAGTAGAAGTAGCCCAGATTCAGGTCGGTCTTGTCGTCCAGAACTAGACCTGAGTTGAAGTTCAGCGTCCAATAGTTGTTCTGCGCATCGAGGACGGCTTCGGTATAATCGGAAGTCGGTGTTTGGGTTTCGCTCCAGACATAATTGAAGCCCGCCTGGAAGAACAACCGCGCCCACGGCGACCAACTGACATTCTGGGCGATAATGTGGGTGGTCATTTCCGACGACTCGATCTCGCCCAACCCCACGAGGCTGTCGGCTTTGGTGTGGATCGTTGAAAGCTGGTACTCGTAGCGGGTGACCAGCGTCACATTCTGCCGGGGCCGCCACGTTACGCGCATATTGCCGTCGTACGTCTCGAAATCCTGCATCACAAGGTAGGCTGGATAGCGGTTTCCGCCGGAGCCGTTGAACGTGCTATCGAAGTCATGATCGTAGTCATAGGCGTTGAGCTTGTAGTACGCGCCCAGATCAAGACTGACGCGACGAATCGGATACCAGCGCGCGCCGAGGCTGTATTTCTGGAAGAGGCGGCTGTCTTCCGTCTCGCGTTGGATGGGCGACACCCCGATGCCGTTCACCTGGCTCAGGCCGCCGAACTCTTCCAAGTTGCCTTCGCCTTGTGTCCATTCGCCCCGGGCGGAGAGTACCCAGTTCGTGACGCCGGTGTAACGCACGTCCAGACGTTCGCGCACGTCGAGCAGACCACGATCACTGTTGCCCGCAAAAGTCTCACCGGCGTAGTCCTGCAGCGTCCCGATGCCATCCGAATCCGTTTGCCAGTTCTCCTGCTGCACCCGGATGGAGGGTACGATGGTCCAATGCTTCCAAGGCGTAGCCATCAGATTGAGATTCAGCACTTGCTCCTGCTTGTCGGCCACGCCGTCGAGGTCGTAATAGCCCAAACCGTTTGCAGCATTGGGCACATAGCTGACATCGAAGTCGTTGCCATAAATCCGGCTGCCAGAGAAATCCATGTCGAGGTCCGTGAGTAACACACCGGTCGACAAAACCAGGTTCTTCTTCAGTCGCGTCTCGGTGAAGAAATGCGTACTGAACAGGTCGTAAGATGTCTCTTCCCGGTTGGTAATCCGCTGCTCAGTCGGTTCACCGGGCGTCTGAGTAATGTATCGCGCATTGTCGAGATCTGCGGTTTCGTAGCGCAAGCCCACCCCGAAGTCGGTCTTCTTGATGCGGTGAGCAACATTTAGCTCGAAAATGTCCCGTTGCTCGTCGATGTCGTAGATCGTCGGGCTCAGCCCGCGAACTAGTGTCGTGTTGTTGGGATCGGGATGGGTGATGCCCCAGGAGGTCGAGCCTTTCTGTCCGTCGCGATACTGGTGGGCGTACTTGAAGGTGATCTTCGGGTACTTCTCCAAGGTCAGTCCCGCCTCAAAGGAAATCTCACCACGGTCCAATCCCAGCGCATCGTCGGACTGCGGATACCAGGTCCCAGCGGGGGCGTAATAGCCGCCATCGCCGTTATACCAAGTGCGGTAGTTCTCCACATTGACCCGGACAAACCACTTCTCCTCGCGTTCCAGCCCCAGCGTCAACTTGTAGTCGTGCTCGTCAAACAAAGCGTGACCATCCACCGTAAGCAGGGTGTTGGTGAAGGCACTGCCTTGGTAATGCAGGTCTTCGATGCCACCAAATGCGCTTCCGCGAAAACGTCGATCCTGCTGTGCTTGAGACTCGTTACCGCTCGTAAAGAAACCACCAACCCCGATTTCGACCCAGTTGTTGTACGTCTTCTCGCCGCCCTCGAACATCTGTTCGGGCGTGAGCGCTTCCTTCTCCTTGGCTTTCTCCTCTTTGGCCTCAGCCTTGGTTTCAGCCTGGGCCTCGTCACCCTTGGTTTCGGCTTTGGATTCTTCCGCCCGCGCGGCTGCGGAGCCGAGGAGCAGCAGGGTTGCGCTCGCGAGGCAAAGACCGCACCACGATTTCACGGCGGCGACCTTGGCGCGCCGGCCTTCGATGGATTTGGTTTTCATCGTCGTAGGTTGTGCGGGTTAGAATCGGAGGGAGGAATTCGCGCGCGAACCGTGGACCGCTTCGTGGCAACCGGCCGTCCAGCAAGTGCCCTGCGAGAGCCGGTTGCGATGATTGACGCCCCCGATCAGGAGGCTGTTCCCCTGCACCTGGGCAAAATGGCATTTCAGACAAAGGTTCGAGTCCCGGGTCGTCAACATCTTTGCGTTAATGGCGCCGTGAGGGCTGTGGCACGCCGCGCAGCCTTCGCGTAGCGCCTCGTGTTCAAAAACGTACGGTCCACGCTGAGCCGGGTGGCATTGGAGGCAGGAATCGTCCTGCGACCGAAGGGCCGTGCTGCCGCCCGTGCGGGCGTAGCCTTTGTGCGGCGGATGGCATTGCGTGCAGGTCATCTTGCCCTCCAGAACCGGATGATGATTGGGCAGGTTGAACTGGCCGCGCACGTCGGCATGACATTGGAAGCAGACGTTCTCGTTGGCGCGGGCTGGTTGAACGGTCAGTTGCGTGGCCAGACCGTTTGCTTGGGGACGTCCAGAGGTGAAGCTGAACGGCGGTTTGGTTTCACCACCCGAATCCGAGTGAAGGCTGCCGGGGCCGTGACAAGATTCACAGCCTGCCTCCAAGCCGTTCGGCCCATCAGAGAGCAACCGTGCGTGATCCGCACTGGCGAAATCCCGATAGATTTCCTCGTGGCAGGTCTCGCATTCCTTCGAGCCGATATACTTGGCGCCAGGAACGTTGGGCAGCACAACGACGGCGCGGTTCACCGTGCGGCAAGAAATCGCGGCACCCGCCAACACGAGGACGCCTGCAACGGTCATCAACCAGCGACCGCAGCCGGGCCGGCGTGGATCAAGCAATCGAGCAATACGCTTTATCATGGTTCTCCAGGGTCGGTCACAAGGGTTCGTTACTTCGGCGAAGCATGCGGGGACTTAATCCGGTTGCGGTCATTCGTACAATTCCGACCAGACCCATTGCTGCGCGGCGTTTAGAAGTTTCAAAGCGTGCGGGCCGTTGTGCAGGCCGTTGCTGCCGTCGTGCAGCACCAAATACAAGTTGAAGCGGGCTTTCTTGATGTTCATCGGAACGTACTTCTGCTCATCCTTGGCCGGATCGCTATCCGAGTGTGGCCCGCGGATCGTCGGGTCGCCTGTTGGGTTGGAGAGCTGTCCCGCGTTGTCATACTCCCAGGCGAGCACTCCATACTTTTGAATTGCCGCCGGCGCCCGGTTGGTGGCCCACTGATCCAAGTCGGCCTCGACCTGTTTCATTCGGTCGGTCACCACATCCCGAAGGAAGCCCGCAAACGCCTCAGCGTTCTCAGCACTCCCGTGGCACCCGGAGCACACCTCGTAGGAACTCATCCGGAAGGAATGGCCGGACATTTCCCAATGGGCCTCACCTTCGCCCCCTTCCGTCTGCATGTGGCAGCCGGCACATTGCCGGTCAATCCACGCGTGCGAAGCGGGCAAGCTGTTCGTGCCGGAGAGACTGCCCGTCTCCAGTTCGCCCACGCTGCCAAGCAACATATTGTATTGCGGCGAATGATGCGGCGGCCGACTGGAACTGGTCCAAGCCGCGCCGCGATGGTTATGGCACTGCGCGCACACGTTAATGCTCGGGTCGTACTTCTTGGTGAAGTCATCCGACGTGGTCAGGAAGAAATCGTTGGTCGAGGTCAGAGGGTTGCGCAGCTGGGCGGGATTCGCGTTGGTGGCATGTGGGTCATGGCAGAGCACGCAACCGATGCTGACGTTGGCGTCATTCCTCGCCGCAACACTGGGATCCTTGCCATTGAGCAAGGCCATCCGGGAGGAGCCGGAGTGACACCGCCCGCAACTGTTGATGCGGTTGGGCGGGTTCATGTCTTCCGTCACGCGGGCGTGCGCCGAGCCGGACCACTGCTCGAAATGCGGACGATGCGAGCCCTCGTTGTGGCAGCCGCCGCAGACGGTCGCGGCGATTTCCACTCGGGGCCGAACCGTAATATCGTTTTCGTTGTCGGCGTGATTCGCTGCGGGGCCGTGACAATTCTCACATTGCACCCCTCCCAGATGCGCAGTCGCGGGATCCTTTTCGTTGAATCCGGTTGGCAGGCCGTAGCCCACGGTATGACAGGGCAGGCAACTTGGGTTCTTGTCCTCTCCCTTCTTCCGGAGCGTCTCCAGGGCTCCAGCATGCCGCGTGTTCATTTCGCTCGTGTGAACGTTCTCGTGGCAATCCGCGCAGGCGACGGCTCCGGCGTACCGGGGCGTGGGGCCAGCCACGCGGAAGAAGGCGTTGCTCGTCAGCGATGTGATGGTTGCGTGCCGCACCAGGTTGGTAGCCTTCCCCACGGCCTGCCAATTGGAACCGTCCAACCCAGGCTTCTGGAATAGCTGGTAATAGCCTGCCGGACCATCCCACGTCACCTTCATCCCGTTGGTGGCGCGCTCAATTCCAGTGACCACCGGACGCCCGGGCATGCCGCCCGGTTGGATGGTGCGCAAGCGTTCAACACCCTGGGCGCCGGCGCGGGGTGACGTGGCGACGAATCCCACAGAGCCCCCCAGCAGGATCGCTAGAATGGAACGCAGAGGTGCGGTTTGAGTCATAGTCAGCAAAAGGCTTGTCGTGGGAACGGGCGGGCTGCCTGCGGGCCTGCCATCCGGGTTTGGCGTCCGCCGCAACCATCCAGCACCGTCGAGGTTCCTCGTCTCAACCCGGACAGCCGGACCATTCTCGGAGCGACCTGAAAATCGAAACGCATGGCCATGTTGTGCTTGTCGGGAAGCTAAGCGCCCCTCAAAAAGAAGCCAAGCCTATATTGCCAATTTCTTCCCTCGCATTGGCATCCCAGTCCACGCCCCTGCCATTCTTTAGCCGCGACGGTCCTGGGGCGATTCGCAGACAAGTATTTCCTCTTTTCGCTTCAGACTTTGAGAAACTGCATTTCGTCAAGTAGGATGCGGCATCACATGCGCACAAGAAACGATTTAGAAACCTGCGGCTGCCGGCTTTGGCCTCGCAGCCGCAACAGGGAGCAGGGTAACGTTCGGATAATCCTCCTGGCTCTGCTTTGTGTGGCGATGGGCTTTGGTGGAGGCATCTTCTTCCACAATCGCGTCTCGAATACCCGCGTTATTGAACACCACGTAACAACCGAGACTCCGCTGACCGACGGCACGCGGGCTATTCTGCAGGGCCTCGATGCCCCGGTCGAAATTCGTTACTACTGGTCGTTCACTTCGGACGAGGAAGCGCAGGCGATGAACGCGTTTGCGTCCCGGGTGACCGCACTGCTCGCGGCGTACGAGGCGGAGGGACGAGCCAAAGTAGTGGTTGCCCGCCACGAGGCGCAAACGGCATCGACCCGGGCGGCCGCTGCGGCAGACGGTCTCCGACCACTACCGCGTTCCAAGGGCGACCCGGTTTACCTGGGTTTGGTCGTGGCCCAGGATGACCAGCGGGAGGTGCTTGCCCAACTGTCACCCGAATGGGAGCCAGCGCTGGAATCAGACTTATCCCGGGCAATTGCGCGGGTGTCCGCAGCCCGCCGCCGCGCCGCGCAAGCCGCGAACAGCGACGCGGCAAATCAGGCTGCCACCGAGGCGATGAAACGCTCCCTTCCCAATTACGAAGCGGTGTCGGCCGAGACGGGCGCCCAGATGCTTCGTGAGGCGGGCTTGAAAGAGTTCAAGGCCGCGGCCGAAGCCATGGAGGTTGAGATCAAGAAGGCTGAAGCCGCCCTGACGCTGGCGCGGAGCAACGGCTCGGCCGCAGAACAGGAAACCGCCCGGGCGGATCTTCTCAAGCTCCACACGCAGCAGGCCGCTAAGCTCAAGGAGATCGCGATCCGGTATCAAACCCAGGTGGTGGCCTTGGAGCGAATGAAAGGTGTTGCCAAACCCGGCCCAACGAGCACTCAGCCGTGACGATGCAATAGGGGTCATCCTTAGGAGCCGCCAGACGCACCACGCGCGGAGGGGCAGACTTCACGATCGTCCGGCTTTCGTTCACTGAAGGGTGGCGGGTTGGAGCGAGCCAGAAGAGTGTTCGTCTCAGCGTCCGTCGCGTCTCGGCGGTTTTCCGGCGGTGTCAACGGCCTCGTTACGACCGACTATCGCGTCTCAGGGCGAGCACAATCGTTGTTGGACATTCTCCCACATAGGTTTCGCAACTGTTCTCGACACCGTAATACAGCGAAAAACCCCTCCCCCGCGAAGGGGAGGGGTCTGAAGAGTCTCTCAACCGCTGCAGGTTCGGGCAGCAGGTGACCTGACGTTATTGAATGACGACCCGGTAGTACTGCTGCGCATTCGCACGTGTCGGCGTCACGTAGCTGACCGCAGCGCCAGTGCCGTTGATCGGCTCACCGAGGTTCACCCAACCGCTACCCATCGTGGACACGGCTTGAATTTGGTACTTCTTGCCGACCTCGGTGTTAAACGTGACTTCGGCCGCCGTAAAGATGTGCAACGTGTCGCCTTCGCCGCCGAGGCTCTTGCCATTGGCGAAGACCACACCATCCGGCACCTTTGTCCCCGCGACGCGCGGATCCAGGCCGAGGGCGAACTTGAGCCAGTTGGGCATGCCGTCGCCAGACGGATTGGCGTTGGGCGTGGCCATCGGGTCGTTGATGTTGCCGCTGAAATAGGTGCTCTGCCACCAATCGGCGAGGCCATCACTGTTCGCATCCCCGTTCAGGTCAGCGATGGAAGTCTTCAGCAGCCCCACGGCGTAGCTCAAGTTGTGAACCCCATAGCTGCCGTCTTCCACCACGAACAGGTAGTTGTAGGCGGCGCGCAACTGCGGTTTGGTCCAGTTCTTGTCAATGGCAAGGTTCGTAGCGCTGTGGTTCGGCTTGGCCACGCCAACGGGCGGCAACATGAAGGCGAGCGTGTCGAGCAAACCTCTCACCTCGGTCTGCACCCCCTCAACCATGCCGTCGCCGTCATAGTCTTGACGTTTGAAGTCGAATCCTTCGATCTCGCCGTGGCATTGGACACACGCTTCGGTCAACTCAAACACGTTCGTCCCGCTGTCCCATTTCATCTGCATTGTGTGGCCACCGGCCTTGGTGAAGGAAGGCGTCCCTTCGTTCTCCTGCATGTGGCAAGCCACGCAGCTATCCTCAATCACGGCATAGTGGGCGGAGCTCGGAATTTCTTTGCCGTAGTTCATGGCATTGGCGCCAACCAGCATGTCCGTCTGCGGACCATGGTGTGGGCCGTAGCGATTGCTCCCGGTGGTGATTTCGACGTAGTTCGTCGCATCGCGGCGGGAAATGTGGCACTGCATACACGCCTTACCGGAGCCACCTTCCTTAACCACGGTCTTGTTATCCATTAGTTTCACGTCCGCCAGGGTTCGGAGCTGGTGCGGATTCGCATCAACATGCGGGTCGTGGCAAGCAGCGCAGGAAATCGCCTCGTGCGACACGGTCACCGCAGGTTTGCCGGCAGCGAAATCCGCATAGCCCTTGGGCTCATGACAACGGGCGCACGAGCCGCTGGTTTCCTCCACGGACCCAGCGTGCTTGGAGTTGTTCCATTCGGCACTCCGATAATGGTGGGTCAAACTATCGTGACACTGCGAGCAACTCCCCGCATTGTAGGTCACTGAGATCGCCTTCTTGGAGCCCGCCGGGTCGAACAAGGCCGTGACGGCGTGTTCGCTGCCCGCCCCGTGGCAATTCTCACACTGAATATTCGACACATTCTTCAGTTGGGTCGGCATGGCAGCCCAGTTGCCATTGGTTTGCACCGGCGGGAACACCCAACCCGTTTCTTTGGCAATGTCATCCCAGCCGTCGTTCAGCGCGTTGGTGTTGGCATCGAAGCCCACCACGTGGCAGGAAATACAGTTCTGTCCGAAATGATCGGTCGAGATGCCGTCAATCGCCTTGGCAAAGGCCGTCGCGTGCGGAGTCCCCGCCCAGTCGTTGTAGATCGCCGGGATGCCCGGGGTCGCCGTGTGGCAATAGGCGCACGTGCTCGCGCCCAGATAGGTTCCAGCCGTGATGGTGTTCGTCAGGGTTGCGCTGCCGCTGTTGGCGGTTTCGATCAGGACCTTCACCGCGTATTGCCCGACCGCATCCGGCCGCAGCATCTTGCGCTGGATGACCTGGGCCGGAAACTCGCCACCGGCTTGATTGATCTTGTTGTAGGGCGGGACGTTCGCGCCCAAGGGGCTTTCCATCAGTTCTACGTTTGAAGCCGATGGTTTGCTGATGAGCGTCCACATGACATTCGTGATGTCTGCCTGGGGCACCGCGGCGTTTACCAAGGCATCCAAGTATGCGGGTTGCCCCATACCGATGGTGGACATGCCGCTCGCACCTTGTGCAGTGCTGAGGGAGTAGTTCTTTTTCTCCTGCGGCGTGAGCGGGCGCAGGGTGAGTTGTCCCTGCAACGCAGGACCGGCAGCGGTAGCTGTGGTCGCTGCCCAAGCGGCAATCAATGTGATGGCCGTGAAGCAAGAGGTGATTCTCTTGGATGAGATGTACATCTTCATACGTGATCGTTGCTTTTCTCGAACATTCGCTATCGGGCGTATTGGAGGACAAGATGACGCACCTTCAATTCCGCAACCACTCATCAGTTGTCAAATACCTAACCTTAATTGCCCTTGCCAACCTTCGGTACCAGAGGGGGAAAGCGTCTCCTTTTTCAGGGCAACACCGATTCTGGCGGCCCACGACTCAGTCGCGGCAATCGTCCAGCGATTCGCGGCCAGCACGGCGAGCTGCTTTCGCGAAAGCGATCGGATGCGCCATACCCTCAGCAGCCCACGAACTCATCGCTCAGCAGTTCCATGTTGCCGACAAACCGCCGCAGGTCCACCCAGCCGTCGGTCAGCAGCGCCCTTGCGCCTCCTGCGAGCACCTGGACAACAGCGCGCGCGGGTTTGGACGGGCCTGTTTGCCTCCGCGGATCACCATGAACGCCTCCCGGCCCCAGCTACCATCGCCGGTCTCGGGAAGACACTCCACGAGCATGCGCGTGACTCGAACGTCTTGGCAGTCATCACCTCTGGATCAACATGCCATCCGTTGGCGCAAAATCGTCGGTGAGCACCTGAGATTTTTGGAAGCTGGCCGGAGGATCCTGTTGCACCACCCCGAGACGCGCGCGGAAGGACGGCAGTTTGATCTGGCCAGACCGGATCAATGCTTCGCCGCGCTGCCGCAGCCGAGCGGCGTCCAAGCGTTCCTTGGACTTCACGCCGACGAGGACCACGTTCTGACTGGAAGTCGCCGGGAAGAGATACACTTGGGGAAAAACGCCTTTCATCGTTTTGTAGAGCGAACCCAGAATGTCCGCCTGCCAGCCATGCAGCGTCCCAATGACGTTGTAGGCGAGCACACCGTTGGTAGCAAGGCGTTGGTCCGCCATTTCAAAGAACTCCTTCGTCGCCAGGTGATACGGGATGAACGAGCCATACCGACCCTTCGAGTAGGCGTCCACGAGGATCGCGCTGTACCGGCTCTGACCGCGCCGCAGGTGAATGCGCCCATCCACCACGTGAACCTTGTGATTGCCGGATTCCTGATAGCCAAAATAATCCCGCGCGACCTGGACCACCGTCGGGTCGAGTTCCGCGGTCTCCACCGCCACCTGCGGGTAGTAGTGCCGATACGCGCGCTGGGTGCTGGCGCCACCCAACCCCAGCACGAGCACACTCGTCAACTGGGTGTTCCAGAGCCAAGGCGTGTGGAAATACTCCGTGTACTCAAAATGCCCTTGGAGCGGATCGCGCAAAGACATCCGGCTTTCGCGTGTGCCATCGAAACTCAACATGCGCAACCCGTCTTCGTCCACCACTTGAATGTGGTGATAAGGCGAGGTCGCTTCGAATACCATCTCAGCGCTTGCGCTGATCGTGGCGAGCGCGAGAGCAAAAGTTGAAGCGACGATCCAGTGATAGATGTTTTTCATGACGCCGCTTCTCCGCCAACATCGGTTTCCGTCGCCGGCTTGCGCCCCCACATCAGCACCAGCACCCCGAGCAGCAGGATCAGCCCGCCCGTGGCGCGGAAGATGACCGACACCCGCAGGTGATCAATGAGAACGTAGCCGGCCACGAACACCCCGACAATACTCCCCACGGTGCTCGCGGCGATGATCAGGCCGCTGATCCGCCCAACGTGGGCGAGATGCCGGGTCGTCAGGCGGATCATGTAGGGCGGCAACATCGCGAGGACGCAGCAAGGCAACAGGAAGACGAGCGCGCTCCCAAGAGCGGGGTCGAGCTTTTGCCAGAGCAGCGGGATGGGCTGATCAGCCGGATGCCGGCGGATGAGCGCGTCAATGAGCCGACCGGAAAAATCAGGAATCAGCAGCGTCACAACCCCGGCCAGAATCAGCAAGCCCGCGAGCAAGGTGGTGGCGCGAAACCGATCGGCAAGCGCGCCGCCCAGCCAGTAACCGAGTGCCAACGCGATCAGGACGACGCCGATTTGACTGACCCAGACGTAGAAGGCACTGCCGAAATCCTTGGCCAGAAACCGCGCGCCGATGATCTCGAGAACCATGATGGCAAAGCCGCTGAGAAACACCAGAATTGCGGCGGCGGCGGTTCGCATGGCGCCAAGCTACCGGGATCGTTATCCGGCGTCAAAGCTCGTCCGCGTTGCGAAGCCCACGTTCCCGCTAAGCCGCGGGAGGCGACGGCGGTGATGGCTTTTCCGCTGATGG
>CAZWJC010000219.1:0-12317 GCA_964634255.1 uncultured Verrucomicrobiota bacterium | reverse complement strand
GGCAATCCCAATTCCTCTCCCTCGACGAAATCGTAGAGTTTCTCCGGCACTGTCATCGCCAAGCCCCGTTTCTATTCTTCAACGGCAACACCTTTGCCGATGTCGCCCGCCAGATCGCTGCCGCACCATTTGCGGAACCCCCACCGGCCGGCGTCGCGAAGTCATGTCCGCCGTGGCGCATGCAGCGATTCCGGCGTGGAACTCACAGCCCTGCCCGAAAGCCTGGTCCGGGACGAACAGCCATGAAGGGCATTGCCGCGATGTAGAAACTCCGCGGCGTAGGCTTCAAACGCACCTGGCCACGGCTCATCAAAATGGATGAGGCGGTGGAGGCGAAGGTGGAAAAGTTGTTGAAACAGCGCAAAACAGACTGGACACACTCTTATGCAACACATCTTGTTTGAGTCGTTGGAGAATGCCGGATTCCTAAAAGGGGCGACCATCAATACAGCTCGGATTGCGGGTGCAAAGCGATCTGAGTTGGTTTCAATCGCCGAGCAATCGGCGGAGCTGACGTCAACTTCCTCGGTCACCAACCCTGACTCAGTTTTCTCTCACACTGCATCGCTTTCGCTCGGGGGCGGGCCAACGCCGTGCGCGTCGGCCGAGTGTCGTATAAAACGGGCGCGCGAACTCGTTCAATTTGCCGCGTTCTACAGCGACCGTGTATTCGTTAACAACTGTCTTTTCACTTCAACGGGGCGATTTGAGGAGAGCCCCATTGACGTGGCTAGATCTGCCTTTCATCGCGAATTGGAAATCATCCTCGTGTTCCGTCCACTGATCGAGTCTGGGCTCATCGTGCCGGTTACGCCAACCACGACACTCTGCTACCACTGTCTTGGCAAGAGCGCTTTGCCAGACGCTGACCGTAAAAGATTTGATGGCTCGCTTCGACGCTTTGCCCAGCGATTCGAGGCTGAAACGAAAGCTACGCTTGAATGCTGGGAGGATGGCTCGGTTAGCCTGAACGTCAAGGGCAGTGACGAACTGGTCGAGCATGGCTTTACGGGCCAGGACTGGGGCAAGATCAGCAAACTCGCCAAAGATCATCCGAGGTTGGCTACGCGGCTCAAAATGTTGCAAAGCGTCCCTTTGTCAAAAGCACAGCGCAAGAGATTCGAGGTGGATGCAGACATGGCTCACGATCTTTTCAATGACATCGGATTCGAGATGGCTATGTCGCAATGCCTGAAGTCCAGCATCGTTACCAGCCGGCAAGTTCACGTTGATATCCTGAACGACTTTGTCAAAGACTTCGAACTAAACCGAAGAAACAGCCTTATTCAGGAGCACCTCACGTGCATTGTTCCATTCTTGAATGATGTATCGACTCGCGACCTGCTGGTATTGCGCAAAGGGGAGGCCGATGCATTTGTTTCTTTTCGACACGCCTTTGCCAAGGCCGTTGATGAACACATCAAAGCCAAGCCAGGATACCTGAGCAAGAGAGACGCAACCGCTGTTTTCAAGGAGGTAATTGAACCGGAGTTGGCACGGTTGAATCGCAAAGTCGCTTCGGCCAGGAAATCTGTGTTTCGGAAATCAAGTGCTGGAATGCTGGGCTGGGCAGCGGCGATCTCGGCTGGTTTTTACTTCGGGTTCGTTGAGTCCAGTTTGCTCGCTGCCGCGAAAGCGTTTGGTTTAACAAGAATTGCGGCTGATTTCGTCGGCACTGCAGCCCAAGATACGATTCGCAACGAGAACATGTATTTCCTTTGGAAAGTTCAACATCGCGCCCGGCGTTCGTGATTCGGTTTTGTGTTCAGCCCCAACGGGGCTCCAATTTCACCGGCCTTGCGCTTCCACCCGCGCGACTTCCTCGAACGACGGCGCACGCCAGATGTGCAGGATGCCCTGGCTGTTGCTGGAGGCCAGCACGTTGCCGTCCGGGGAGAAGGTCGTCGAGTTGAACATGGACCCCTGGCCTTTCAGTGTGAGCAACTCCTGAAGGCTCTCGACGTCCCAGAGTTTGATGGCCTCGTTCCCGTTGCTACCAATGGCGAGCCGTTGGCCGTCCGGCGAAAAGGCGACCGAGTGCGCACCCTGGAGAAATCCTTGCAGCGTGGCCATCGGTTGCGCCGTCGCCGCGTTCCAGAGCTGGCCAACGCCGAGAACACTCACTGCGGCGAACAACCGGCCGTCGGGCGAAAATGCCGCCCCGGTTACCTGCTTCAAGTTGAGGTCAAGGCGCGTGTCTTGGCCCGTGGCCAGTTGGTGCAACTGGGCTGTGCCTTCGCCGTTCAGAGCGGCGAACCACTGTCCGTCCGGTGAAATGGCGCTCTTCCACGGGAACGCCGGCGCGGTGAGTTGCCAACGCCGGATCTCGCGTCCAGCCGTCACGTCCCACTCACGAAACGTGCCGCCGCGCGGTTGCTGGATCACCAGGTGGTTTGAGCGCGAGAGGAATGTCACGGGCAAAACCCACCCCTCTTCGGAAGTGATGGCACGCAGCAGTTCGCCACGCTGTAAGTCCCAAACCTGGGTCGTGCCTTCCGCAGAAGCGGTGGCGAGGAACTGGCCGTCGGCAGAAAAGCAGGCTGCGAGTGCGTTTGTCCCGATGTCCAGCAAAGGTTGGCTGTGCTGGAAGTCAACGCCCTGCCATCGGGCGACTCGGCCCTTCTCATCCAGCACGAGGATGGCCTGGCCGTCCGGGAGGAAACTCCAGGCCCGCACCAGGGCCGGCAACGTCACACGGGCTTGGTCGCGCCGGAGCATGGCTGTGTCCCAGACGTAAACCGAGCCGTCCTTGCTGCCACTGACGAGCGTGGTGTTGTCGGGAAACAGCGCGAGACTCCATACTTCCAACCGGTGTCCGCGCAGCGTGGCGTACGGGCGCAGTTCGGTCACTCGCGGTTGCGGCGGGCGATGCGGGAACTCAGATTTGGACCGCGCGAGGTTCGGGCTGAGCGGGCCAGCCAGCGGAGCCGAAGAGGCCAAGCTGCCCACGTCCCACAAGTGGATCGTCTGGTCGCCACTGGCGGAGGCCAGCGTCTCCCCGTCCGGCCAGAACACCAGGGATCGAACGTAAGTGCGGTGGCCTTCCAGCCGCGCGACCTCCCGACCAGTGGCCACGTCCCACAAGCGGACGGTGGATTCGACAAAGCCAGCGCCGGACGCCAGCCTCTTTCCGTCCGGTGAAAACGCAAGCGCCGTGACGTTTTCCTCGGCGGCCTGAGCCGCCCAGAGTTCCTGACCCGAAGCCCAGAGTTCCTGACCCGAAGTCAGGTCCACGACGCGGATTCTTCCGCCGCCAATTGCCTGTGCGGCCAGGCTGAAATCCCGCGTAACTGTCATGGGACTTCCCCATGGAAGACGGACCCCAGATTCCTTAGCATCGGAAACGGTAATACTGGTCAGCTTGGCCCCTTCCGCGACATTCCAGATGGTGAACTCGGTGTTGCCGCCAGCCGTGAGCAGCCTGGTGCCATCCTCAGAAAAAGCCAAGGCACTGAGAGCGCCGCTCACCGGGAGATCCGCGACGATCTGCCGGCTCGCCGCATCCCATAAGCGCACCTGGCCACCGAGCTTCTTCGGTCCGGGACTGTTCCGACGGTCCGTCGAGTAGAACGCAAGCAGCGGGGCGGCCGGCGAGAACGCCATGGGGTCGCTCCCTTCTCCCGCAGGGAATCTCACGATCTCCTGGCGCGCCCGCAGGTCCCAGATCGAAATCCCGCGGTCTCCATACTCGGCAACGGCCACCCACTTGCCATCGTGCGAAACGCTCAATGCCGAAACCTCGTTGGAGAGCAGGCACAAGGTGAACAGGGCGTCGCTCTGGCACTGCTGCCACAAGTAGCGCCATTCCCAGCCGCGCAGATCGGTGGAGAGCGGAGAGTGGAGAGTTGAGCTGGCTTCGGACTTCGGACTTCGGACTTCGGACTTCGCGCTGGGGCGATGGCGATTCAACAGCTCCTGCGCGCGGCCCAGGTTGTTCGCAGCCAACGCCTGTTGCACCAGATTCATGTCGGCGGCATAGGCCTGGCGTTGGGCGGTGCGGGCTTGGGCTTCCGCTGAGATCCGCGCCGCCTCCGCCTCACCCCGCAGGCGGCTCTGCTCGTGCTCGGCCTGAACCGTGCGTCGGTAGGCTGCGTTCTTCTCGATGAATTGCCACGTTGAGAGCGCCAGCCCGATCACCAGCGCCGCAGCCACCGCACCCGCAGCGGCGAAGACAAGCTTGTTTCGTCGGACGAGTTTCTCTAGCCGGTACGTCGCGCTGGGCGGACGGGCGAGGATCGGTTCATTCTCGAGGTAGCGGCGAATGTCCTGAGCCAGCTCATTGGCGGTTGCGTATCGCCGCGTGCGGTCCTTCTCGAGTGCCTTCAAGACAATCCAATCCAGGTCACCCCGCAACACTCTGGTCAATCTGGCTGGCTCCGATTGCTGTCGTTGCGCGGTCGTCGTCCGTTCGGCGTCGGGTAACGTCCGGAAGCGGGTCGAGGGCGGCGACGGTTCCCGCTCGCGGATCGTGCGCCGCATGCCATCCAACCCTGAGGACACCAGTTCTTGCGCGTCGAAAGGCGTTTTGCCGGAGAGCATCTCGTAGAGCAGCACGCCCAGGCTGTAAATGTCCGTGCGCGTGTCCACATCCAGCCCGCTCATCTCTGCTTGCTCGGGGCTCATGTAGGCGGGCGTGCCCATGAAGGACTGGAACTCGGTGAAAAACGTCTTGTCGGTCAGCCGCTGGTCCACGGCCTTGGCGATGCCAAAGTCAATGACCTTGGGCACCGGCACGCCATCGTGCAGCGTCACCAGAATGTTCGACGGCTTGATGTCGCGATGGATGATGCCCTTTTGATGCGCATGCTGGATGGCTTGGCAAACCTGGATGAACAGGGAGAGCCGTTCGCGAGTCGGAAGCCGGTTTTGGTCACAGTAATCCGTGATGCGAATCCCGCGCACCAACTCCATCACGAAATAGGGCCGCCCCGCCGCCGTGCTGCCCGCGTCGAGCACTTTGGCAATGTTCGGGTGGTCCATCAACGCCAGGGCCTGCCGCTCCGCCTCAAATCGAGCGATGACGGATTTGGTGTCCATCCCCGGCTTCAGGACTTTGAGGGCGACCCGCCGTCGAACCGGAGACTCCTGCTCAGCCATGAAGACCACACCGACGCCGCCCTCGCCGATCTGTTGCAGTAGCCTGTAAGGTCCGACCTGTTCCCCAGGCTTCTCGCCGATCATCACAAACGTGACCGTGTCGGCACGGCCTTTCGCGGATGCCGGTGACTGCGGCGCGGCGATGCCCGGCGTCTCCAGAAAGTCGTCTGCTTTGTGATTCTGCAGCAACGCCTCGACCGCCGCCCGCAAGGAAGGGTTGTGCGCGCAAGCTTCGTCGAGAAAAGCGGCCTGCTCCTCGGGCGTTGGCCGTTCGAGGGCCTCCAGGAAGAGGTCGCGTTCGGTCTTGGTCGGTTGTGTTCGTGCGCCGTTCATTGCAGCCTGTCAGTCATTCAGGCGAAATTCCACCCGCCAACCCGCCATTTTTCTTTCTGCGGCAATGGTGTTACGAGCCGATACTTGGCAGCCTAGCCAAAAGAAGTCGAGAAAACGCGGTTGCGGGCAGTCAGCGAGCAGGATTACGCGTGCGACTCGGGCTAAGCAGATCAACCGGGTTGGCAAAAGCTCGTCTCAGTCACGCTGCCTAAGGCATTCTTTCCATGCTGCGGCTCACTGCGTCAGGCAAACGCACGTCCTGCTGAAGTGTCCAGCTTCAGGGCCGCACCTCGGCTCTTCGGGATTTTGCCTAGATGATAGATCAGAAAACCGTGGAGGAATTGTTGTACCGCGCGCGCCTCGCTGGCCGTCGCCTGCAACACGTCCATCGCGGGCCAGTCGGCGGAGAGGAGCGTGTCCATCAAGGCACGCGCTGGAACAGGGAGTTTGCTTTCTGGTAGATCCGGTTCAAGTCCCAACAAGTGAAGCAGCTTGAGTTCGAAGGCGAATACGTGGCGTGGTTTGGGGGGATGGTGAGTGACGAACGTGAGGAAACTGGCGAACAAGGCGTGAATCTCCGGGAGGGGCGTTCCGGCTTCTGTCGTTTGTTCGATCAAGGCGGCGCCGTAGGCCACCTTTTCCAGTCTGCTCAAGTCCTGACGGAGTGGCGGATGCACATCGCAAAGCAACACCTCACGCAGCGCATGTAACTCGGAGCGGCGACTGCGCGTGAAACTGAAGTCCGCCTCGTAAAACAGATCGAGCTTTCCGGCGAAGGGCGATTTTCGGCGGTGCGCACCCTTGGCCACCGTGCTGATCCGACCCAGCGTGGGCGTCAGCCAGTTCACGATCAGGCTTGTTTCCGTCAGCGGCCGAGTGCGCAGGATGATGCCAGTGGCACTTTCCATTTTCTATCCGCGCGGAATGGCCGGCGGCGGCGGTGCGTAGCCCGGTGACACCGACCCGAGGCTGATAATGTACTTGATCGCATCTGCCACCGACATGTCGAGCTTGGTGACCTTGTTCTCTGGCACGAGCACGAGGAAACCGGATGTGGGGTTGGGCGTGGTGGGGACGAAAACACAAACGACCTTCTCCTTGGTCTTGGCTTGGACTTCGTCGTGTTGCTCGCTGGTGATGAACCCAACTGAATACATGCCCTCCCGGGGAAACTCGACGAGCACGACCGTCTTGAATGCGGTTTTCTTGTTGGTGCCGATGGCCTCGTTGACCTGCTTGATGGTGGCGTAGATTTTGTTCAGTAGCGGCAGCCGCAGCATCGTGTTGTCCAGCCAGGCGATGATGCGCTTGCCCACGTAGTAGCGCGCGAGCAACCCCATGAGCGAAACCAGTAGCACGGCCAGAGCGAGGGCCGCCAGACTCCAGTACCAATGGATAGGTCCCCTGCCTGCATCAGAGTGGATTAGCGACTGGGGGAGGAAGAACAATAGCAAGTCGGTGATGCTGGCGATGGTGCCGAAGAGCCATTTCACCACAGCCAGGGTAATGACCGCCGGAAGTAGCACGGCAAGTCCGGTCAGGAAATTGGCGCGCCAACGGGCGAACAGGGTCTTCTTCACGGCTTGAATCTAGGCGTGTGCGCCACGCGGCTCAAGGGGAAGCGGTACGCGAGCAAGTGGAGCAAGCGATTCTCCTCGCGCTTCATCCGGCGGCGGTCACGGATGGCTTGATCGTCAAATCCGTGCAGGTGCAGCACGCCATGCACGATGTAGCGAACCAATTCCATTTGCCAGGTCGTGCGGAAACGGCGGGCTTGGATCAGGGCTTCATCCACGCACACGAAGAGTTCACCATGCAAGGACCGTGGCGCGTGACCGCCTCCCTCTTCCGCATAGTCGAACGTGATCACGTCTGTCGAGCCAGCGTGACGGAGAAAGGTCTCGTTGAGGTGAGTCATCTCCGGCGCTGCAACGATGAAGACGCCGAGATCAGCTTCCGGAAGGCTGAGCAGGTCCTCGACCAGCAAACGCACCATCTGCCGCAGCAGGCGCGTGTTAACTGCGCGGACTTTCTGGTGGTTCTGGATCGTGAGTGCAAGCGCCATGGCTCAGGCGGGGCGGGACTTGCCGCGGTGCTCTTCGTAGGCCGAAATGATTCGTTGGACGAGCGGGTGGCGAACGACGTCGCGCTTGGTGAATTCGACGATGGCGATGCCTTCGATGTGACGGAGCGCTCGATGGGCTTCGAGCAGGCCGGAGTGCTTGTTCGACGGCAGGTCAATCTGCGTCTCGTCCCCAGTGATCACGGCTTTGGAGCCGTGGCCCAGTCGCGTGAGAAACATGAACATCTGCTCCGCTGTCGCGTTTTGGGCCTCGTCGAGGATGATGAAGGCGTTGTTCAGGGTGCGCCCGCGCATGTAGGCGAGTGGCGCGATTTCGATGACATTGCGCTCCGTGTGTTTCTGGATTTCCTCGACCGGCAGCATGTCATGCAACGCGTCGTGGAGGGGCCGCAGATACGGCATGATCTTCTCGTAGAGATCGCCGGGCAGGAAGCCGAGGGCCTCCCCGGCTTCCACGGCCGGCCGGGTCAGAATGATGCGGGAAACCTTGTTCTCGCGCAGCGCGGCGAGCGCCAGCGCGACGGCAAGATACGTCTTTCCGGTGCCGGCGGGGCCGATGCCGAACGTCACGTCATGCAGGCGGATCGCTTCCACGTAGCGTTTCTGGCCGGGTGTCTTGGCGGTGGTGCTGGCCTTCTTCTCCGAAGTGACAATCCGGTCGGTCATCAGATCGCGCAACGTGGCGACGCCCTCGTCCTTGACGACGTTCAGGGCGTGCGTGAATTCCCGATTGCGCACGACGCTGCCAGCCTTGACCGAGGTTTCGAGCAGCAGGAACAGTTGCTTGGCGCGCTCAATGGCGTCGGCTTCGCCGTCCAGCTTGATCCAGCCTTCGCGGGAAACCGCCTTGACGCCCAGTTGGTCCTCCAATGCCTGGAGGTTGCGCGGGTCGTTGTTGTAGAGGTGCTGGGCGAACCGGGCGTTTTCGAAATGGAGTGTCTCGGAGGGCATCGGGATGTTTCCGGTCTTAGGCTTCAGATTTCAGCGGCGAGGGCGGCGCGTAATCGGGCGGCGGTGTCGGTGAGAGCTTCGGGCAAGACTTTGGTGTCCGCGAGGACGGGCATGAAATTGGTGTCGCCGTTCCAGCGCGGCACGATGTGCATGTGCAAGTGCTCCTCGATGCCCGCGCCGGCGGAGCGGCCGATGTTCATGCCGATGTTGAAGCCGTCGGGCTTCATCAGCCGGGTCAACGCGGCCGCGCAGCGGCGGGTGAGCTTCATCACATCCGCGAGTTCCTCGTCCGTCAGCGCGGCGAGGTCGCTCACCTGTTTGTAGGGCACGACCATGAGGTGGCCGCCATTGTACGGATAGCGATTGAGCAGGGCGTAACAGGTGCGCTCGCGGGCAATGACGAGATTAGCGACGTCGTCGCTGGATTGCGCAATCTGCGCAAAGAGCGACGCATCGGAGCGCGGCGGTTTGGGCGACAGAATGTAGTCAATCCGCCAGGGGGCATGCAGCGATTCCATGGCGACACACTAAGAAGTCTCGCGGGCGTTGTCAAAACAGCGCGTCCGCTGCGCGTTCACGCCGCCGCCGGGGGCGGCTCAAACGTGGCCCGGGCGGCTTCCAGTTTGCCCCGCAGCACGAACATGAGCGCCTTGACGGCGAGTTCAATGAACAGGAACGGCTTGGCGATGAAGTCGTTCCCGCCGCTCATGGTCGAACTGGTGCGGCTTTCAAAGTCGTTGAGGCTCGTCACGAAGACGACGGGCGTCTTGCGGTGGGTGGGCATGTTCCGCAGGCGCGTGCAGAGTTCGAACCCATCCATCCCGGGCATGTCCACGTCCAGGAACACAAGATCAAATGGATTTTCGGAGAGCAGCTTCAGCGCGGTTTGTGGGTCCTCGACGGCCACGGACTTCAGCTTCGCCTTCTCCAGCGAATAGGTGATGGCCCGGCGAGAGATGGCTTCATCATCCACCACCAGGATGTTAGGGGCCGTCATCGCCTGACGATCCGGGCCGGTGCCGTGTTCCGCCAGGTAGCCGAGGAAATCAATGCTCAGCGCGGTCGTGCGGAGGGTAGACGCCGTAATGCTCGCGGGCTTCTCGTAAAGCTCCTTCAAGAGGACTTCGACCGCGTCGGCCATGTGTGCGATGTGCACCATGCCCACCACGGCCGCGTTGCCGGTCAGCGAATGCACGCGGCGATAAAGCTCGTGGAGTTGCTTGAGCCGCGCCGTTTCGCCGTCCGCGCGGATCAGTGATTGCAGTTGCGCGCGCAGCGCAGCGATGTTGGCGGGCAGCGATTCCAGGAACTCGCGCCGCAGGTCGGCTTGAAACTCGGCATCGGGGTCGTTGGCCCGCTCGACCGTTTGCGGCATTGCGGTAGCGACCGGCGGTGCAGATGGTGCCGGTGGAGCGGGGACGGCGGGCTTCTCGGGTGGATTCATGACGCTTCGTACGGCGTCAATGACCACCTTTGGCGAGCAGTTGGCTTTGGAGAGGCACTTTGTCGCACCGGCTTTCCAGGCTTCCTGCACCATGGCGGTGAGGTAGGTGCTCGAGAATACGATCGCCGGCGTGTCCTTGATTTCAGGAGTTGCGCGCATCGCCCGGAGAATCTCCACCCCAGTCAGCTTCGGCAGCATCAGGTCTAGGAGCACGACGTCCGGCCGCAGACTCTTGATGGCTTCCAAACCGGCCTCCCCGTCATGCGCAACGTCCACCCGGAAACCCTCAACCGTGAGCTTGTTGCGGTAGATGTTCGCAACCAGGTGGTCGTCCTCGATGATCAGCACGTGGTTCATGCGGGTGCGGTGGCCGGCTTTTCCGAGAGGTAGGGCGCGAGAAATGCGCAGATGCGCTCAAACTCCCGACCGGCCTCTTGGACGTGGCTCGGCGCGTCTGATAAGTCTCCGGCATCGGCGAGCCGTTCCATCTCGCGTAATGCCGTGGCCAATGGTCCCATCCCGCAGGTGGCGCTGGCGCCGGCACAACTATGCGCCAGCCGACGCACTTCGGCGGCGTTCCTGGCTTGTACAGCGGCGCGGAGTTGAGCCATCTGGTCCGTGGTTTGTTTCACGTAGAGTGCCACCAACTCCCGCAGGTTGTCGAGATTGCCGTCGGAAAAATCTGTCAGACGTGCCATGTCCACCGGGGGCGCCGTTGTGACTGCGGCTGGCACGGCCGTGGTGTCCTTCGGCGTCGGCGTGGACTTTCCCTCACTGACCGTTCCCGGCTCAGCGGCTTGAATGACCGGTCCCCAGCGCTCGACGGTCTTCCGGATGTCTTCCGGTCGGACCGGTTTGGCGAGGTAATCGTCCATGCCTGCCTCAAGGCAGCGCTCTCGATCGCTCTGCATCGCGCTGGCCGTCATGGCCACGATGATTATGCGCTGGGCGTAGTTCGGAAAGCCTTCCGGGGACTTCTGCCGTTGCCGAATGGTGCGAGTGGCCTCCAAGCCGTCCATTTCCGGCATCTGCAAATCCATGAAGACGAGATCGAACGGCTGGCGATCCAGGGCGGCGAGCGCTTGCACGCCGTCCTTCGCCACCTCGGCCCGATAACCCATCTGCTGCAACAAGCGCAGCGCCACCTTCTGATTGATGATGTTGTCGTCGCACAGCAAGACACGCATAGGAAGTCGCTCCGCGAGGGTTGGGTCCAGCTTCGAGGTTGCCCCGGTCTTGGCGACGGCGGGTTTCGCGCCGCCAATCGCCCGGGCGAGGGTTTCCTGTAACTGGGCACTCTTGATGGGTTTGTTCAGGCAACTCGCAAAACCGGCGCCGGCGAGTTGCGGGCTATCCGCCCGGATGCCCATGGAAGTGAGCAGCACGAGCGGCAGCCCGGCGGCGTCGGGTAACTGGCGGATCTGCCGGGCCAGCGTCGCTCCGTCCATCTCTGGCATTTGCAGGTCCAAGAGCACGAGATCAAACTTCTCGCCGGCGCGGAACAAGGCGAGCGCCGCGGGGCCACTGTCGGCCTCGCGCGTGACCATGCCCCACTTGGCTGCCTGCTTCGCCACGATGTGCCGGCTGGTCAGATTATCGTCCACGATCAACAGCCGGCGTCCCGTAAGGACCGGCGAGGGAGCGGCGGGCTCGCGATTCGGCGCGCTCGCGCTCGCGCGCAGCGGCAGCGTAAAATGGAAGGTCGAACCCTTCTGCACCTGGCTCTCGACCCACATCTTGCCGCCCATCGCTTCGACGAGGCTCCGGCTGATGGACAGCCCCAAACCTGTGCCGCCGTAATGCCGGGAGGTGGAGGCGTCGGCCTGGGTGAATGGTCTGAACAAACGCGCCAACCGGTCGGCAGGAATCCCGATGCCGGTGTCGCGCACGGAAAACTGCAGCCAGTAGGGCGTGTCGACCGGGGATGCGGACAGGTTGGGCGAGAGCAGCCGAACCGTGACCACCACTTCGCCCGCGTGCGTGAACTTGACCGCGTTGCCAATCAGGTTGACCAGCACCTGACGCAACCGGTTGGCATCGCCCACGACCTTCGCCGGGATGTTGTCATCCAACTGACAGGCCAGGTCCAGCCGCTTCTCGGACGCCTTGGCCGCGGAGAGATCGAGCGCCTCCTCCACGCAGTTCAGCAATTCGAACGGCGCTTGTTCGATCTCGAGTTTGCCGGATTCGATCTTCGAGAAATCCAGTATCTCGTTGATGATCTTGAGCAGTGCTTCCCCGCTGGAATGGATGGTCTCGGCGTATCCCCGCTGCTCCACGGTGAGCTGGGTCTCGAGCAACAGGCCGCACATGGCGATGACGCCGTTCATCGGGGTGCGGATTTCGTGGCTCATGTTCGCCAGGAATTCGCTCTTGGCCCGGGAGGCGGATTCCGCCGCCTGCCGGGCG
>CAZWJC010000218.1:0-12459 GCA_964634255.1 uncultured Verrucomicrobiota bacterium | reverse complement strand
GGAACGGGGATGCGCCGCCTGCTCCGCCGGGTTCTCGGGCTTGAGCCCGGGGAGGCGCTGCTGGGCGGGGCGCTCTTCGTCCTGGCCACCGTCCACGTCATCCCCCACTTCGTATTCGTCCATGCCTTTCCGGCGTTCTTCACGGCCTTTCTCTCCCTGGCGGACCGCAGGCTCGGGATCTGGGTCCGGGTCCGACGCACGGCCTTCTGCCTGATGCTCTGCCTGCTGTCCTATCCGGTGCTGACCCTGCCGCATTTCGCCATCCTGCATTGCGGGCTGGTGCTGGTCTTGGCCGGGCGCCTGGCCTCCCCGGGCCGCGCCCTGCTGGCGGCCGTGGCCTTCTGGGGCGGGTACGCCCTGTTTTTCACCCCGGTCATCGTCGCGCTCTTCGAGTACATCCCCCTGGCCCAGCGCAGCTACTCCCTGAACTTCCCCGGCGTTCCTGCGGCGCTTCTCGCGGCGGGAAAGCGCTTTTTCGCCGCCCTGGGCCAGGATCAGGCCGCAGCGGCCCTGGCCCTGGCGGGCCTTCCGGCCATGCGCATATCCCGGACCGTGCGTCGGCTGTTCCTGTTCACGTTGGCCGTGGCCTCGATCCACGCCCTGGCCGTTTCCCCTCTGAAGGCCCTGGCCGCCGACACCTTGCTGGCGAAGATGGACCTGGGCAACATCGAAAGGCTGCTCACCCCGCTGGAGGTTCTCTTCGGCTGCCTAGCCCTGTCCAGGGCCCGGGCCGCCGGTCTCCTGCCCGAGCCCTGGCAGGCCCTGGCCGCCGTGGCCGTGCTCGCGCCTTTCTATTCGGCCCAGCATGTGCTTTCGGCCGGTCTCTTCCTGCTCCTGCCCTGGCTCGCCGCCACGGTCCCGCCAGAGGCCGCCGCCGGGGCATGGGCTCGGCGACCCCGCCTAGCCCGGGTGGCTCCCGTCCTGTTCGCCGCCGGCCTGGGGCTGGCCGGAATGCTCGCGCTCCAGCAGACCTGGCTTTCCTACAGCCACGTTCCCTACGCCAAAGGGTACGGCGAGCGGCCCCTGCTGAACGAACTGGCGCGGACCGCGCGCCGTGACCCCTTCCGGGTCGCCTGCGTGGACGTGCACCCTTCCGTGGCCCAGGCCGCCGGGCTGGAGGTGGTGGAGGGCAAGGCGGTGCTCTTCAACAAACATTTCAAGGGGCTCATGCGCGCAGTCCTGGCGCCCCAGCTGGCGGACCCGGAGTCGGCCAAGCGCTTTGACGGGGACTGGTACCATATCTTCCTCGGGAACCCGGACTCGCGGCGCACCCATTACCTGGAGTTCTTTCCCGGGCGCACGCGCACCTCCGGGGACTGGAACCTCTCGGCGCTGGCCCTGCTCAACGTCCGCTATCTGATTTCGGCCCGGCCCCTGGACGATCCTGGCGGTCTTCTGGAGTTCGTGGGCCAGGACCTGGGAGCGGGTCTGCCTTCCTGGCTTCCGGCGGGAGTGCGGCGGCGTCTGGATGGTGCTCATGTCGCGTGCGCCGGTGAGCGCGAGGTAAAGCGTGCGCGGGATCGGCGTGGCGCTGAGCGTGAGTACGTCCACCAGCGTGCGCAGGCGCTTGAACTTCTCCTTGTGCAGCACGCCGAAGCGCTGCTCCTCGTCAATCACCACCAGGCCGAGGTCCTTGAACACGATGTCGCTTTGGATCAACCGGTGCGTGCCGATGACGATGTCCACCGCACCCGCTGTCAGGTCGCGGACCACGCGCTGTTGCGCCCCGCGCGTCCGGAAACGCGAAAGCAGTTCGATGCGCACGGGATAATCCGCCATGCGCTCGCGGAAGGTGTTGAAGTGTTGTTGCGCCAGCACCGTTGTCGGCACCAGCACCGCGACCTGCCGCCCGTCCATCACCGCTTTGAACGCGGCACGGATGGCCACCTCGGTTTTGCCGAAGCCGACATCGCCGCAAATCAGCCGATCCATCGGCTTGGGGCGTTCCATGTCGGCCTTGGTCTCGCCGATGGCCTTCACCTGATCGGGCGTTTCCTCAAAGATGAACGCCCCTTCGAATTCGCGCTGCCAGGGCGCATCGGGTTTGAAGGCGTGGCCCGGCTGCGATTCACGCGCGGCCTGGATTTGCAGCAACTCCGCGGCGACGTCGCGCACGGCCTTTTCCGCGTGCTCCTTGGCCTTGGCCCAGCGGGTGCCCCCCAGCGTGTTCAATGGCGGACGCGCTTTGCCCGCGCCAACGTATTTGCTGACCAGGTGCGCCTCGCTGACCGGCACGTAGAGTCTGGGCGGCTCGTCGCCCAACTCGCGCGGTGCATACTCGATGACAAGGCACTCGGTTTCGGATTGCCGACTGACGGCGGCCGGTTGCCGATGGCTCGAAACCGCCGGCAACATTTTCAACCCCAGATAGCGTCCGATGCCATGCTGCAGGTGAACCACGAGGTCGCCCTCCTCCAAATCCGCGAAGTCAATCTCCAGCGCGGACCGCATGGCGGCGGCGTGCGGCGACTTGAGCCGGCGCGGACGTTGCACGCGGTAGCGCCCGAAAATCTCGGCGTCGGTGACGACCACCAGCTTCGCCTCATCGCACAGAAAGCCACGCGAAAGCGTGCCAAGGTGCAACGCGGGCATTGACAGCTCAACAGTCGCCGCGTTGACGTCAGTTTGTTCTGCCGGCAGGATGCCGGCAGCACGTTGGCGAGTGTCAAAACCGTGCTCCGCCCAGATTTCCTCGAACCGCTGCCGCTCGCCGTCGTTGTTGCAGAACACGTGAACCGCGTTGCCCTGGCGCAGCCAGCGATGCAGTTGATTGAAAAACTCACTGCGCTGCGCCTCGGCTATCTGCGGATCGGGCGCGCGTTCCCCCAGCGGACGGAAGGCGTCGAGACCGGTGAAGAGCCAACCCGTTTCCAGGGCCACGCCAGCCTTAGTCTCCGCAAGAGCCGACGGCACGGTATTCGGATCGTTCATTGGAAGGACCGACACCATCTCGCCTTCGGACACTTCCAGCCGCGTCATGCCGCGGCGATCTACTTGCGCCAGGAATTCTGGCCACGAAACAAAGAAGGGATCGTCCGCGGGCACTTGCTGCGCGTACTCGGTCGCGCGTTCAGCCAAAAGTTCCGGTTCGCAGCATAGGACGATCGCCTGGGACGGCAGATAGTCCAGCATCGTCGCGAGCGCCAGCGGAGCTTCCATTTCGCGTTCCGCGCTTCGCATTCCGGACTTGAGAATCCCCAGCTCCCCGGCCGGCGGCAGCGTGATGACCGCGATCTCCCCGCGCGAAACCTGCGTGAGCGGATTGAACTCGCGTAACGATTCCAGTTCATCGCCAAAGAACTCCAACCGCACTGGCCACGGGCTGGTGGGCGGCCAGATGTCGAGGATGCCGCCCCGCAACGCGATGTCGCCCTTTTGCGTAACCTGCGCTTCCGGTTCGTAGCCCTGCGCCTCCAGCCACTCGACCAGGTCCAGCGGATCGGCCCGATCACCGCGGGCCAGCGGGCGGATGCGCTGCCGGAGATCGTCCGGGCTGAACGTGCGCTGGAGTAAAGCCGCCACGCTGGTGACGATGAGTTCCGCGTTCCCCGTTTCGCGTTCCGGGTTGGGCAGGAGGGAAACCAATGTTTGCAGCCGCTCGCTGATGACGTCGGCGTGCGGGAGCTTGCCCTCGTGTGGCAGTACCTCCCAAGCGGGATAGAACAGGGGTGAGCATGGAGGATGGAAAATGGCAGATGGAGATTCCGTTTCGGGCGTCGAGTTTCCTTCGGCCTTCGAGTTTCGAGTTTCCAGCTTTGCCCACGTTTCCAAATCCTGCTGGAACGTCTCCTGCGTCTTGAGATGGTCTGTGACGACGACGATGGGCCGGTGCGGAAGAAGCCAGCGCAAGACGACTGCGAGGAAGGGTTGCGCTGCCGAGTGAACGCCGGCGCAAGGCAATGCGCGGCCTGCCTCCAAACGCCGCGCCAAGGATTGCACGGCGGGAGTCGCGATGACCCGGTCCAACAGGTTGCCCGTCGCCGGGACTTGGAAATCCTGCGCCAAGCGCCCGAACAGTCGCAGGTGACCGGGGGCAGGTCAAGGCGAGCCGAGGCTCTTGCTTGATGCGACGGCGGTGGGATGGGTCCACGCGAATTGAATCTCCGCCGGCAGGGTTGCGCCAGGTGCTCATTTTTCACACGGCCCTGCTGAAACTGACAGTTGCCGGATTCCCCGACCGTGTCAGGCTGCAAGCCGTCAAGGCACTTGGACACTGTTGAAGCATGAAGAATAACGCCGCCTCCCGACTAATCTGGGTTTTGATCCTGACCGCGCGGTTCGGGGCGCGGGCGGACGTGCTGTTCAGTGAAGCATTCCCGGTTTCGTACGGCGACGGCACGTTGTTGGGCGCAAACAATGCGGTGGGCGGCTTCAACACCAAGTGGTCCGCCGGCAACAGTGCCGGGACCGGTAGCGCCCTCTCCACGAGTGCCGCGGCCTTGGAGTTCGCCGCGCTCGCGCCCGTCAGCGCCGCGCCGTCACTTGGCTTGCGCGCCGCCACCGCGACGAGTCGGCGATTGGCGGCGCCGTTTATTGCGCAAAGTGGCGACGGCAACGCGGCCTATCTCTCCTTCCTGCTCAAGGTCACGGCGGCAACGCCAGCGGACCGGCAATTGGTCGGCTTGCGCAACAGCACGGGCAGCGGGAACCTGGCTGCGGCAGTCGGCATCAGCGCTTCGCGGCAGTTGACGCTGTTCAAGAACAGCAGCGTCGCGTCTGCCACGCACGTTGTGGCGCTGAACCCGAACGAGACGTATCTCATCGTGATGCGGCTGCGCTTTCAATCCGGGGCGGATGAGGTGGCGCTGTGGCTGAATCCGCAGACAGGCGAGTCGGACGAAATCGACGCAGGCGTCACGCCACTCACCACGACCGCGAATTCCGATCAGTCCTCGGTGCTCTCGCTGCAGTTGCCCAGTGTCAGTGACGCCAGCGGGGGACTCTACATGGATGAAATTCGCGTCGCTACCACCTGGGCGGAGGCTACGCCAGCCAGCGGGTCACCGCTCCAGCCGCAACCTCGGATCACCGAGGCATTCTTCGCAGGCGATGGCTTTGTGCTGCGTGGTACGAACGGTACGCCCGCTGGTGCGTACCAGGTTCTGAGTTCCACGAATCTCCAGTGGACCGCGGACGACTGGATTTCCACCGCCACAAACTTCTTTGATCCCGGCGGCAACTTTGACTGCACCAACCCGATTCCCGCGATTGAAGCGGCGCGCTGGTTCCGGCTGCTCGTGGGCGGCAGCATCCCGCCAACCGCGCCCAGCATCACCACCGAGCCGACCGATGTGACCGTGATTGCCGGGCAGAATGCTAGCTTCAGCGTGGTGGCCACCGGCGCCGCCCCGCTTGCCTATCAATGGCATGCAAACACGGTGGCGGTTTCCGGGGCCACAGCCAGTTCGTTCACCGTGACCAACGCGCAGACCAGCGACACCGGCGGCTACCACGTGGTTGTGACGAACAGTGTCGGCTCGGTAACCAGCCGGGTGGCCGCGCTATCGGTGGTCCAGAGTCCGGTGGCCGGCACGCCGGATGGGTATGCGACGTTGAATGGCAACACGACGGGCGGCAAAGGGGGGGCGACGGTGACGGCCAACGACCTCGCTGATTTCAGCTCCTTCATTGGCGACGACGTTGCTCGCGTCGTGCTGGTCCAGGGCACGATCAACCTGGGCGACTCCAACGTCCGAGTCCGGGACAACAAGACGATCCTCGGCGTGGGCACGAACGCCATGCTCGTAGGCAACCTCAAGGTGTATGGCAACACCAACGTCATCCTCCAGAACCTGATCTTCACTAACCCGAATGGCGTAGGCGACGGCGACGGCTTGACCTTGCAGGACTGCCGAAACATCTGGGTGGACCATTGCACGTTTGTAGATTGCGACGACGGCAGTCTGGACATCAGCCACGCGGCGGACTGGATTACGGTTTCTTGGTGTCACTTCTACTACACGAATCCGGCCAATACGCACCGCTTTTCAAACCTCGTCGGCCACAGCGATAACAATGCGGCCGAGGACGCCGGCAAGCTGCATGTGACGTTCCATCACAATTGGTGGGGGCAATTGGTGCATGAACGCATGCCGCGTGTGCGGTTTGGCCGCGTTCATTGCTACAACAACTTCTATGATGCGGCCGGCAACAACAACTGCATCCGCGCGGCCATCGCCTCTGAAATCTTGGTGGAGAACAACTATTTCAACTGCGTGAAGAATGTCTGGGAGCTTTACCGAACGCAGGGAGTTGACGGGAAGGTCTTCGCAAGCGGCAACATGGAGGTGAATACCACCTGGTCGGCGGGTAGCGATTCGAGCTCGATCCAAATCCCCGGCACCGACGTCTTGAGCGTCGAAGCCAACGGACTGAACCCGCCGCCCTACGCCTACGGCGTGGATGTGGCAAGCTCTGTCCCAACGCTGGTTACGGCTGGGGCTGGCGCGGGCAGTGGACCATTCGCGCCGTGAATCGAGAATTTCGGGAGCGCTTGTCCACGCGAGATGTGGGCGGAGTTCAGTGCCGAATTTTCAAGCCCGTCTGCAAGAAGCCGGATGTGACAAACCGACGCCCCCTGTTAGAATCGCGCCAACAATCCAACTAACGAAACTATGCGCATGAAACCATCCGTTCGCATTTCGGCCCTCGTTGCGGTCGTCGGCCTCTGTTCTGCCGCGGCCTCTGGTGGAACACTGGTGAACGACACCTGGCTGGACGGCGACCGGACCTTGCCGGCGTCCCCCGACTACTCGGAGTACGGTGTGGATGTTGACTTGGATGGCAATCTGGAGTCGGCTTGGTTCAAAGGCGGTGTGGGTACGCTCGCGCCGGTTGGCGCCGGCGGTCCGCTGCGCGGCGACTTGACTGTTGGGGGCACGTCATCAGCCTCTTGGACGACGTACTTCACCCCGGAGGCGACGCCCGTCACGCTTGCGAACCTCGGTGACCGCTTGACCGTAACGTGGGTGTTCACGCCGCTCAACGTCAACGCGCAGAACACGAGTCAGAACTTCCGTCTGGCCCTCGTGGACACGCCCGGGGCCAATCGGCTCACGACGGACGCCAATCCCGCCGACAGCACCTTTGTCGGCTATGGCATGTTTATGAACTTGGGCGTGACCTTGGGACGCACCACGCCGTTCAGTCTGATGGAGCGGAGTCTGCTGACCACGGGCAACCTTCTGAGTTCGAGCGGCAATTGGGCCTCGCTCGGCGATGACGGCAACACGGGGGATGCCGGCTATGTCAGCGGCACGCAATACACTTTCACGCTTCGGGCCACCAAGGCGGAAACCGGTCTGGAGCTTTACGCGAGCATGGTTGGCGGCACGCTGGGAGGCGATGGCACGTTGGAAGTCAGTTTTACCGACGACTCTCCGAATACGTTCACGTTTGACACGCTTGCGATTCGGCCTTCCGGGGCGACCACCACGGCGGAGCAGTTTGACACGAGCCTGTTCCGGGTAGAGCTCACAACGATTCCCGAGCCGGCGACCGCGACGTTACTAGGCTTGGGTTTGGCGGCTTTGATTTCTGCGCATCGCCGTTCCCGGCGATAGACCGGGTTTTGGTGGCTTGATTCGAAGCGGGTGCAGGCGAAAGCCGCGCCCGCTTTTTCGTGGCCACGCCTCGTACTGAAGTGCCCAGGTCAAAAGCCACATTCTCGCCGGTTTTGGCGGAGTGCTTTGCGGAGAGACTCACTCCGCCTTTGGGTTGTAGCCGAAGGGCGAAACTGGTTACTCAGCCTGGCGAACTTGCGAAGTCGGGCCGAATAGGAGTCGCAGGCTGTTCATGACCACGATCACCGTGCTGCCTTCGTGACCGATGACGCCCAGCGGCAAGGGGATCTTGCCCAGTGTTGCGAAGACGACCAGCACCACCACGGTGCCGAGCGAGATGAAGAGGTTTTGCCGGATGATGCGGCGGGCACGCTGGCTCAGCCGGAACGCAGCGAGAAAGTTCTCCAACCGATCATGCATCAACACCACGTCCGCCTGTTCGAGCGCCGCATCGGAGCCCCGCGCGCCCATGGCCACGCCCACGTGGGCCACGGCCAGGCTGGGCGCATCGTTGACGCCGTCGCCGACCATGGCCACGCGCTGGCCGGACTCGCTTAGTAATTTGATCGCGGCGACCTTGTCTTCCGGCTTCAGTTCGGCGCGGACTTCGTCCAGGTTCAACTCGACCCGCAGGTGTTCGGCGGCGGCCTTCCGATCGCCGGTCAGGACCACGGAACGCAGACCCTCGCGGCGCAGTTCGTCCACCACCAAACGCGATTGCGGGCGGATGTCATCGCGCAGGATGATCCGCCCCAGCAACGATCCTTCGCTGATCCAGACTTCGGAACACCCGGCCTCAGCCGCGGGCACGCGCGCGAGCGTTTCTGTCGCTGCGGCTGCCGCGACCCACTCGCGCCGGCCCAGCAGACAGACGATGCCGTCGCGCTGTGCCCGCAAGCCCTGCCCTGTGATGGACTCGAAGCCTGCAAACTCGATCACCTCCAGATTGCGCTGTTTGCCGTAACGCGTGATGGCGCGGGCCAGCGGATGTGTCGAGAGTTTCTCGAGCGAATACGCCAGCCGTGCAATCTCAGCTTCCTGCCCCGCCGGAAAACTCTCGACCGTTTCGACCCGCAGTTCGCCGGTGGTCAGCGTGCCGGTTTTGTCGAGCGCGACGACGTTGACCTCGGCCATCTTCTCAACCGCGGCGCCGCCCCGGATAAGGATGCCGTGGCGGGCGCCCCAAGCGATGGCGGCCAGCACGGCAGAGGGAATCGAAAGCACCAGCGCGCAGGGCGAGGAAACCACCAGCAGCGTCATCGTGCGATAGAACGCGCTCAGGCTGGGTTGGTCCAAATCGGGTGACGCGAAGGGCGCGAGCCCAAAGCCGAGCCACCAGACGAAGAACATGCCGAGGGACGCTGTGATCACAGCGTAGGTGTAAACCGT
Source organism: uncultured Verrucomicrobiota bacterium (assembly GCA_964634255.1). Classification (GTDB taxonomy): domain Bacteria; phylum Verrucomicrobiota; class Verrucomicrobiia; order Limisphaerales; family MWDV01; genus MWDV01. Next base: position 3,508 of record CAZWJC010000218.1, on the reverse strand, counting down.
GCTGAATTTGTCGGTGAAGCGCTGCGCCGGCGCCTTTTGGCGTTGCGCGTCCTTGATGAGCCGGATGATCTTCTGCAGCGAACTCTCGGCGGCCGGTCGCAACGCGGCGATCTCGACGGCTCCCCAGACGTTGATCGTGCCGGCCAGCACGCGGTCCCCCACCGCCTTTTCCACGGGCGTGGCTTCGCCCGTGAGATTCGATTCGTCGGCGGCGCTCTGGCCTTTGACCACCTCGGCATCTACGGGGAACTGGCTGCCGGGCTTCACCAGCAGGCGCATGCCGCTGCGAATGCGTTCGACCGCAATCTCGCTTTCGTGGCCTCGGGCATCCACGAGCGTGGCCACCTTGGGCGCGTCGCGGAACAGGGAGCGAATCTCGCGCTGGGTGCGTTCCATGGCGTAGTGTTCGAGCGCGCCCGCGAAGGAGAAGAGGAACAGCAGCACCACGCCTTCGTTCCACTCGTTCACCGCGGCGCTGCCGGCCGCAACCGTCAGCATCAGGAAATGAACGTCGAGCCCGCCTTCTTTGCGGAGGCGTTCCCACAGTTCCTGGGCGGCGAACCAGCTTCCGGCAAGATACGCCAGCGCGTAGAGCGCGTAGCCGAGCGGCGTGGGCATCGTGCTGTGGGGCGTCACCGCGTAAGCGGCGATGCCGGCGGCGGCACACAGCACCGCGCACAGGAGTTGCCATTTCCACTCACCAAAATGCTCCTCGGCTTCAATGAGCTCGATATCTCGCTGAACGAACTTCGGCAGCGGGAAATTCCGCCACCGCCACAGTTTTGGCGCCGTGGGGCAGGTGACGCGGGCTACGCTGGTGACGGGGCCTTCGTGCTGAATGGTAAAGCGGTTGAGGTCTGGGCCGGGCAGGGGCGTGGCGCACGAGGCGCAATTGCCGCCGCCGCCGAGCATGGCGCAATCGCCATCCGGCCGCTTCTCCTGTGCGCGTTCGAGCGATTCGGTGAGCAGCTTCTCCAGCCGTTCCATGTCGGTCTGACCGAGTGTGGCCACGGCGACCGTCTGGCGCTCGGCGTCCACCGTCACGGCCTCAAGCTTCGGCTCCTCGGCAAAAGTCTCCAGGATGGACCGTGCGAGGCAGCCGCCAGCACAAAGCTGGTTGCTGCATCCCGTTGCCGGTGGTTGGCTCATCGTTTGTTCGCCTTACCGTTAGCACAGCTCCGTCGCGGATGGCGACGGGAAAAAGGGAAAACCTGTCGTGGCGGTGCATTGTGCCGTCGGCAGTGCCTGCACATCACTTTCAAAATTGACTGCAAGCCAGCGTTCCGCTTTCGCCTAGCCGATGAGGTATGTGCAGGAAGCCTGGGCGGAGCGCCGCCGCACTGTTGGGAATTGACCGGATGGGCGAGGCGTGTTTAACGTATTTGCGCCATGGTTAAATCATCCTTTTGTTGCCATCACGCCTGTCTCCAGATCTAGAATCTGCTTTTCCTCGACATGTGCCATTTAGGTTTTCTACCGCATGAGCGATTCCAACATCCAGCCGTCTAAGTCAGGTCGTCTCGTGAGCGGGGGATTGATTGGATGCGTATCTATACTCGTGCTCGCGGGGGTTTTGTGGCCGCTTCTTCACGTTCTCGGAGGCACGTTGGATGAGAATGTGATGATCTCTTTTCCGGTGTTGATTGGACTGCCTTGTTTTATCACCGGTCACGTCTTGGCGGTAATAAGTGTCTGTTCGAAGACTCGAATCGGTCGACAGCGAGGCAAACGGGCACTGCTTGTGATGTGGGGCAGCATCGTGGCGTCTATCGTAATCCTGCTAGTTGTCCCTGAGCCATCAAGCAAGAGTATCCTTGGCGATTATTTCGGTTCGTATGGTGGAGTTTCAGAGGTGCTCAAACTGGAGGAAGGCGGCATTTTTGCTCAGGAACTGACTTTACCTTCGGGGGAGAAGTTGACTACTCGTGGTAGTTGGGAGCTCAATCATCGCGCCGTTACGCTGTATAAATACCTGGAGTTCATTGATGTGGAAAAGGGCAGCCCAGCTTTACCGCCGAGGCTGAGCAATGGATTAACTTACACATACAGATCAGGCGTGTTGCTCTATGACTTGGGCTCGGGGTACTACGCGCCTAAACGGCGTTGATGATACCCTCGCATACGATACTCGGCGGGATTGCAGCCGCGTGCTGTTTATCACAGACAGGAGTGCTCTATGAATCCAGACAGGTAAATCCTACGCCAAGGTGGTCTGAAAGGCAGTATAGGCGAAGCCTCATCGCAGAATAACGGTCCTTTCAGAAGCCTTGGCTCTCGCCGATTTGCAGCAGGTGCAGCCGCTTGTTCGCGGCCTTGAACTTTTGCACCGCCTCCGCGGTATCAATCCGGATGGGCGGGAAAGTGTTGTAGTGCAGCCCGAGGATTTCGTTGCAGCCGACGAAGTCCGCGGCCTTGATGGCGTCGTCCACGCCCATCGTGAAGTTGTCGCCGATGGGGAGCGCGGCAAACCGCAGCTTCGCGCTCTCGCCGATCAGCTTCATGTCGTAGGTCAACGCGGTGTCGCCGGAGTAATAGAACGCGCCTTCGCTGGTTTCGATGAGGAAGCCCCCGGGATTCCCGCCGTAAGAGCCGTCGGGCAGGCCGCTGGAGTGAATCGCTGGCGTGAACTTGGCGCGGCCGAACTCGAACCGCGCGCCGCCCCCGTGATTCAGCGGGTGCGTCTTGGCCAGACCCTGCTGGCCCAACCAGACGGTGATCTCGTAGTTGGAGATGACCATGGCGCCGGTGTGTTTCGCGATCGTTACGGCGTCCGCCAGGTGGTCAAAGTGGCCGTGCGAGATGAGGATAAAATCGGCGCGGACCTTGTTGATGTCGATGCTGTGCGCCTGTTCGTTGGGCGTGATGAACGGGTCGAAGAGCAGGATGCGTCCGCCCGTTTCGACCGCGAAGCAACTATGTCCGTAGTAGGTCACTTTCATATCGAGCCTCCGAAACGCTGAAACCGCCGCCGGGGTTTCCGGCGGCGCGCTACACTTCACAAACAATCTCCCCGACGCTGAATTCAGCCTTCGGCTTCGGCGGATTCGAGGAAGCCCTGCAGGTGGCGTACGCGCGTGGGGTGCCGCAGCTTGCGCAAGGCCTTGGCCTCGATCTGCCGGATGCGCTCGCGGGTCACATTGTACATCTTCCCGATCTCTTCCAGCGTGCGCTCGTAGCCATCCAGCAGGCCGAAGCGCATTTCCAGAATCTTGCGTTCGCGCTCGGTCAGGCTGGCCAGCACGTCGGCGAGTTTCTCGCGCAACAAGCTGTAGCTGGTTACGTCGAGCGGGTTCTCCGCCGACTTGTCCTCGATGAAATCGCCCACGCTCACGTCGCCGTCGTCGCCAACGGGCGCATGCAGCGAGATGGGCTGTTGCGCCATCTTGAGGAGCGAGTTGATGCGGCTTACCGGCAGATGCATCTCGTCGGCGATCTCTTCGGGCGAAGGTTCGCGGCCGAGTTCCTGCGTGAGTTGTTTCTGCGCCCGCCACAGCTTGTTCATCGTCTC
>CAZWJC010000217.1:0-12466 GCA_964634255.1 uncultured Verrucomicrobiota bacterium | reverse complement strand
ATCTCCGCAGCGGTGATGGTGGTGGGATTATGATCGTCGCCAAAGGTGTCGCCGAGATCGAGCAGGAAATCTGGGGCGTCGGCCAGGATATTTTGCTCGGTGATGAGGTAGAGGTTGGTGTCACCTTTCTTGTCGTAGATGTGCGAGTCGGACTGGAGATCGAACGTGAACGTGCTGCCCGGGGCGCGCTGGGTTCGGAAGGAGCGCTCGGCGTCAGCCCGGTAGGCGATGTCACCGGCATATTTGAAGCGAAGGCGGTAGTAACAACGACTGTTCGCGACCAGCTCGGATAGTTCCAGCACCGCCGGCGCACCAGCGGCCAGACTGGTGAGTGTGGTCTGACCGACATAGACACCAGATTGCATTCCATATTCGACATACGCCTGAATATCGGCGGAAGAAAGCACGTTCAATGCGAGGGTGCTGTCGGTGGGGCGGCCGGCAATGATCGTACCCGGAAAGGCGGTGTTGGTGACGGTTGCGGCTGAGATGGTGTAAGAGTGCGACACCATGCGGTTCGTTTTGCCGAGCCCTTCGTCCGCCGGGAGGAAAGTGCGCACGTATGCGACGGTGGCATTGGTCGGCGTCACGGTTACCCGCAAGTGGCCGGAGTTACCCAGAATGACACCGTTGGTGTAACCGAATGCCGCCGCCGTGCCGGTCACATTGTAGTTGGTGCGGCTCGGCTGCGGCACTTCGTGGTAAACGAGGTCGGTGAGGCCGTCGCCATTGGCATCGAGGTCCTGCTTCACATACACGTGATCGTGCCCGTGAAAAACGACGTTGACGCCGTTGGAGAGGAGGAGGCTTTGGATCGGCATCGCCCAGCCCGGGCGGTTGGCAATGAAGCCCCAGGTGCCATTGGTGTTGTAGCCGCCCCATTCGAAATACGGGGCGAACTCCACGCCGCCGCGAGCGATACCGTCGAAGCTGCCGCCGACAAGATGGTGGATGAACACGAATTTGAAGGTGGCTGTGCTTTGCGAGAGCGTGCGCTGCAGCCATTGGTACTGGTTTGTGCCGAGCGTCCACGACCATGGATCGGTTGGCTTGGCAGCGCCCTGGCTGGTCTGCCAGAACGGATCAAGCACGATGCAGAGGGCGTTGCCCCACTCGAAGGAATAATAGCCATCATGCGGATTCAACGTGTAGGGATCGGTGGTAGTACTACCCGAATAGAATCCGCCGGGAATGGGGCATGGATAATACAACTCGCGGGCCTGAGCGCCCCACACCGCGCTGTTGTTGGTCGGCGTCGTGTTGCTCAATAGCCAGCCGAGTTCTGGATCGTGGTTACCATTGACCAGGAACAGCGGGATCGAGTGGCCGGCGATGCTGATAAACTGTTGGCGGACATTGCGGCAGGCTTCCGTAATGCCGGGTTGGGTGAGCGTGTAACTGTTGGTCTTGGAATACTTCTCTCCCATGAAGGTATCACCGAGATCAATCAAGAAATCCGGTTGGTCCGCCAGCATGTTGGTGAGCGCGAGCCGCCAGACGGGCGGCTCGTTGTCCAGGTAGTGCGGGTCGGCTTCGATGTCGAACGTGAAGGTGCTCCCACGGGCGCGTTGCGTAACGAAGGTGCGCTCGGGGCTGGCACTGAACGGCGCGCTGCCGGTCGCTGAATAGCGCAACCGGTAGTAATAGCGCTGGTTGGGCGAAAGCGGGCTGATGGCCAGGTGAGTCGGGATGGAATTGGAAACGGCGGTGGGCGCGGTTTGGTTGGTGTAAGCGCCCGGTTGGGTGCCGTATTCGAAATAGACCCGCAGATCGTTGCTCGCCAGCACGCTGACCGTGATCGAGGTGTCGGTAGGCCGGCCCAGGAGCAGGTCATACTGGACAGTCGGCACCGGCACGTCCGAAACCGTGTAGGCGTAGCGGTTGCTTGGGGCGCCCAGCGGGTCCGTAGCCGTCAGGCCGAAGTCGTCCTGCGCGGTGACGCAGTAGCTCACGCTGCTGCCGGCGGGAAACGCGGGGATCTGGCCACCGTAAACCCCGTCGCCGGACGTGCCGTCCTGATGCAGACCGTCGTCGAGCAAGGTGACGCTGTTGGTGGAAGTGCCGACGATGTAGGTCAACGTGGCCGACGCGACGCCGCGGCTGTTGCTGATGAGAGCGGTCAGCCAAACCGGGGTGGAGGCAGTGGGCGACGCTGGGGTGATCGTTGTGACACCGATGCTCGGCGCGGAGATGTAGAAGGGAGATGCACCGGTGATGGTGCTGGCGGGCGTGAGCGTGCGCCCCGTGAAGGCGGGATGATTCGTGGCGAAGCGATAGGCGCGGAAGAGCGCGTTGTGCATGGGCCAGTTGTCCCGCTTGTACGCGATGATGCCATCGGCGCTGACGGGGTTGACGAATTCCCAGACGACGTCACCCGTGGCCGTGACCTCAAAGGTGTGGCCTTCGGTGGAGTCGCAGATGAGCGTGTTGCCATTGGGCAATCGCTGCACACTGGAATCGAGGTGGCTGAACATGCCCTGGTTGGCCATGGAATAGTACATCCAGGTGATTTGGCGCGACATGGCCTTGGTGCGCTTGTCGGTATCGTGACCGGGGGCGGCCCAGTTGTTGTAACCAGCAGCAGGCGGATTGAGGTAGGTCCCGGTGTCGTTGGTGCTGGCATTCAAGTGGCCGTTGATTTGGAAAACGTAAGACTGCGGCGTGGTCTCGAACAGGTCGCCGCCGTTGTTGTAAACGAGGAATTGGCCGGCGCCAGGCAGGCCCGCCGGGATCCACTGGGCGTGGCTCGACGCGCCGATCTGCTTGTTGCCCGTGGTGGAGGTGCTCCAGTTCTGATTGATGGACGGCGGATTGCCCTGGCTGTAGCGCGCCGGATCGCCGAAGCGATAGAGGAAGTCGCCGCCCGCGCCGGCCGCGAGCGCGATGCTGGAAGCGGGGCTGCCGGCGACAAATGTGTTGCCGTGGTCAATGACGTAGAACTCGCCGCCAGCGGAGTTGATGACGACCTGGTCGAGAGTCTGGTTGTAGTCAATCGAGTTGCAGTGCAGCCAGTCATTGGTGATTGGACGCCCCGGGAGATTCAGGCTCAGCCGGCCGGGATAGTTCGAAATGCTCGTGCCTGCGCCGACATAGTTCGACTTGCCCGGGTCGAAGTCTTGAATGCCGTGGTCGAAGAACCACCACTCCCAGACGACGTTGCCCGCCATGTCCACTTCCACGATGGCGTCCACCTGGGCGTTGGTGTAAGGGCCGTTGGCCGGGTTGCAGCCGGCGGCGATACAGGCGTTCGACGACACCGACTTGGCGGCGATGTAAAGCGTGGTGTTCGTGCCGAGCTTGGGATTGAAGATGCGCAGGAAGTCGTGGTGGGGCGCGTAGTTGGTGCGGCTCTCGGTGTATTGCCAAACGGTATTCCCGTTCCAATCCACCTCCTTGAGCGTGGTGAAGCCGCTGACGTCGCCGCTCGTGGCGTCGAGGACGTTGCCATTGGTGAGCAGGCGCGGGTTTGTGCCCAGCGGCCAGGTGTGCAGCACCCGGCCCTCCATGTTGATGAGGTAGGTGTTGCTGCGGACGCCGAAGAACGTGTAGCCGGAAAAAGCGTTGGTCTTGTTCCAGTAAAGGACCTCGGTGGGGCCTTGCAGGCGCTCGTAGGCCAGAGCGCAGTCCAGGCTGAAAGCCAACGCCGCCGCCACGAGAATTTCGATGGAAAGGTGTTTCATGATTCGCCGCTCGGTTGAAGGTTTCATGCGGGGTGGCTGGTTACGGCGAATGATAGGAGGGCGTTCGGCCGGTGATGGAGGCCCCTGGCGTCAGCGTGCGGCCCGCCAGCGCCGGATCATTCGGGCCGATGCGGAAGGCGCGGAAGACCGAGTTGTACATCGGCCAGTTGTCGCGCTTGAACTTGAGAATCCCGTCCGAAGTGACGGGATTGATGTATTCCCAGACGGCGTCGCCTGCGGGCGTGACCTCGATGATGTGCCCTTCCGTGTCAGCGCAGACCAGCGTGTTGCCGTTGGGCAGCCGCTGCGCGCTGCTGCCGATGTGACTGAACATGCCGTGGCTGGCCTTGGAGGAGTAGCTCCAGACAATCTGCCGCGACATCAGCTTCGGATTCTTGCCTGAGGTGGGCGCGGGCGGCGGCCACGTGTTGTAGCCGGCGGCGGGTGGGTTGACGTAAGCGGCTGTGTCATTGGTCAGCGCGTTCAGAAACGGGTTGATTTCGAAGACATACGAGCCTTGGGTGCGCTCGAAGAGGTTTTGGGCATTGTTGAAAGTGAGCAGATGGCCCGCGCCGGCCAAGCCGGATGGAATCCAGCTCGTGTGATGCGCCCCGCCGATCTGCTTGTTGCCGGTGGTGGAGACAGTCCAGTTGGTCAGAATGGACGGCGGGCTACCCTGGTTGTAGCGGGCTGGATCACCGAAGCGATACAGGAAATCCCCCGCGGAACTCGCCGCGAGTACGATGCTGTTCGACGGACTTCCCGGGATGAATGTGCCGCCGTGGTCAATGACGTAGAACTCGCCACGAACCGAATTGATGACGATGTGGTCGAGGGCTTGGTTGTAGTCAATCGAGTTGCAGTGCAGCCAGTCGCGCTGCACCGGCAGGCCGGGGATGTTCACGTTCAGCCGTCCCGGATAGTCGGCGATGGTCTTCCCAAGGCCAACGTAGTTGGATTTGGTCGCGTCGAAGTCCTGAATGACGTGGTCGAAGAACCACCATTCCCAGACGATGTTGTGGGACATATCCACTTCGACGATGGCGTCCATCTGGGCATTGGTGTAGTTCCGGCCGAAGGCTGGATTGCATCCGGCGGCGATGCACTGGTTGGAACTGACGGTTTTGTTGGCGATGTAGAGGGTTGTGAAGGCGTTCAGCTTCGGGTTGAAAATGCGCAAGAAATCGTGGTGCATCAAATAGTTGGACCGCATCTCGGTGTTGGTCCACACCGTTGACCCGCTCCAGTCCACCTCGGTCAACCCGCCAAAGCCGCTGGGATCGTCTTTGGAAGCGTCGAGCACGTTGCCGTTGGTCAACAGGTGCGGATTCGTCCCGATGGGCCAGGTGTGAACGACGCGCCCCTCCATATCGAGCAGGTAGGTTGTGCCCCGAACACCGAACCAGGTGTAGCCGGTGAAGGCGTTGGTTCTGTCCCAATACAGGAGTTCGGTTGGCCCTTGCAGAGCCTCGTAGGCCTGGAGGGAATAGATGGCGAAAAGACCCACCCAAGCCAACCGGAAAGGCCAAACATTTCTTTTCATACTTTCAACCACATCATCATGTACAAGGGGATGAACGGAAAACGCTGCCGGGTTTCTACAGGTGATGTGTGAGGTCTTGACGGGTTTCGGCGCGGAACCACAACCATCCGACGAAACGGCGCGCAACTCTTTGCGCCTCCGGCCTTTACCTCTGCACGAGCCGAATGTGGTTGTAGATGCAGATGCCGTCGTTCGGCAGACCCCGGCTCTCGCCTGCTTCTCTAATCCTCCTCAGGGCAGACGCACACCAATGCGATAGAACCGTTGCGCGCCCGGGGGCGAAGGATCGGTGAGCCCATCTACGCCGCCGCTGCCAGGGATGTCGGCTTGTGAAGAAAGGTTGGTCCACACGCCCGCGCTCAGGTTGGTCCCGTAATAGAGGGTGTACTTGCGGCTGGCAGAAGATTGGTAGAACACGGCACAACTTGTCGCATTGGAAATGCTTTGGATGCGGAAATGGGACAAGGCATTGGTCGGGTTCGTGTCGGCAACATATTCGCTGTAATTCGACGCTCCATCGCCGTCCGGGTCGCAGGCGGCACAGGAGGAAGAGTTGGTTGTGACACCGGTGCCTCCAAAATTGCGGGCGCGCCACCAGTCGGAGACGCCATCGCCCACGCTGTCGGTGTAGCGGTTGACGGCGGTGTAACTCAGCGTCGTATTGGTGGCGACATAGATGTAGGAGCCGGTGGGCGCGTCGTAGGCGCGCTGTTTCCAGGTCACGGAAACGCCAAGGTCGCTGGAACCGGGGCCGCTGAGTTCCAGGAGCAGGTAGCCGTAGTTGTTGGTGACGCTGGCGACATTGACGGGCGTGAAAGGCGCGTTTGTGCCGTTGTAGTTGTAGCGGTTGACCGGCCAGTTGGTCGTACCGCCGGTGCCCACGATGAACTGGTAGAGATCGTTGGCAGGATTGCCATCGCCATCGTCAAGGCGGGCGACATTGTAGAAGTGATCGTGGCCGCAGAGATAGACTTTCGCGCCGGCGGCGCCGAGGCTGCTCCAGAAGGTGTTCCGCGCGGCGGGGTAGTCGTGGAGGCCATCGGTGTGGAACGCTTTGAACGCCGGCTCGTGGCCGAAGACGAACAGGTGCGGGCGGGTGTTCTGGCCAAGCTGCTGGTCAAGCCACGGCTGGTTGACGCGGTGAAGGTTGACGTAGTTGTCCAGCGCGACGAATAGCGCGTTGCTGTGGGTGAACGAGTAGGTCAGGCCGCTTTCATCGGGCGGACCGTTGCCCGGCATCGCGTAGCTGCCGGAGAAGAAGTTGTTCCAGACAGGCAGCTCGTTGTTCACGTCGTCCTCGTGGTTGCCGCGAATGACATAGACCGGAATGCCGGCGGCCGAGAGCGGAGCCATCTCGCTGCGCCATTGGGCAAGCTGGCTGGCCAGCGTGTTGGTGGATGCGGCGGCGCCGGCTTCAACCAGGTCGCCCGCGACGATGAGCAGCTTGGCGTCATCGTTCGCCACGGAGGCGGCGATCTCCGCCGGAATGCCGGTCAATGGCGTGTGCGTGTCGCCGACGAACGCGAAGCGCCAAGCGCTTGTCTGCGGCACGTCGCGCACGAGGCGGACGTGATTGAAGATGCGGATGGCATCGCCCTGCGGCGCCATCGGCGCGTAGTAGCCGTAGGGGACGTAAGTGTAGCTCGACAGGCTGCCGCCCTTGGGATCGCCGCGCTGCGCGCCCGCCCCGTGGGCGTCCACCCAGGCGCTGTTCATGTAGGCCATCGCCCGGCCGAAGCAAAGATAGACGCCCTCGGCGCTGGATGGGCTGGCCAGCAGCGTCGTGCCGGACCAATACCACGGGAAATCCAACTGGTTCGCCTCATTCGTGATGGCGGCGCAATTGAACACGGCGCTGATGGCGGCGGAAGCGGTCGTGTCCGGCGCGCGCGAATAATCGAACAGCGTTTGCAGCTCCTTGGCGTTCGGCAGGCGCCAGTCGTTGTGGCCGAGATAATTCGCGGCGTTCATCTGCCGCGCCCACGCCAGCGCGTTCGACCAATTCAGGCCGACACCGCTGTCGTTGCGCGACCACATCAGCCACGTGGCCTTGTCGGTGACAGTGCCGTCGCCATTGATGACGAACTTGTTGAGGCCGTAGCCCGGGTTGCCGCGGACGTAGCGGACGTAATTCGAGTTCGCCGGCGGATAGCCCTTGATGCGGCCGTCCGTGAAATTGAAGCCGAAGACCGCCGCCTGCCCGCCCATCACCGTGCTGACGTACGCGTTGGCCGACCAGTCCTGCGCGTCAATGACGCGCAAACCGGTGTCCGTCGAAGTACCGGGGCCATAGGCGAAGCCGAAGTAGTTTGTGTCAATGAACGGAATGTAGCCCGCCGGGCTGGTCATGCTGGTGCCGTTCTGGCCGGTGAACTTTACGAGCGAGTAGAGCTCCTTCATCGTCGGCATCCGCCAGTCGGTGTAGCCGCCGACGGTGCAGTTCGCGGCATTGGCGACGGCGGCCGCCCAGTTCACCTGCGAGCCACGCGCCTTGACCCACATGAGTCCGGTGTTGAGATCGGAAACGGTTCCATCGCCATTGTCGCGATACGTGGGCTGGCGGCCCAGGATCTGAGCGTCCTGTCCGTAGAAGGGGTGCCCGACGGCAGGCGGGGAAATGACGCTGTTGTTGTTGTAGCAATTCGTCTGGCCCGTATCCACGACGACATACGCGCCGTTCGTGGGAGGCGACGAGGCAGCGATGAACGCAGCGCGAACAAGCGTGTTCGAGCCCAGCGGTCCCCAGACGGTGAGGCTGACAGTGTAGCTGCCGGCGGCGGTGTAGGTGTGCGCCGGATTTGCCTCCGCGCTGGTGCCGCCGTCACCAAAATCCCAGAGCGATTTCGTGACCGTGCCGGCGGAGGTGCCGGAAAAGCTCACCGCCAGCGGCGCAATCCCGTTCGCAGGCGTGGCGGTGAAATTGGCCGTCAGAGAAGTTGCGGGTGTGATGGTGAATCCGCCCGCCTTGTAGCTCACCACGGCGCCGCCACTGTAGTTAATGGTTACGTCTTGGGCGCCGGTGGCGGCGTTGCCGGAGATGGAGAATAAAGCGGCGATGACATACTGGTTGCTGTGCGCGAAGGGCGTACCCGCGATGCTGCCGATGGTCACTCCGCGGATCGCGACGTTGGCGGGCGGGGGCGGGGGCGTGGTGCCCAGGGTAAAGGTCACCACCAGGTCATTCGTGCCTTGCGGCGCGGAAGCAGGGGTGACGGTTTGAATGAGATTGGTCGTAACCGCGAGGACGGGCCCAGCGAAAGCAAACACCACCAGGGCGGGGAGCGGGATCAGAAGTCGGCGGGGCATCCCATACACCGGCGCGCAGCGGGATGATCGCCCGGATCCCGGTGACGCAATGTTCATTTCGGTCATACAATGGCAGACGCCCGCGCGCATGGGCGCGTTACCGGAAATCCGAATTCACTTCGCGCAGGTGGCCAGGCCAATCACCGTGTCCGCGCCGCCGTAATACAGCCACCACCTGCCTTTGAGGGGCACAAGCATGTTGGCCACGGTGGTATTGCCGGTGAATCCCCTCTTCTCCCAATCCAACTCTGGCCAAAGGAAGGGCTCAGGTTGATCTTTGAGAATGGTCACGAGATCGTCACGGCTCACGAGCGTCTGGCGCAGCGTCCAAGCACCGAGTTTGGCGTGACCGCCTTGCGTCATGAGCAGGATTCCGTCGTCGCGCAGCAATGCGATCGCGCCGGCCTCGCGCCCGCCGCCAGGCCAGACCGACTTACCGGTCGGCGTCCAGTCAATGAGGTTGGTGCTCCACGCCAGCGTGCAGGGGTGGGTGTAATACATCCAATACTTGCCGTTCACCTTCGCCGCCACGAGTTGGTCGCCAATGAGCTTGCTGACGACCACGCCGGAGCGGCCATCGGTCCGGCCCGCCTGGGCGAAAGCCGGGCCGTGTTTCTTCCAGTTCACGAGGTCGCGCGATGTAGCGATAGAGAGCGTGTCTCTCTTGCCGCTCCACGTCGTGTAGTTCATGTAGGCCGTGCCGTTCTCGTCCTCGACGATGTGCAGGTCCTCGCAGCCGCCTTCCCACTCGTGCTTCTTCCACTCGTCGTTGTCGGGATACACGACCGGTGTCGGGTGGCGCGTGAAGTTGGTGCCGTCTTCGCTCCACGCCATGCCGATGCGGCAGGTGCGGCCCCATTTAAGGGCGGGGTTGCGGTCATCGGCGCGGTAGAAGAGATAGACCTTACCATCGCGCACCACGGCGGCGGGATTATAGACATTCTGCGCCTCCCAGCGAACATCCTTGCCCAGCACGGGGCAGGTGAATTTCGACTCCGCGTTCGGCGTGAGCACTGGCTTCGGATGTTTGACGAACGGCCCCATGCCCCACACTGGAATCGCGTTCGAAACATCCGCGGCGTGCGTCATGGAACCGGCAAAGACGACGAGGAGGGTTTTGGCGAGGACTCGCTTGATGGTGGTCGGTGGAACTGGCCGGCTCATTGGGCAAAAGTCAGTTTCCACGCCACCGCCTTCGTCGCCTTCGGAACGATCCCCACCGTCGCGGTTTCGGTGTGATGGGCAATTTCCACTTTCTCGCCGCTGACATCGGCGCTCTGGAGCTTGAAGCTGGGCGGCAAATGCACGGTCAGCACGTAGGGATCGCCGCTGACGACGGCGCTCATGCCGGAAAGCGCCTTGCTTGCGGCGTCCCAGCGCACGTCGAGCAGGCTCACGGCGTCCTGCGAAATGTGGCGGGTGGTCGAGATGATCCACGGATGCGCCCTGGCCTCGCGGATGGCGGGGACGGCCATGCCATTGTTTGTACCCATCGCCGGAGCGGCAAAGGTGCCCTGAAACCTGCCGAGGATTTTCTGCGACCAAAATTCAAACACCAGGTAGTCGCGGTCGGCCGCCAATCCCAGGTCCGCGAACTTGACCTCTTGGGCCGGGATGCCCTGGAGATCGAACTTCCATTCCTTTTCGCGTTTCTTCGCCCACTGGATGCGCGACAGCACAGACCAATGGTCAAAGGGCCGGTCAATCTCCTGCAGCCACCACGTGGCGGCATTGTGGCCGGCATCGTAAAGTTGACCGGGGACGGTGGAAAGCACCGGCGCGCTGCGTTTCATGCCCTCGAGGTTTTGGTCATCCTTATACACCTCGACCTTGTCGCTCACCATCAGCACCCCGCCAGCGATGCTGCAAATGGCGGGCCGGACAATGCTCCTGACCGACACGGGCGCGCCCAGGCCGAACACGGGCATCGTGGCGTTCTGGTCCATCAGCCAGCTCCCCAGGATATCGCAATGGTCGGGATCATTGCGCCAAAGCACGCCCTCATAGGAACTGCGGTTCGCCAGGGTCTCCGGCTGGAAGCCGTCGTCGCTCAGCCGGCAGCCGTCGACCAGTCCGATGACATTGAGTCCCGGGCCGACGCCCCAGCAACTGAGGATGTAGATGTTCGTCCCCAATTCCTCGCGGGCTACGCGGTCCCAGTCACGCAACGATTGCTCCGGCGTCAAGCCGGTCTGCTTGAAATGTTCCGCGCAATTCTTGCTCTTGTAGGCGTTGAGCAAATCGCCCGCGCCATCGATCTTCACATAGCCCCAGCCCTGCTTCTTGAGTTCGCGGTAGATCGGGCGGACCATGCCGTCCAGGGCTTCGGGGTTCTTGGTGTTGAGCACGTAGAAGCCGCCGTCCATGAAAAGGGCACCGTTGGTCTTCTGCACAAACCAATCCGGATGCTGCTTGCCGATGTCGGCAACGTGCGGGTCGCTGGGCCGGTGAATGCGATGCACCCAGATGCCGCCTTCCATCCCTGCTGACTTGATCTTTTGGAGCGCGTAGCCGGCGCCGCCGGGGAACTTCTTGTTCCAGCTCAGCCAGTTGGTCGGGCAACTGCCATTGCCAATCTGGTAGGTGTCATCCAATTGGATGTATTTGTAGCCAAAATCCGGCAGCTTTTTTTGGGCGAACACCGCCGCCAGTGCGTCGAGGGTCTGCTGGGTGAAATCGTACTTGTAGGCCCACCAGGTGCAATAGCCGGTGACCGGGCCTTTCCAAATCCGGTAGGTCCACGGCTCGAAGTTGGCGAGATTGCGGTGCTTCTGATAGAAGCGCGGTCGAAAGACCAGCTCCAAACCCGGGCCACGGCTCTCCCAGGCAAAAGTGAGTTCCTGCTGGCCCGCCGCCTTAGGCACGATGCGCGTCGCGCCGTCGTCCGGGCCAACGAGCAGCCAGTCCCAGCGCCGATCGTAGAGCGCGTGGTTCCGCAGGTTGCGGCTGAGGCCGACACTGTTGCGGACCATCGGGAAACGCTTTTGCGCCGCTCCGAAAGTCTCGGCGGGAAAGGCCTCGACACTGGCGGTGACGGTTCCGCGCAGGACCAGGTTTACGCCGTCCTGCGGCTTGGCTAAAGCAAAGCGAAGGCGTTGCTCCACCTTCTCGCCGGTGGTTTCGCCGGGCGCGAACTGGACTTCGGCTTCCGCAGCGGCATTTCCCGCCTCGGCACTGACAGTGGCATCGAGAATCACGACGCCGCGATAGAGCAAACTCAGCCGGCTTGCCTTGGCGTTCCACTCGACGGTGGCGGGCGCGTTGGGTGGGGGATCGATCGTTTGTGGTGTGGCGGTCCAGGCAGCACCGACCGCGGCAGCTACTGCAAGACCAGATAAGATTCGCATTAGCATATCCATGGCAGTCAGGTTTCCTTCGCTGATGCCTTTTCTCGTTTCGCTATTGTTTTCTCCCGCGTCCGGCAAGCTAACCTCATACGCCCGTAACAAGGAACGCGCAGAACCGGGCGCAACCTTAATTGCTTAAGAAAGACGCCTCAAGATTAGAAACAGGAGGCGCGCTGGTTTTCCAGTAATGTGGCAGGTGACACCGTCAATCGCGGGCCTTTTGGGTTTGTGCCGTCTCTCGGACAGTGGCGCCCTCTGATCGCGCATAAACCACTTCCAATTGCGCCGTCGCGCGGATGCTGGCTTTCATCGCGGCCAGCAACACCTCACGGCTCACCTGGGCGGGCGGCAGGTCGAGTTTCATTGGCGCAGACAGGGCGTAGAGCGTGTAGATGTAGGTCTTCGCGCCCGGCCCTTTCGAGTGGGGCGGGGCGTAGGCGGGGCGGCCATTGACACTGTTGTTGCCGAGCGTGCCGATGCCGCTGACGTTCTTGGGGAGGCTGCGCGTGCTGGCCGGAATGTCGTAGAGCACCCAATACCACTTGGTTATGCCCTCGGGATCAATGTGGTGCATGACGAGGGCGAAGGCC
>CAZWJC010000216.1:0-12484 GCA_964634255.1 uncultured Verrucomicrobiota bacterium | reverse complement strand
CAACCTGTTCTTCGGCTGGCGGCTGGACCTCGATTGGTCGCGGCTCATGCCGGCGTTGCAGGAACGCATCTATGGCGCGGGCGGCGATGGCTACGCGGTGTTCGGATTCTTCATGCTCATGTTGTTCCTGAAAGGCGTGCTCGTCAGCATGGCCGGGCCGACGCCGAACTACGCGATCCAGCACGTCCTTTCCACGAAGAGTCCCCGGGAGGCGGCGCTGGAAAACCTGATGATGGCCGTGGTCTCGATCGCGCCGCGCTTTCTGCTCATCGCGGGCATCGCCGTGCTGGGCCTCGTCTTCTTCAGCACCGACTTGCAGGGCATGGGCGCGAAAGTGGACTTCGAGAAGATTCTCCCCGGAGTGGTCGCCAAGTATTTGCCGGTCGGATGCAAAGGTTTGATCATCGCCGGTCTGCTGGCGGCATTCATGAGCACGTTCGTTTCGACGGTGAACTCCGGCGTGGCCTACATCGTGAACGATGTTTACCGGCGCTATTTCCGGCCCGACGCCCCCGCGCGGCATTACGTGCGGTGCGGCTACTTCTGGTCGGTCATCGTGATCCTGTTGGGCATTGCCTTCGGCTACACGACGCTCAACGTCCATACCGTGACCCGCTGGCTCGTGAGCGCGCTTGTGCCGGCGTTCGTGATCCCGAACGTGCTCAAGTGGCATTGGTGGCGATTCAACGGCCACGGCTTCTGGGCGGGCATGGCCGGCGGCACGCTGGCAGCATTGGTGATTCCCGCACTCTGGCCGGCGCTGCGCGACGTGTGGCTCTTCCTGTCCGTGCTCGGCTTCAGCGCGCTGGCGTCGCTGGTCGCCTGCCTGGCGACCAAGCCCGAGCCCGACGACGTGCTGATGGAGTTTTACCGCAGCATCCGCCCGTGGGGTTTCTGGAAACCGATCCTGGCAAAGTGCCGTGCGGAGACGCCGCAGCTTGAGCCCAACCGCGACTGCGTCCGCGACTGGTTCAACGTCTTTACCGGAATCGTCTGGCAGATTGCCATGGTCGCCGCGCCGATCTACCTCGTGATCAAGCAATGGCCGCGGTTCTGGGTGTGGACTGGAGTCTTCGCGGTTACGTCGGTGATTTTGAAGTTCACCTGGTACGACAAGCTCGTGAAGGGCGAGGGCTACCTGACGCGGGAGAAATAACAATTGAAGCGAGTGCAGTCTCCTGCTCGCAGCACATGCGGAGTTGGCAAAGGCGGGGGCAAGGAAGTGGCGGATACCCGGAACGGAATTCCCCCACAATCTTGAGGCGTTGGCGATCGAGGCAGATTCGCATCGGACCTTTACGTGGCCGGTCCTGTCGTTACACTCGCCCCGTGAATGGGGAACAGATCCTCACGCTTCAGAAATCAGTTGAACAACCATGAACATACACAGCATTTGTCTTTTCACGTCCGGCATCCTTCTTTCCGCTCTGTGGGCGGAAGCGGCGCAAATCACGCCCGGCGAACAGGCGGAAGCCCGGCAGTGGGCTGCCGCCAAGTTGGAAGGCGTGGCCATTCAGCGGGTGAGCGAACCGGCGCTGGTTGTAATCGCGAACCACGCGGCGGTGCAGAAGAACGCCCGGGCTGGCAAACCGATGCACCTTGCCGGTCAAAGCTTCACGCGCGGACTCTACTGCCACGCCCCCAGCAAGATCCTCGTGCGCCTGCCCGGACCGGGCGCGAGCCTCAGCGCCCTCGTGGGCGTGGACAGCAATGAGCAGACGAGTGGCGGTCGCGGCAGCGTGGATTTCTCCGTCACCGTGGGCGGTGCGGAAAAGTACCGCTCCGGCGTCGTTCGCGAAGGCATGCCGGCGAAGGCCGTGGCCGCGGACCTCAGCGGGTCAACCGAGTTCACTCTGCAAATCGAGGAAACGCCTGACGGCATTTCTTGCGATCAAGCGGACTGGGCGGATGCGAAGGTGACGCTCAAGGATGGTCGTGAGTTGTGGCTCGCCGACCTGCCGCTGCGGGAGGGCGAGCGGATTCCGTATTCCACCGAACCGCCGTTTTCGTTCAGTTACGGTGGCAAACCCTCCGCCGAACTCCTGCCCGCGTGGAAAGTGGAACGCAGTTCAAGCAAGCTCGACGCCACGCGCACGGAACGCACAGCAGTCTGGAGCGACCCGCAGACCGGCTTGCAGGTGCGGTGCGTCGCCATCGAGTATGCGGACTTCCCGACCGTCGAGTGGGCGCTCTACTTCAAGAATACCGGCACGAGCGACGCCCCCATCCTTTCGGACATTCAAGCGGTGGACCTGAACCTGACGCGCGGCGGGAGCGGAGAATTTGTTTTGAACCACGCTGCGGGCGACAGTTGCACGCCGGAAAGCTACGCGCCACTTCGAACGCCCTTGCCGCCGAAAGCGGAGCAGCGGTTGGCGCCGGCGGGCGGCAGGCCGACCAACGGTCGATTTCCGTACTTCAACATCGAGTGGCCCGGCGAAGGCGTGATCGTGGCGATAGGTTGGCCGGGGCAATGGGCGGCGCGCTTCGCCCGCGACGCAGATCGCGGCTTGCGCGTCCAAGGTGGGCAAGAGTTGACGCGCTTCACGCTGCATCCGGGCGAGGAAGTCCGTTCGCCGCTGATCGCGCTGCAATTCTGGCAGGACGATCGCGTTCATGCACAAAACGTCTGGCGGCGTTGGATGCTCGCGCACAATTCACCGCGCGACCGCGAAGGCAGGCCGCCCCGGCCCCTGCTTACTTCGTGCGGCACCGCGCTCTTCCCCGGGCTTAAGACTTCCGAGGAAGGTGAGCGTCAATTCATCACAGCCTTCAAGGAAGCGGGCTTCAAGCTGGATTACTGGTGGCTCGACGCGGGCTGGTATCCGTGCGGCGATGGCTGGCCAAACGTCGGCACGTGGGAGCTCGACCGCGAGCGCTATCCGCGTGGCTTCAAGCCGGTCAGCGATCTGGCGCACGCCAACGGCATGGGGCTGATCGTTTGGTTCGAGCCCGAGCGTGTGACGCCGGGCACTTTTCTATACACGAACAATCCGGCTTGGCTGTTGGGTCGCGACGGGGAACAGAAGTTGTTGAACCTTGGCAACTCGAACGCGCGCAAATGGCTGACTGATCACGTGGACGGGATGCTCACGCGCGAGGGCATTGATTTCTACCGGCAGGATTTCAACATAGACCCGCTTGGTTACTGGCGCGCGAACGACACGCCCGATCGTCAAGGCATCACCGAGATTCGTTACGTGGAGGGATATCTCGCCTACTGGGACGAGCTCCGGCGGCGGCATCCGGGGCTGCCAATTGACAGTTGCGCCTCCGGTGGCCGGCGCAACGACCTGGAGACCCTGCGTCGCGCCGTGCCGCTCCTGCGCAGCGACTACCAGTCGTTCGATGGCAACCCAGCCTACGGCCCTGGCAATCAAGGCCACACCTACGGGTTGTCTTCCTGGATGCCTTACTACGGTCAAGGCGTCTATTTCACGGATCGTGACTTTGTCTATTCGGTCCGAAGTTACCTTTCCCCCGCCCTGGGGATGTGCGCCGACGTGCGCAAACCGGGCGTGGATTGGACGCTCATGCGCCGGCTCGCGGACCAGTGGCGCGAAGTCGCGGACTGTTTCCTCGGCGATTTCTACCCGCTGTCCGCCTACCAGTTGGACGAGGAACTCTGGCTCGCCTGGCAATTCGATCTGCCCGAGCAGGAGCGCGGGATGGTCCAGGTCTTCCGCCGCGCCCAAAGCCACTACGAGTCGGCGCGATTCCGCCTCCACGGATTGGACGCCAACGCGCGCTACGTCGTGACGGACCTCGATCATCCGGATCGCTCGCAGACCGTCGCAGGGGCGGAACTCATGGAGAAAGGCTTGCGGGCCGAAAGCGCCACCCAACCGGAGGCGCTGCTCTTCACCTATCGCAAGGCGAAACCGGGCAGCGCCGGGCAGTGAGGCTGGTCACGCGTTCGGAAATCCTTCGTGCTTGATGGCGAAGGGTCATTTGCTCAGTCTGAGGCGGCGGTGACACTCAGCGATCGTCGGCAAATCAGAATGCCGACGGTCCCGTGCGCCGCCATTGCAGACCTGAAATAACACTATGAAACGTCATATTGCGAATGCCGGCATTCGTCGGCACTTGGTGCGTACGGCTTGGTCCTGCGGGCCCCTGCTCATGCTGGCGGCCTCCTCAGCGCTGATCGCCGCAAGCCGTCCAGTGGCGGCGGCCCAACCTGAATTCGTCTCCGATCATCCCGAGCTGATTGTGGCCAGCACCCAGGATTGGGGCGCGCTGGGCTTCAACACCGCCGCTCATGCCTTGGGCCAGGAAGGGACCACGCTCCAGATTGGCGAGGTGAGTTTTGAGAAGGGCTTGGGACATCACGCCAATGGCTCGATCACGCTCCTGACGGACGGCCAATACGAGAGTTTCGATGCGGTGGTGGGAATCCAGCCGTGCAGCGGCGGCAGCGTGATCTTTCGGGTGCTGGTGGATGGGCAGGAACGTTTTGCCAGCGAGGTGTTGCGCAGCGGTGGCCCGGGGAAAACCGTGCACGTCTCGCTGACCGGCGCTCACGAGGTTCGGCTGGAAGCCCGGGACGCGGGCGATGGCATCAGTTGCGACATGGCCAACTGGGCTGACGCCCGGCTCACGTCCATTGGCGACGCTGCGAGCCGTCGCCCTGCCGAACCGCGCGTGGACGTGGCCGGGTTTGGGCGCGTCGTGACGTGGGATCCGAGCCGAACGGTGGGCGCTCGCGCTAATCGCCTCGAGGAATTCCGCGCGGACGATTTGTTCACCGAAACGGAGCTCCAGCCGGATCGGAACGGTTACTACGTCGTGCCCGTCTGGACCAACGGCGTCGGCTGCATCGGATTGCAGTGGCTCAACCGCCGCGCGCTATGCGAACTGGCGCTGGAGTTTGCGGATGGCGTCTCGTTACCGCCGCCGACTTCCGTGCGCGTCGAGGGCTGGTTTGGCGAATCGGCCTGGCAGGGCGCGTGGAAGCCGTTGACCGGCGAAGTGGTCCACGACGACGGGCGGCTCATCTTCCGGTTTGCCCACAATTCCGGCATGGTGCAGGCCCAGAAGGTCCGCTGGGTGTTGTCCTCCGCGCCGCGCCCATTTCCGGTGCGCCTCTCCGCCTTCACGCGGTCGAGGTGGACGACGACCAATCTCGTCGTGCAAGTGGAGTCGTCGAAGGCGGCGCGCCGCGGCAAACTCACTGTTTGGAATGGCGAGGTCCTCGACAAGTCGGGATCCCGAGTCCCGAATTCGGAGGTGTCTTGGAACGCAAAACAACCACTCCACCTCAGTGTGCGTTACAGCCTCCCCTCTTCGCTCAAGTCCGATCCGACCGTGCTCCAGTTCCGTCTCCCTACGGGCAACGTGGGCGTGGCGGTTGAAGATGTGCTCGCCAATGACGGCGTGTATCTGCCCGATCACGGCCTGTTCGTTGTGCGCGAGCCGATGCCGGTCACGCTCGCCGAATACAAACAGCGGGTTGCGAGCAGGAAGACCATCCTGGAGGAAGTGCGCTCGCTGCCGGACCAGACGCTGGCGCAGACGATGGCCAAGACGCATCACGAAGCGCAGCGCGAAGGGCCGGTGCTGCTCTCGTTGGCGTGCGACAATGCCAAGTTCGTCCTTGAACGCGACGGAGTGATTCGCTGCGTGGGAACGACGAATCCGGCTTCAAGCGATTCGGAAACGGGGCTGGAAGTGAAGCCGCAGTTCGGCGACGGGAAGGCGCAGTTGCTCTCGCGCACGCTGGATGGCGGCTGGCTGCCCATCCCCGTCATCACCTATGTGCAAGACGGCGTGGCGTACCAGCAACGCAGCTTCGTTGCGCCTTGCGATGAAGCGGGCGGCAACCCGGCCCGGTTAAATCGCCCGTCGGTTGGCGTCTTTGAATTCACCCTCACCAACACCGAAGCCGCACCGGCAAAGGCGTCAATGACTCTCAGCTTCGCCGACCAAGGAAAGGGAGCGGATTCGTTGAAGCTCACGCCGGCACCGCGTGGTTGGCTGGTGAGCAACAGCCGTGGCTTGCTCGCGCTGGCTGCCACGACGACCGCCGCGCCGCTGGCGGTCACAACTCAATCGGACAGGCTCGCCGTCTCCGGCGAATTGCCGCCTCACGGCTCCGCGGAGTTCGTGGTGTTCCTGCCCACGCAAGCCGATTCGGCGCTGGAATCGTTGGATGCTGCCCGGCTTCGCGCGGCTACCGAAACGTACTGGAACGCCGCGCTTGCCCCGGCGACGCAGATCGCCACGCCGGATCCGTTGCTGAACGATGTCATCCGCTCATCCCAGGTGCGCTGCCTGATTGACGCCCGCAGCGAAGCCGCCGGGGAGCGGGTGGCGGCGTGGATCGCCGCCATGAGCTACGGCCCGTTGGAAAGCGAGTCGCACTCGGTCATCCGCGGCATGGATTGCCTGGGGCATGACGAGTTTGCCCGTCGCTCGCTCGACTTCTTCATCCACCGCTACAACACGAACGGCTTCCTGACGACCGGCTACACGACCTTCGGCACGGCGTGGCATCTGTGGACGCTGGGCGAGCATTACCGGCTCACGCAAGATCGGGAGTGGTTGCGGCAAATCGCACCCGAGATTGCGCGGGTCGGCCACTGGATCGTCCGGCAGACGGAGAAGACGAAGCGGCACGATATGCGCGGACAGCCCGCGCCGGAATCGGGCTTGATGCCCCCGGGCGTGCTGGCCGATTGGAACGCGTTCGCCTACCACTTCACGATGAACGCCTACTACGCTGCGGCACTGAAGGAGTTGGCCGACGCGCTCGGTGACATTGGCCACCCGGACACGGCCTTCTTCAAACGCCACGCCGAGGAACTCAAGGCCAGCACGCGCCGAGCGTACGCCTGGACGCAGGCCCAAGCGCCCGCGCTGGCGCTGCGCGACGGTACATGGATTCCGCATTACCCCTCGCAAGTCCACAGCCCGGGCCCGCTGGGCGACTTTTTCCCCGGGCAGGATGTCGGTCGGAGCTGGTGTTACGACGTGGAGTTGGGCGCGCATCAGCTCGTGCCCACTGGCGTTCTGGACGCACGCAGCCGCGAGGTCGAACGCATGCTGGATCACATGGAGGACGTGCAGTTCCTCGCCGATGGCTGGTTTGACTATCCGGCGACGATGAACCGCGCCGACTGGTTCAACCTGGGCGGCTTCTCGAAAGTGCAGCCTTACTACACGCGTAACTGCGAAATCTACGCGCTGCGCGACGATGTGAAGCCCTTTGTCCGCTCCTACTTCAACTCGATCGCGACGCTGTTGAATCCCGAGGTGCTGACGTTCTGGGAACACTTCCGGCACAGCGGCGCGTGGGACAAGACGCACGAGACCGGCTACTTTCTTCACCAGACGCGGACGATGCTGGTGCAGGAACGTGGCGCGGAACTCTGGCTCGCGCCGTTCGTTACGGATCAGTGGCTGAAGGACGGCAGCCGCATCTCGGTCAAGGCTGCGCCCACGGCTTTTGGAAAGCTCAGCTACGCAATCAGCTCGCATCTGGCGCAGGACTTCATTGAAGCGCGGATCGAACCGCCGGCGGGCAAGGGTCTGCGGCAAGTTGTCCTACGCCTGCGGCATCCCGAGGGCAAGCCCATCCGAGCTGTCAACGTCAACGGTAAGCGGCATTCCGCCTTCGATTCGGGCAAGGGTTTGGTTAGGATCACGTCGCGCGGGAAACCGGTTGCGATCCGCGTGCAATACTGACACCCGATATGAACAGGAAACCGCGGCTCAAACGCCGGGACTTCCTCCGAACGGCAAGCGCGGTCGGAGTTCTCGGCCTGCTTGGTTGCGAGAATCCAACGCGTGGGAAGATGGCCGACCAGACTTCGGCATCGGCGTCCGGACCAACCCAGGAGCAACTTCTGCCGCAGTTGCGGACCATCGCGAAGGAATTCGTGACCATCTTCGAGGAGGAGGGACGTTTCCTGAATCTGCTGGTAAAGGTCACGCGTGCCCGGCAGGTTCTGGAAATCGGCACGGCCCACGGTTACACCACGATTTGGCTGGCTCAGGCGCTGGGGGAAACCGGCGGCCATCTCACGACCCTCGAACTCCTGCCCGAGCGCTTCGAGCTGGCGAAGGAGCATGTCGCGCAGGCCGGGCTCTCGCATCGGGTGAGCTTCAAGCAAGGCGACGCTCACGCGTTGGTGACGACGTTGGCCGGGCCGTTCGATCTGGTCTATCTCGACGCGGACAAAGGCGGGAACCTGGACTATTTCCAAAAGCT
Source organism: uncultured Verrucomicrobiota bacterium (assembly GCA_964634255.1). Taxonomy (GTDB): domain Bacteria; phylum Verrucomicrobiota; class Verrucomicrobiia; order Limisphaerales; family MWDV01; genus MWDV01. Next base: position 4,272 of record CAZWJC010000216.1, on the reverse strand, counting down.
GTTCCCGAGGAAAATTACGCCGGGCGGCCTGCTTATTGCGCACAATGCGATTCTGCTTGCTGACAAGATGAAGTCCTACCTCGATCTGGTGAGCCAGCACCCCGGTTTTGAAACCGTCATTGCCCGCGCGGTCCCAGATGATGGCCTCGCGTTGAGCTATCGGAAACGGAAAGGCACATGAATTCAGAGCAGTCCCCCCTTGAACAACTATGAGAACTCGTATCCTCCATCTCTTCACTACGTCACTGGTTTTGTTGCCACTGCTGGTCGAGGCAGTGTCGGTCACTCCTGGTGAGCTGGCCGAAACCCGTGAATGGGCTGCCGCCAAATTCGAGGGGGCGCTGCCTGCGCACCGTCGAGAGCCGGGACTCGTCGTGCTGGCCAACCACGATCCCGTACAGAAGAACTCGCGACACAATCGACCGCTCCTGCTGGCGGGGCAGTCCTACAACCGTGGCCTTTTCTGCCACGCCTTCAGCAAGCTCGTCGTGCGCCTGCCCGGCCCGGGGGCGAACTTTAGTGCATTTGTGGGCTTGGACAGCAACGAGCAAACCAGCGGCGGTCGCGGCAGTGTGGATTTCTCCGTCAGCGTCGGTGGCGCGGAGAAGTTCCGGTCGGGCGTGGTGCGCGAGGGGATGCCGGTCAAAGCCGTGAACGTGGACCTCGGCGGCGCGACCGAGTTCATCCTGCAAGTCGAGGAAACGCCCGACGGCATCTCCTGCGATCAAGCCGATTGGGCGGAAGCCAAGGTAACGCTCCAAGACGGCAAGGAAGTCTGGCTTGCGGATTTGCCGTTGCGTGAGGGCGAACGCCAACCGGAATCCACCGAGTTGCCCTTCTCGTTTACCTACGACGGCAAGCCGAGCAAAGACCTCCTGACGGGCTGGGAGCTAAAGCGCGCTTCCCGGAAGCTCGACGACGCTCGCACCGAACACACGCTCGCTTGGAGCGATCCGCAAACGAAGCTATCCGTCCGCTGTGTCGGCGTTGAGTATCACGATTTCCCCACGGTCGAGTGGACGCTTCATTTCAAGAACGAGGGCAATGCCGATTCACCCTTGTTGTCCGACGTGCTCGCACTGGACACCCGGTTCGAGCGCGGGAAGGATTTCACGTTGCATCATCACAAGGGGACGTTCGTTCGTGCCGACGATTTCGAGCCGTTGACCACGCCTCTGACGGCGAAACAGAAACTCCGTTTCGCCCCTCCCGGAGGCCGGCCGCTCGGTCACGTCTTCCCCTACTTCAACCTGGAGTCGCAGGGCGAAGGCGTGATTGTGGTGGTCGGCTGGCCAGGGCAATGGGCGGCCGAGTTTGCGCGAGATGGTTCAACTTCCACACACGTCAGCGCCGGTCAGGAGTTGCTGCGCTGCCGGCTCAAGCCCGGTGAAGAAGTCCGCACGCCATTGATCGCACTCCAGTTCTGGCAGGGCGACTGGATTCGCGCCCAGAACATCTGGAGACGTTGGATGGTGGCGCACAACATCCCCCGCCCCGACGGCCAGCCGCCACGCCCGCTCCTGACACCGTGCAGTTCGCATCAGTATGGCGAGATGATCCAAGCAGACGAAGCGAGTCAGAAACTGTTCATTGACCGCTACCTTGAGGAGAAGCTCGCGCCGGACTACTGGTGGATGGACGCCGGTTGGTATTTTCACTACGGCGGCGGGTGGCCGCGCACGGGCACATGGGAAGTGGATACGGCTCGTTTCCCGCGTGGACTTCGCGCCGTTACCGACCATGCCCACGCGAAGGGACTGAAGAGCATCGTCTGGTTTGAACCGGAGCGGGTGACCCCCGGCACCTTCCTCTACACGAACAACCCCGCGTGGTTGCTTGGAAAAGACGGCGAGCAGAAGCTGCTGGATCTCGGGCATCCCGAGGCCCACCGCTGGCTTGTCGAACACATCAGCAAGACCATCCGTGAGCAAGGCATTGACCTTTACCGGCAGGATTACAACGTGGACCCGCTGGGCTACTGGCGCGGCGCTGACACGCCTGAGCGCCAGGGCATCACGGAGAATCATTATGTCACCGGCTACCTCGCCTTCTGGGACGCCCTGCTCCAGCGCTTCCCCAACCTGCTCATCGACAGCTGTGCCAGCGGCGGCCACCGCAACGACCTCGAAACGCTGCGCCGCTCCCTCCCATTCCTCCGCAGCGATTTCATCCAAGACGCCGTCGGCAACCAGTGCCACACCTACGGCCTCTCGTTCTGGATGCCGTACCACGGCACCGGCACGGGCCAACTGGGCGTGTACGATCTCCGCAGCGCGCTTTCTTGCCCGCATTTCATCGCCTGCTGGGACCTGCGTGACCGCAAGCTGGATTACGACTTCCTCCGCAGAACCATCGGCGACTGGCGGCAATATGCTCCGAATTACCTCGGCGATTTCTATCCGCTGACGGCGCACACCACGGCGAGCGATGCGTGGATCGCCTGGCAGTTTGACCGCCCGGAGGCCGGTTTGGGTGTCGTGCAAGCCTTCCGTCGCACGCACAGCATCTACGAATCTGCCCGACTGAAGCTCCGCGGCCTTGATGCCAAGGCGCGTTACACGGTGACTGAATTAGACCGCCCAGACGCGGCGCAACAGCTCACGGGCGCGGAGTTAATGGACAGAGGTTTGCTGGTTACGGCTTCCGCCCAACCCGCCGCCGTCGTGGTCACCTACCAAAAGACCCCGTAGCGCAAGAACCAGTTTGCACCAACCAGCGGTTCGACTGCCGCAGCCACAGTCTCAACCCCAATGAAGCGGTCACGCTGCCCGACGCTGGGTCAGAGTCTCGCCCCGCGCAGCGGCTTGTCCCGAGGTTGGTTGTCGCCCTCCGGCGGTTCGCCTTCCTCCCCGTTGTAACGCCACGTGCCTGGCTCCATCAGCAGCGTCAGGTCCGGGATGTCGCCGGTCACGTGCCCCACGATGCCGCCGTTCAACCAGTCCAGGCTCGGGTTGCGCTTCGAGAACTTGTAGCCCTTGACCCGCACGCTCAGCGAAACCGATTCCGCCGGCACGTCCTTGAACTCGAAACGCCCGTCCCCGCCGATCTCCGCCTCCGCGTGATCCCAAGCCTGCTCGCGGCCGAGGAACATCCGCGTCTTCGGCGGCACGGGTTTGCCATCGGACAACACGAGCCGACCGGCGACGACGCACGCCGGTTTCACCGCCAGACTGCCCAGATTCACTTCGACGCCGTCCTGGCCGCTGTTGAACACCTTGGCCGGCAACGCCCCGCGGCCACGCATGGAGTCCATTTTCGAATACAGCACGAACTCGCGCCCCGGCGGGACGTTCGGGATCAGGAACAGTCCGTCCTTGTCCTTGGCGAGTTCGTCGCAGCGCAGGTTCTCCCCGCATCGCCGCTCCGAGGTGGTCAACCCCACCACCACGTCCCTGAGCGGCTGGCCATCCTTCTCGATTCGTCCGGTCACGGTCACGCCTGAGGTCATGCGCACGAGATGGTCGCGGCCTGGCTTCAACTCCACCCAGCGCTTCGCCACGCCCCGGCCTTCCACGACGGCATGGATCAAATCCACACCGTTCGTGCAATACAGCCAGAACCGTCCCTGCTCGTCGGTCACCGACAGCGGATCCACGAAGCGATCCGTGCCGCCCCATTGCGTGCTGCTCCCAAAGCCGACGCCTTCAGGACTGACGACCGCCCCGGCCAGCCCGTCGCCGTCCGCATCCAACACCAGCCCGGCGATGCGCGTCGGTGATTTCAGCTTCGTGGCGTCGAGCCGCTTGAGCGTGATCTGCTTCTCACCCTCGGCGGGATCGGTCTTCTCCACGTACTGACTCTCGCAACCGGGCGCGAGGACGAGCAGGCGAAACCGCAGCGTCGGATCGAGCGACACGATCTTGAACGCTCCCTGTGCGTCCGTCTTCGCCTTCTTGCCGCAATCCGCGTAGCAGGAGGGACACACGACCGCCGAGCCTTCCTTCGGTCCGGCGGTGTAGATGAACACGGTGGCGTTGGTCACCGCCGTGCCATCGTTGAGCACGACCTTGCCGGTCAAATTTGGGCGGGACTCCGCCGCCAGCAAGTTGCCTGCGAGCCAAACCATCGCGAGCCAGACCAGCCATCGCGCGGTGACCCCAACACCACACAGCGACGTCTCGGCGGGGCGAAGCAGCAAGCGCGAAAGAACCCATTCAGCAACGCCGCAACCCCAAGATGATGAACTCAACGCAGAGACGCAGAGGACGCGGAGAAACGCGGAGATGCTCACGCTCTGCGAGACTCTGCGTTCTCCGCGTCTCTGCGTTAAGC
>CAZWJC010000215.1:0-12619 GCA_964634255.1 uncultured Verrucomicrobiota bacterium | reverse complement strand
CGCTACCAGCACAATGGCGCTGGGCCACAGGCCGTTCATCCGGCACTTGATGTCCAAAAATTTCTCCGCGCCCAAGTCGGTGGCAAACCCTGCCTCCGTCACCACATAATCCGCGAGCTTCAGCGCCAGCCGCGTGGCAACCGTCGTATTCGTCCCTTGGGCGATGTTGGCGAACGGCCCGGCGTGGACAAATGCCGGCGTGCCCTCCAGCGATTGCACCAGGTTCGGATGAATGGCATCGCGCATTAGCACCTGCATGGCCCCGACCGCTTGCACGGCTTCCGCCCGCACCGGCTCGCCCCTGTAGGTGAAGCCGACCACCATGTTCGCCATGCGCCGGCCTAAGTCTTGAAAATCCCGGGCCAGGCAGAGGATGGCCATGACCTCGGAAGCGGGAGTGATGTTAAACCCGTCCCGGCGTGGCACGCCATGCAGCGGACCGCCTAAGCCGATCACGATATCCCGTAGCGAACGCTCGTTAAGATCGATGACCCGACGGAGAACGATGCGCCTTGGATCAAGCCCCAACTCGTTGCCGTGCTGAAGCTGGTTGTCCATCATCGCACAGAGAAGGTTGTTGGCCTTCTCCACGGCATACATATCTCCGACGAAATGGAGATTGATGTCCTCCGCAGGCACGACTTGCGCCCGCCCGCCGCCCGTGCCGCCACCTTTAATGCCGAAATAAGGCCCTAGAGACGGCTCGCGCAAACAAAACATGCTGCGCTTGCCCATCCGGCGCAGGGCGTCCGCCAACCCGATCGTGGCCGTGGTCTTCCCCTCCCCCTGCGGCGTGGGCGTCATGGCACTGACCAGAATCAACTGCCCATCCGGTTGGTTCTGGCGTGTCTCCAGTTCGCTGATGGGCACTTTGGCGATGTAATGCCCGTGGGGCAAAATGCGTTCGACGTCGAGTTGGAGTTCGCGGGCAACCTCGATGATTTTCCGAGGTGCCTGGCCCTGACGAGACAGTGAGTTGTCGGACATGCTTGCGGAAAGGCATAGCGAAGCGCGCTCCCGTCCGCAATGTTGAAGACGATCAGACGTCAGACGCTGCCCATGGTATCAAAGCAGTGAATGCCCTCCCAAGCTGACACCGCCAGCGCGTCACCACTGATCCAGTGGCAAGACATCGTCAGAAGGCTCGGGAGACTTGCCATCGCCCGCGAGAGGCGTGAACAACACTGCCAACCGCAGGTCCTTTACCTCGGTCAGGTGGATGGCCAGCTTGCGGTAACGGTCGTTGTTCGCCTGCTTGGGTGGCTGCGGCGAAGTCGGCAAGGGCTCGGCCTTCATTACAGTAAACTTCGCGCCGGAGGGTGAAAGAAGCCGGGCGGACATCTCCCTGCCGCCGCGTTTCAACGTCGCCGTCGTGCCGGCGGCGTCCACTTCCACCTTCGCCTCCGTGTGCATGAACCACCAGACGTCCGCCGGCTTGTCCGTGAGCAACTCGTCCTGCACCAGCACGCGCTGCCGATCCAGCATAGCCACGCCACGCTCGGCCTTGCGGGCATTCGGCGCGACTGCCGCTTTCATGTCACCGATGGCGAAGGCCTGCGCCGGCTTGGATTCAGACCGCAGGATCTTCGTGGCGGCGGGTTTCTGGTCGGCGTCTTTGCCCGGATTGACAACGAGGGTGTTGTGGCCTTCGGCGCGGAGGCGGTAATACGTCCAGCGCTGGCCGCCAAAGTAGCCAGGGAGGTTGTAGTCATCCCGGCCAAAGTCCATCGCCCAACGTTCGCCCAGCGCATCCAGCACGAAGTTGCCAACGTCGAGATGGCCGTGGCTGTCGTTGTTCTTGCCGGCCTTGAAACCGACGAACGTGGCGTTGGGATCGGTCCAACTGCCCCGCAACGTCACGGCTTCCGAGTCGCGGAAGTACTTGTCCAGCGGTGTGCGGGCGGCGACCGGGTCTTTGGTCACCGTCTGATGCCAGAGGATATCCAGCGGGTGCGGACGATCGGCTCGCGATTCAAACCAAGCGAAGACCGGTTGCTGGAATCGCTGCGCCAACCAGAAAAGCTGCGGCCCATGAACCTTGCCACTGCCGCTGTCGGCGTAGTTGAAGGTCTCGCCCGTCGGACTGCTCATGTAAATCGGAAACCAACCGGTCTGATCCACGCCCGGCAGCGTCGAGAGCTTGAAGTCCGTACCCAACGCGGATTGCAGCGCGGCCAGGAAGACGAAGTTGTACATCGTGGCGTAACCCCAGTAGCCCGGGCCTTCGATGCACGCCCCGTCCGGCGCAAACTCGCCCATCGCGATTTGGATCGAGTTCAAACCGGTGTTTAGGATCCGTGCGGCGGTGGCGGGTTCAACCTCCGCCAACGCCAACGCCCCCATGCCCAATCCGCCGTTGCATACCTGATTCCAGTTGTTGCGTGTCTTCGCCCACCAATTGTTCTGGTCATAGACCTTCAGCCCGGGCGTGAAGCAGTGCTTGACGATGGCTTCACGGAGCGCCTGCCGTTGAGTTTCTGTCCACGCGTCATACATCCAGTCGTAGCCAATGGCGAAGGCGTGGGTCATCTCGGCGGTGTCGAGAAAATGGCTGGGATTCCAATCCTTGAACTGCGCGGCTGTCTCCAACTCGCGCCAGGCGCGGTCGACCCAGCGGCGGTCGCCGTCTAGTTGCCAGAGCAGGCCGAGCGTTTGCACGCGGCCCAACACGCGCCTACTGGTGGCGAGCAGCCGTTTGCCGTCCGGGATTTCGTATTTCGAGGGTGCTTGTTTCAGCAAATCGGCAGCCTCCTCGCGGAGTTGAGCGTGCCACCGCTTCAGTTGCGGATCACTGGCAATGCGCTGCTTGAGCGCCTCGAAGTCCTGTTCCTTTGCGAGCAGGCGGGGGTGCTCGCGATGAAGCGTCGAGAGAATCTTGTCGGCAGGTGGGATTTCAAACTGCACCTCGGCAGCGACCAAACTTAGACCGAGCAAACCGCTTGCGAAGCTCGTGAGGAGGATGCGTTTCATAGGTTCACTGAGAATACGGCGGGTAGGAGTCACCCTCCTGCTATTATGGCGTTCGATATCTGAGCCGCTTGGGAAAGCTGGCCGGTAGCACTGGCGTGAGGGACAGACAGCCGTGCCCGCCCGGTGGGCAGTGGTTGGGCAGACAAAGAGCGAGATAGTGGGTGAGGAACTCCATGCTTTGCCGCCGCCAACCTTCGTGCCATCCGTGGTTGCCAAAGCAGTAGATGTAGCAGTCGTCCTGCTGCCGGATTGAGACGTACGCACCGGGATCTGAGGGAGACGGATAAAAGGGGTCGTGGAAACTCAACTCGCGGTCCGCAGGCAACCGAGAAACGATGAGCTCGGCCAAGCCTCCCGGAATCGGATCGCGGACTGAGTAACGGCAGATTCCATAGCTTTCCGACTCGCGTTTGAGTTGGGGCACTTCATCGAGATACTCACTCATGGCGGACTCAGTCGCTTGCAGTTCCTCTGTGATCAGCGTTCGTGATCAGGTCCACCCAAGGCAGCTTTTCCTCGGGGTAGAAATCCTTGGCCGGCGGAAAGTTCTCCGGGTGATCCAGGCTGCCGGTGGTGATGTCAATTTCGTCAGGCCGGGTGTCCCGTTCGTAGGTCAACGATGTGCCGCATTGGTCGCAAAACGACCGCCAGGCCCCGGTGTCGGTGCGGTAGCGCTTGGGATTCCCTTTCTCGACCGCGAAGTCCGCACGCCTCACCGTGATCCAGGCAACCGCTTGCGCGCCGATAGCGCGGCGACAATTCGCGCAGTGGCAGTTGGTCTGGTACAGAGTATCGCCTGCGGCGCTGAACCGCACCGCGCCGCAGTAACAGCCGCCCATGATAAGCTTGTGTTTCATGTCCACTGACAGCCCTGCCGCACGAACGGAGATTCGAACTGCCGGCTGGAAGCCGGCAGCACGTTCTGCATTCAGCGCACGATCGTCCGCGCCAACTTCGCCGGGTCTTCGCCAGCACGGAACGGACGCAGTCGGAAGCTGTAGCCCTGTTCCTGACACGGAATCAGGTATTGGTCGTGCGGCCACGCGCCCCAACTGTTGTCCCCGCCCACGCCTTGCTGTTTCCAGTCGAGGTTCAGAACCGTGAAGTCGCGCTTCGGCAGCTCGAACGGATGCTCGGCGGATTGCAGATCGTCGGTAGTATGATGCAGCGCATTGACGCTAAGCAGCGGCAGGCCGACCGCGAGCAGGCCCACGCCTTTCTGGTTCGTCAGCGCCACCCAGCGCGCGTCCACCTTGTTGCCGGTTTCGCCCGGTTCGACGTAATCGCGGAAGAACTGTCCGCTAACTGTGCCGCTGTAGAGGCCCACGCGCGCGTCTTTGCGGTCGCAATAGGTCTCCTGCGGTCCGGGCCCGAACCACGTGATGCTCTCGAAGCCGGCGGGCAACACCATTTGCATGCCGAGCCGCGGAAGCTTCGGCAGGTCAGTCTTGGTCGGTGTGAACTTCGCGTCCACGAGGATGTCGCCGCTGGCAAGCACGGTGTAGGTCGTTTCCCAACTCGCGCCCACTTTCGGCAGAGCCTGCGAGACTTTGACGGCGATCCGGCTCGCGTTCGCGACCTCGACGGCGACACTGCGGGTTTCCACGCCCTCATGCGCCGTTCGCCAGACGCCCTGGGACTGGGCCATGTTGCGGCCGCGGTCGTTGTCCGTAGGCGCGCGCCAGAAGTCAGGACGCAGCGGGGACTCAATCAACTCCGTGCCATTGAACTTCAATGACGCGAGCGTGCCGGCCTGCTTGTCGAACGTGACGGCGAAATCCTTCCCGCTGATCACGGTTTGGGTGGGACTCTTGGTCACGCTAAGTTTCGGAAGCGAGCGCAAATCCTGCCCAGCCGCGGGCTCAGTGTCTGGCAGCTTGAACTGATCCCAGGCCAACTCGTGCCCCTGTTTCGCCCACGACTCGTCCTGCTTGAGCCGGAAGCTGACTTCGAGGAAGTACTCCACGCCGGGGCGAGGCGCGAACGGTTTCACCGGAACGGCGCGTTGGGCAGTAGCCCGCGGCGCAAGGTCCGGCGCGGGAAACTCGCCCTTCTGGAGTTCCATGCCATCGCCCGTCAGACGCCAGACAACGGTTGCGATATCCTTCAGATTCACGAAGTCGTACCAGTTCTTCACCTCGATCTTGCGCGCGGCGAGGTCGGCGGGCTTGCAGTGAACGTATTGGTAGATGTGCTTCACTTCGAGCAAGCCCGGATGCGGCTTGCGGTCCGGCGTCACGAGGCCGTTGCAGGTGAAGTTCTGGTCGCTGGGCGTTCCCGGCGGACCGTAATCGCCGCCAAACGCCCAGAAGGTCTCCGCCTTTGCCGGCTTGGATTCCGTCGCCTTCGTCAAGTCGAGCCAGAAGGCGAGCGTGTCGTCGGTGCCGCGGTCTGCGTTTGCCAGTTCCGTCGCGCTGAGCGCGCGGCTGTAAACTCGCGCCTCGCGAATCACCCCCGCGACGGGGCGTTCCAATTTTTCAGCGTTGTTGCCGACCATGACTGCGAACGCGTTGCGGTTCACCTTGGCCGTGCAGGCGACCTCGCCCGCGGACTTGCCGTCCACGTAAAGACGCAAAGCCTGCCCATCGAACGTGCCCGCCACGCGATGCCAATTCCCGATCCAATCCGCCGGGAACGGCGCGTTGACCGTATTCCAGCGGCCCTCGCCATAGACGAAGAACTGGAGGCCGCCGTCGGTTTCCTGCAACGCCCATTGCGTGTCACCCTTGCTCAGAAACGTGCGGTGACCGTTGCCTGCGGCGGGTTTCAGCACAACTTCGAGCGTGAGCGGGCCGGCGATGTTCAGCGAATCATGCTCTGGCACACGGACGGCTCCGGCCTGCAGGTCATCCACGTTCACGGGCTTCTCAATGCGACAAACGAGCGCGTTCTTGCTGAGATCTGTCACCGAAACCTGTGCCGGCACAGATTTGCGTTGCGCTTGGTCCACCCAATCCCAAATGAAGCCGCCCTGGAGATGCGGACGGTTGTAGATCAAGTCCCAGTAAAGCCACATGTTGCCCGAGCTGTTGCCCATCGCGTGCGCGTATTCGCACATGATGTAGGGCCGCGTCTGCGGCTGGCTGGAATACCGCTCCAATTCCCGCGGCGGCGGATACATCGGGCAGATGATGTCCGTGTGCGGTTTGCGGCCCGCCTGCTCGTAGTGCACCGGGCGGCCGGCATCGCGCTGCTTGATCCAAGCGGACGTGGCCTCGAAGTTCGGGCCGTCACCGGCTTCGTTGCCGAGCGACCAGATGATGACGGACGGATGGTTTTTGTCGCGCTCGACCATGCGGACGGTGCGGTCCATGTGGGCGGCGGCGAAATCCTCGCGCTTCGCGAGCGTCTTGTCGCCGTAGCCCATGCCGTGGCTCTCGATGTTCGCCTCGTCAATCAGGTAAAGCCCATATTGGTCACAGAGGTCGTACCACGCCGGGTGATTCGGGTAATGGCAGGTGCGAACGGCGTTCACGTTGTTCTGTTTCATCACGAAGATGTCCTGGATCATGCCGGCGACGTTCACAGCCTGGCCGAGGTCCGGATGGATCTCATGCCGATTCACGCCTTTGAAGAGAACGCGCTGGCCGTTGACGAGCAGGTCGCCGTTCTTGATCTCGACCTTGCGGAAACCAACGTTCACCGGGATAACTTCCAGAACCTTGCCCGCGCCATCTTTCAACGTGAGAAGCAGCTTGTAGAGGTTCGGCGTCTCGGCGGTCCACTTCAGCGGATTGGAAATGCTCTGCGAAATCTCGGCCTGGCTGCCGCTGCCATCCGGCGCGACGCGCATCTGAATCTTCGGTTTGGCGATCTCCTTGCCACCAGCATCCAGCAATGCGGCTTCCACCGTGGTGGGCGACGGTTGGGCGGACTTGTTCTCCAGCGTGACGGCAATGCTGAGCTTCGCATCGCGATACTGCGCGTCGAGATCCGTCTTCACTTCGAAGTCGCGGATGTGCAGGTCCGCCGGCGACCAGAGATAGACGTCGCGGAAGATGCCGCTCATGCGCCAGAAATCCTGGTCCTCCAGATACGAGCCGTCGCACCAGCGGAAGTTCTCAACCGCGAGCAGATTTTCGCCGGGCTTCACAAACGGCGTGAGGTCGAACTCCACCGGCGTGCGGCTGTCCTTGCCCATGCCGACCTTCTGCCCGTTGACCCAGAGGTAGAAGAACGAGTTGACACCATCGAACGTGATGAGCACACGGCGGCCCGACCAATCCTTCGGCACGGTGAAGGTGCGGCGGTAGGAGTTGACCGTGTTGTTCACGTCGTTCTCCGGCACGAAGGGCGGCTCCCACGGCTTGGCCCACGGATACTGAATGTTCACGTAGATCGGGATGCCGAAGCCGTGCTTCTCGACGTTTGCCGGCACTGGGATCGTCGTCCATTTAGAGTCGTCAAACTCCGGCTTCCAGAAATCCGGCACGCGCCCGGCGTGGTTCTGGGCGTAATGATACTTCCACTTGCCGTTGAGCGAGCGGTAGAAGGGCGACTTGCTCCGCTCGGCGTTTGCCGCCACGCCGATCTTGAGCGCGGTCTTGGCGTCTGGACAAATCACCATCGTGGCGTGGGGCGGCAGGTTGTTCACGCCGGTGAGGCGAGGGTTTTGCCAGTCTTTGAGCGCTGCGTCTTGGGCGAGAACGGTCGGCACCCAGCCTGCCAGGACCAACGCGAGCGCCGGAACACTGCTGATACGGAGTTTCATTGTCTTCATGGTCTTCAAGATCATTGCTGACACGTGGCCAAAGGACTTCTCAAACAAACTCAAAAACTCAACCGCCGAGACGCGTTGCACGCAGAGGAAAGCTCCGCGAATATCAACCCACCGCAGCACTGCGAATCACCGAAGCCCGCTCGCTCCGCTCGGTTTCGGACCGCGGGCGGTCCCCGCCCGCAGCACGTTCAATTGCAGCCGGACTCCGCATCAAACTGCGTTTCCTTCAGCTTCAAACCGCTGCGACCGGGGACCGGTCGCGGTCCGCCCAAGCCGCGCTTCCGCGCGTCTTTTGCCTCTGCGTCTATCGCGTCTCTGCGGTTCTCAACCCGCGACTGTTACTTCCGCTGTTTGTAATGCACCGACGGCACGTCGCGCAAGCGTTGCGCGGCCTGCTCGGCGGTCAAATCCCGTTGCGCTTCCGCCAGCATCTCGTAGCCGACCATGAATTTCTTCACGGTCGCCGAGCGCAGCAACGGCGGGAAGAAGTGCGCGTGCAACTGCCAGTGCGACCAATCGCCCGACGCGGTCGGCGCGCCATGCCAGCCCATCGAATACGGGAACGACACCTCAAACAGGTTGTCGTAGCGGGTCAAAACATTGCGCAGGATCTCGGATAATGCATCGCGCTCGGCGGAATTCAAGTCCGGCAGGCGTTGCACTGGGCGCAGCGGCAGGAGCAGCATCTCAAACGGCCACACCGCCCAGAATGGCACTATCACCAGCCAGTGATCGTTGCGCGCCACGATGCGCTTTTGATCGGTCAACTCCCGCTTGGCGTAGTCGAGCAGGAGCAGCGAGCGGTGCTTTTGCCAATGCTCGCGCTGCGTGCAGTCTTCGGCGGCGGGATCGTTCGGGAGGAAATCGCCCGCCCAAACCTGACCATGCGGATGCGGATTCGAGCAACCCATCATCGCGCCCTTGTTCTCGAAGACCTGCACCCAGCGATACCGCTGGCCGAGATCGGTGATCTGTTCCGCCCAGACATCCACGACCTTGCGGATGTCCGCCGCCGGCATTTCCGCCAGGGTCAGGTCGTGGCGTGGCGAGAAACAGATCACGCGGCACTCGCCCCGTGTCGGTTCAGTGCGAAGCAGTTCCTCCGGATGACTCTTCGCCGACGGCGTGTCGGGAAGCAGCGAGGAGAAGTCGTTGGTGAAAACGAGCGTCGCGTCGTACTTCGGATTGTGGTGATGGCCAGCGCGCTTGTTACCCGGGCAAAGGTAACAGCCGGGATCGTAGCTCGGCCGATTCTCCGGCGGCGTTTTCTCCACCTGGCCCAGCCAGGGACGCTTGGTGCGATGCGGGGAAACCAGCACCCACTGCCCTAGCAGCGGATTGAGCCGGCGATGTGGATGCTCTTCGGGATGGAAACTCATGTGTGCGATCTGTCCTCTAACTCCCTAAATGTATGCTTCTCTTTCTGGTCAACAAGAGAACCGCTGCTGAGTTGATCAAGCATACTGCGACGCCGCCAACAAAGAGCACCTGAACGAAACCGTCGGGGTGTCCAATAGACCGCAGCCGTTCTTTCGGATGCCAACCGTTGTGGGCCTGCGCATATTCCGCAGCCTCAGCATCGTCGAGCAATGCTCGGCTGATGAGTCCCTGATAGGCATCTTCGACGTCCACATTGTGATACCCATGCGCATACTGTCGAAGCCCGACGAATACGCAGACCGCGGCGAGATTGATGGCAATGACGATCCATTTCATGAGTGTGTTCGGTGTGCCTTGGCGAGCCTCCACCAAGTCCTACCGGCTCTGCCGACGCGCCGCTACGCAGGTTTGGGCGCTGCTCATTCGGCGTTTCAGCCTCACCCCTTGATCAGCGTCGCGCCGGCGCCGGGCCGCGAGACAAACATGATCGGCATCACGCTCGTGCGCTGCGGGTATTCCGTTTCGATCTTCTTCATCACGGCTTCCAGCGCGTCGGTCTTGACCAGCGCCACGGTGCAGCCGCCGAAACCGCCGCCGGTCATGCGGCAGCCGATGACGCCGCCCTTCGGGCCGATGCTCTGCGCGATCTCGACGATGGCGTCCAGTTCACCGCAGCTCACTTCGTAATCTTCCTTGAGCGAGTAATGGCTGGCGTACATGTGCCGCCCAACGGTCGCCCAGTCACTCTTGCGGATGGCGGCGGCGGTGGCTGTCGTGCGGGCGATTTCGCCGATGACGTGCCGCGCGCGGCGGAAGACCACGTCTTCCATCTTGCTGCGATTCTTTTCGAGCAGGTCCGCCGTGGCATCGCGGAGCGAGGGCACGCCGAGAATCTGGGCCGCGGTTTCGCACTGCTTGCGGCGCGTCGGATACTCGCTGCCGGTCAACTCGTGCTTCACGTTCGTGTTGGTGATCAGCACGGAGATCGTCGGATCGCTGAAGGGCACGAGCTCGGTCTGGCGCGTGCGGCAATCGAGCAGGAGCAGGTGATCCTTCCTGCCGAGCGTGGACACGAACTGGTCCATGATACCGCAGGGCATGCCGGCGTATTCGTGCTCGGCCTTCTGGCAGAGCAACGCCTTCTCCACGGGATCAAGCGTCTGGCCGGTGACGGCTTCGAGCAGCGTGGCGGTGGCGACTTCGAGCGAGGCGCTGCTGGACAACCCGCCGCCCAGCGGCACGGTGGAAATCATCACGGCGTCAAAACCCACCGGTTTGAGCCCGCGCGCGACGAAGCCGGCGATGACGCCCATCGGGTAATTCGCCCAATAGCCTTTTGGGCCGGGCTTGAGCGGCTGCGCGAGGTCCACGGTGGCGACGCCGCTGCCCGACGCGCTGCGAAGCGTGATCTTGTCCGAACCGTTCGGCGCGGCGGCGATGACGGTGTAGCACTCGATGGCCATCGGGAACACGAAGCCGTCGTTGTAGTCGGTGTGTTCTCCGATGATGTTCACGCGCCCGGGCGCGGCGGCGATCCACTGCGGTTCGCGGTTGAAGGTCTTCTGGAAGTCAGCGGCGGTTTGTTGAGCGAGTTCTTGGAGTGTCATAATGCGTAATTCGTAATGCTTGAAACGTGAAATGTGTGTCAGTCAGTAGTCAGTGGTCAGAAGTTGGTAGGTGGTACATCGTTGGGTAGCCCTCCCGAAGGCCCATCACCAGACATGAATTCTGAGCCCGTGGAAGAATCCGCGCAGCCATATCCTTCGGAAAATTCGGCCGCAAACCGATGAATCCACGTAGCCGCTGATCGTTGTGCTGCCGATAGCCGTCTGAACGGCGCCGCCACTTTCCTCAGCGGTGGCGGCCGGCACTCCGCTGGCCAACAGAGTCGCCACCAGCGCGCACAAGGTGATGCATCGTCGTGTTGTCATGTTTTCGTGTCGTATTCGCCAAGCAACCGCTGACAGATCTCCCGAATCGCCCGACTGCCCAATGGGGCGGCGTTGCGCCGCAGCGCTTCGGTTAGGTCACTGGGTCACATCTTGATTCCTGTCTTGTCTAAAAATTCCTGGCCAAACATCCGAACGAATGGCCCGTCTCTGCCACTCCAATTCTTGCCCCACGGACGCGGCGCGTATCCGGCGCGATAGCCGACAAACAGGAGTCTGCCGTCGTCGAGAATGTCTCCAAGAATGAGGTCAAAGCAGGGATATATGTGGTCCTCATCAACGAAAATCTCGGTCGCGAGAAACTCCGATACCTGCTCCTGCTCAGTGTGGACACGGCTCGGCTTAACAAATCCGAAACAGTAGCGGCGAGGAAACGTGCGACCAGAACGACTCTCAGCCTCCTGAATGATGCTCTCAATCGTCTCATCAATATGCTTCTTGAACGCTTCACGGGTCATGGCGCGTCGAGTGGCCTAACAGATGGCTGAGAACCGGTGGATGGTCAACTGGTGATAGGTTTCGCCCGGGCGCAGGACCGAGTTCGGGAAATGCGGGATGTTGATCGAGTTCGGGAAGTGCTGCGTCTCCAGACAGAGGCCAGCGTGTTGTTCGTAAACGATGCCGCCCTTGCCCTTGAGCGAGCCGTCCAGCCAGTTGGCGGTGTAAAGCTGCACGCCCGGCTCGGTGGTGAAGACCTCCATGACGCGGCCTGACTTCAGCTCGACGGTGCGGGCACAAAACGCCGGCGCGCCGGAGTTCGTCTCGTCGCCGCGCAGGACGAAGTTGTGGTCGTAGCCCTGGGGCTTGCCGCCGAGTTTCGCAAACCGCGCCCCGATGGGCGTCAGCTTCGTGAAATCCAGCGGCGTGCCTTCGACGGGCCGGACTTCGCCGGTCGGCACGTCGGTTGGGCTCTTGGGCGTGAAGTAATCCGCCGCGATCATGAGCTGGTGGCCCTTGATGTCGCCCTGCCCCGCCAGGTTGAAGTAGGTGTGGTTCGTGAGATTCAGCGGAGTGGCTTTCGCCGTCGTCGCCGTGTAATCAATCAGAAACTCGTTGGCGTCGGTCAGCTTCATGATGACCGTGACGGCGAGCTTGCCGGGGTAGCCTTCCTCGCCATCGGCGCTGGTGTAATCGAAGCGCACGGTCGCCCCTTGGAGCGGCGTGGCCTTCCACAGCACCTTGTCGAAGCCGATCAACCCGCCGTGGAGCGCGTTCGGGCCGTTGTTGACGGCGAGCGAATACAGCTTGCCGTCGAGCGTGAACTGGCCGCCGGCAATGCGGTTCGCCACGCGCCCACACGTCGCGCCGAAGTAGGGATGGCCCTTGAGGTATTGCTCCAGGTTGTCGAAGCCGAGCACGACATCGCCAAGCCGGCCCTTGCGATCGGGCACGTGCAGTTCGGTGAGGATCGTGCCGTAGTTGGTGACCTTGGCGACGAGCCCGTGCTTGTTGGTGAGCGTGAACAGGTCGGCCGATTTGCCGGAAGGCAGCTTGCCGAAGGAAGACTTGGCGACGGTGGATTTCATTGGACGTAGCGGCGCTCGGCAGAGCGCCGCAAACTTGGACGCTAGACTATGGCGGCGCTCTGCCGAGACGCCGC
>CAZWJC010000214.1:0-12695 GCA_964634255.1 uncultured Verrucomicrobiota bacterium | reverse complement strand
GCCAGCCCTCCCCCGTGGGAGGAGTCTCCGGAGGGCACCACGCGGGGCGGGCTGGGTTTTTTGGCGAGGCCGTGAGGGCGACGGAACGGGGACGAACGGGCAGTAGCGACAAGTCCTGAAAACGCTCAATCTCCACGACCATTTCCGCGTTGCGGGCGAGGCTGGCGTGCGGGCTGAGGTCCGTGGTCTTTTAGCAGCCGGCATGACAGTTGAGCATCCGTCGGGACCTGTCTCCGGTGGTTTTGAGCTGTGGAATGGAGCGGACTGGAGCCGCGGGTGGCGGGCGGGAGGTCGTCAGCGGCGGCGGCGGGGAGTGGCGTGGAACAGCTTGAAACCGCCGGAGTCAGGTGGCCAATGCCCGGCGGCAGTCTGCGAACCGGGCTGGGGTGGGTTGCGGAGGTCCAGACGCGCAGGGACGAGCATCGTAACCGGAGCAGCCCAGCCCGGGCCGGGGCGCAGTCTGACGCCGGTGACGTAAGCTTGCTCGGACTTCTGACCGGGAGCGACCCGGCGAGTGGACGGGCAGAGGTCAGACGGGAATCGGGGGCGGAGTGTGTGCGGGCAGTTCCATGGAGGCCCAGCCTCGGACGCAGGAGAAGCGTCGCCGAAACGGAAGCTGGCCGCTCACACGCAGCCAGGGGAAAAGGCGACCTCCCATTGGGCGGTTGTTGCGTCTGAGCTTGATTCCTTGCAGGGTAAGGCTAGGCTTACCGCATGATTGCGACCGTCTCTGTCAAAGGCCAGACCGTGATTCCAGAGGCCATCCGTGAGCAAGCCCGGATTCGGGCGGGGGATCAACTCGACGTGGGCTATGCCCACGGGTTGATTGTCATGCGCAAGCGCCGGGCCCTGACACCGGCACGGGTCCGGTCGCTGATTTTGGGAGGCCAGGACTTGCCGGAGATGACTCCTGCCGATGAAACCGCCGTTGCCAACGCCATCCAACGCGTCCGGAGCCGCCGGAAGCAATGAGGGTGGTTTTCGACACGAACGTCGTCGCGAGCGCGAGCTTCTGGCGGGGCACGCCCTTTGAATGCCTGACGTTGTGGGCTGAGGCGAAATGCGAAGCCGTGGTCAGCGCGGCGCTGCTTGCCGAATACCAAGAAACCATCGAGGAATTGCGGCTGGATTACCCGGAGCGGGCGTATGTGCCCTGGGCGGATGCGTTGGCCGAATCGGCGGAACTGGTTTTCCCAACGGAACGCGCCACCGGCGCCACGCCTGATCCTGCCGATGAAATGGTCTTGGAATGTGCGCTGGCGGGCGAAGCGGACTTCATCGTCAGCGGGGACAAGAAGCACCTGCTGCCGCTGCGACACTTCCGCGACATCCCGATTGTCAGTCCGGCGGAATTCCTGCGCCGGCTAAAAAGTGCATAACCTCGATCACGGTGGCCCGTCAGGGGGGGCTGGCGCTCATATCCGGTAAGTCACGCCGCCTTGGGGCGTCAATTCGATCAGCTTCCGGCTGGCCAGGGTGGTCACGATTTGCTCGACCTCGGCAGCGGCCAGTTCTTTCCGGCAAAAGGCGTGGATGGTCGTCAGCAGCGATTTCTTCCGGGTGGGCCGGCTGACTTTGTTCTTCTTGAATCGTTCAACCACCAAGTCAACACGCTGATCGAGTGTCAGGCGGCCCACGCTGACCAAAACGGGAATCTTGGCGAACTCGTCATCCCGGCTGGCCAGAATCCCCTGAGCCCGCAAGTGCTGGATCAGCGGGTCGTAGTCCTTGTCTTTGGCCAGAATGTGGAAATATCCCTGCGGATCGGCCTTGGCTTGGTGTCCGACATGATACGCCAGTACCAAGTCCAGGGCATTGCTGCTCGCCCCTTCCGATTCAATCCACTCCACCTGATCATGATACTGGTGGATTTGCCGGGCCAGAGCGGATGGGAGCGTCCTCCGCCGCTGTCCCACCACCAGATACACTTTCACCGGCTTGCCAACGATGAGACTGAGATCCACCACCTGCACATTCTCGTAATCCACGTAAATGTAGTTCGTTCGTGTGACGGTGTCGGTGGTCATAATTCTCCTTTGAAGGCGCTGCCGAGTCTGCTGGGGAAGAGCGCGTCCACACTCGGCCACGGGCGCTGCTCTGACTCGGTTTGCAGACCCTTCATGTCCCTGCCTCCGGAGGATTCCACCAGCAGCTCCCCTTGCCGGCAATGGCCCGAACAGCTTCGCTCTCAATTGCGCTCATCCTCTCCGGGCTCAACGGACGAAACGACTCATAGGCGGTGAACACGGCGTCCTGTTCGTTCGGGAAGCTCATGCCCAGCAACGTGACGTCCGGATCCAGCGTCATCGTGTAATGCAGACAATCCGCCACGCTCAACCGCGGGAGTTGGGGTTCCGCCGAGGATTCCCTGCCTCCGGAACTAAACTTGCCTCGTGGCCGCACTTCCAACGGCTGGTTGTAACCGGTTGTGTCCCCCAGCAACTTGCCAGCTCCAAACGTCTTGAAACACACCGTGCCCACGCCCTTCCGCCGGGCCAGCGGGAGGATTTCCGCCACATATCGGCGATCCACAAACGGCCCGACCGGGAACATGACCACATCGCACAGGCCACTGTCGATGGCAGCCCGAAGCACGTCCGGGTGATGGCTGGAAATGCCGCGAAAGCGCATCTTGCCCGCCGCCTGGCAGGTGGCCAGTTCTGCCATCCCCACCGCGGCGATGCGTTCCCAGTCCGCCATCTTCGATACCGCGTGGAAGACGAACAAATCCACGGTGTCTATCCCCAGCGCCTGCAAGCTGGCGTCCACTTGTGGCGCCACGGGGCCGGGGAGATCGTCAACCTTACCAATGACGAACATCCCGTCGCGCCGGCCTTTCAAGGCCATGCCGACGATCTGTTCGCTGTAACCGTTTTCGTATCCCGGGGCGGTATCCACCAGGTTCAGGCCGTGGTCCATCGCGCGACGTAGCGTGGCCACACATTGGTGCAGTGACACCGCGCGGTCGGCGATGTCGCCGATGCCCAGCACGGAAACCTGTACTGCAGTTTTGCCCAAGGCGCGTCGTCTCATAGTCTATCGCTGAAAGTGCTGTTGAGGAGGGCGGGGAGCAGGGCTGCCAATGAGCCGTGCTGGGCCTGCCGACCGGCAGCCTTGGTCAGGAGGTAGTTCATGCTCATGTGCGATAGCCGGCGCTGTGCATAAGGTAGTCGTCGAACAGCTTTCGGCGCATCGCAGGTGAAGCCAGGGCAGCGCGAGGGCAACCGAGCCAATCGGCCATATCAACAACCCACTGTTCCTTTAGGGCCGCATTCAATTGCGATTCAAAACGGCCGCACTGCTCGTCAAATCTGCGCAGATAGGCTTCATAGGAGTTTCGGTTCAACTCGCCGGAGGCATTGTCGCCACACAAGAGACTGAGCCCATGTAACGAGAACCGGTCGAGCGGAACGAACCTCTCTGGACGGAGGAAGAACGCAACCTTGGAGACCAGTGATACGGGAAGACATCCGCGCGAACTCCAGCCCTGCCGCTGGATGTGCAGCGCAGCGGTATCCACACACTTCGTGCAATCTTCGAGGGAAAGGGCTTCGCGGAAGTCGTGGTCAAAATACTTCCGCACCAGCGGCTTCCGTCCATTCCTGATGCTTCGCGCAACATTCCATGCGCCCACAAACCAATTGAACCATTCTTCAGTGAGTTCGCCCGGCTTTGCCCAGGCAAGAAACACTTGGTACCGCGAATCGCTCCACATCTGCAACGCTTGCATGAGAGCCAGTGCAAGCATTCTCCTTTCGAGTTGAGTTGGAGGTTCTTGGCTGGAACCCATGTCACACTTCTCCTTTGGAGGCGGGTTCGAGGCTCGTGGGCAGCAGGGCGTCCAGTTCGGCGGCGGTCTCGGCTTGCAGGCGCTTCGACGCGGTGTCTCCGGATTTCAACCGGCCCTCCTTTTCCTGATGGCGGCCATCACCCGGAGCATTCCTTCGCGAAACCGGTCGCCGCTACAATCCGCATGAATGAGTCTAGCAATTTCTGCGGGCAATTCTACGCCTTTCTCGGCAACGATGGGGAGAATCCAGCTTTTGCCTTTGGCGGCTAGCGCGATCTCCCGCTGCACCCATTCGGATTGGATAGACTTCCGGGTGAGCACCACTAGAAAGCCGGGATTCGACTGAATTGCAGTGACGATCGTCCTCTCCAACTCATCGCCAACGTAGGCATCGCGTTTGTCGCGCCACAGTTTGACTCCCTCTCTCGCCAGCGCCTTCTCCACGCGTCGGACAAAAGGCTCGTCATCGTGACAATAGCTGACAAACACGCCAAAGCGCAGCGCTTCCACGAGGTCTGGTAACTCACGTAGGGATTGCACTCGCACGGGCCAATCGCAGGGATAATCGGCGTTTGGCACCAAGATGGTCGAAATGCCCTGCGCACAGGCCGGTAGCAGATCCGTCTCCGCCTTGTCACCGACCATCACGCACTCACTTGGCTTGGTGCCCGTCTCTTTCAGAATAAACTCGATGAATCCCAGTCCGCCTTTGGCGGGAGCCACTTTCTTGAAACGCTTGCCGACCGTTTCTGAGCCGATGAATACATCGTCGAACAACACCTTGCCGAACTGCTTTTGGAAAGAAACCTCCAGTTTCTTCACCCGCTTGCGCTTCCCCAGATGCGGCCCGTCGGTGTCGGTGGCGCAGTATAGGCGATGCCTCTGCCGCCGCAGCCCAAGGATCGCTTCGTCGAAACCCGCCAGCGGTTCCTGCAACTCGGTGACGATTTCCCAGAACGCGGTGCAGAGCTTATTTGACGGCTCGTTGGCGAACTCCTTGGAAAAACAGCGAAACAGCCAGGTGCGATCGTAAATCTCGTGTCGGCATAGGAACCGGTCATCGTCAAACAAGCGCTTGGCCAGAGCGCGCGCACGCCCTGGGGCATGGCGAAGCGCGAGCTTCGCAAGCGCCTCCCGACGCCGCTGATCGATGAGCGTCCCATCGAAGTCGAGCAGGATGGTCATGCCGTTCTGACTCATAGTTCTCCTTTGAAGGCGCGGTCGAGGAGGGCGGGGAGCAGGGCGTCCAACTCGGCGGCGGTCTCGGCTTGCAGGCGCTTCAGCGCGTCCACCTCCGCTTGCAGCGCGTCCAGCTCGGCCACGATTCGAAGACCTTCGTAGAGGCGGTTCATCGCGCTTTCAAGTTTTCCCAAACATCAGCCATGCGTGTTGCCTTTCGCGGCGCATTGCGTCAATCGTCATCAACGGCCCGACGGGCAAAAGTGACAATCCAAGTGGCAGCCCAGTTAAGAGACCTGCAATCGTTAGCGGCAGACTCAAGAAGGTCAGAATCCGGCCTGCGGTCTTGTATGTATCCAGACGCTCTAGGTCCTTCTTGGTTTTACGAATCTCAAGCCGGACTTTGGGTTCATCGCTTGCGCCCTTCAAGACGTCTTCAGACCAGCGGAAAAGCTGGTGGCGAAAACTCATTACCCGCTTGTCGCGGCTGAGCTTCAAGGCGCTCGCGACGGTTCGTGGATATGGAAATGTGCAATGCTCTTCCAATACAACCTGGTAAAGCCGGAAGGCCGATTCCGAATGAGCAAATCGGTCCTCGCGTGGGGAATTCACTTGCCGGCAGTTTGAGCGGATTGGGCAACCGTTCTTTTCGGATGTTCGTATCAGTCGGAAGAAATCATAAACATGGCCGTCCAAGACATAATACAAATCAGGATGCCTCGTCGTAAGCTCGGCCATCACGCTGGTGAAGACATACTCGTCAGATAGGTCATCCGACGCAAGTGCGCGGGTCATACCCAAGAGCGTAGGCAAGAGCTTCTCGAAAGCAACGACTTCACGGTGAGTCCCGTTGACTAAAATGAAGTCCTTTATCAAGGGCGCGTAAGCTGAAAGACCTTCGTAGTCAAGTAGTATGCTCTCCTGCCCAAGCAGTGCCGTTTCTGTCTGCGGCTCGCGTCTAATCCGTCCGTGTTCACCGAAAGCGATAAGTCCTTCCTGCCAAAGTCGCGTGTAGTTCAAACAACAATCCTCATTTGGAGGATCTGCCTGCAAACACATCGTATTTCCGATACACGCTAGAGAATCCAAATACAATTTGCCGAAAATTACCAAGGAACAGAGTGCTTGTTCTAGATTTGCAGACTCGATTGCAGATGGCTGTTCCGGCAAAAATCCCGGGGGAGTTGACTTGGCGGTGATGAAACCTTCCCGAAAAGCCTGGCGTTCAAACGCGTGTGTCATCGCGGCATCAATTGCGACACCATCTGGAGCTTGTGAATGCATCGCTAAATCACAGTGCTCCTTTGAAGGCGCGGTCGAGGAGGGCGGGGAGCAAGGCGTCCAGTTCGGCGGCGGTCTCGGCTTGCAGGCGCTTCAGCGCGTCCACCTCCGCCTGCAACGCGTCTAGCTCGGCCACGATCCGGCGCTGCTCTGCAAGGGGCGGGTGCGTAAAATTAAAACCAAAAAGCTGTTTGCGATTTAGTTTTGGCATTCGAGTCCGTCCTGACAAACGATTTGCATATTCCGTGAACGGCTCAGCGATTAACGCCCACTTCACGAATTGGGGCTCAAGCATCGGGCTCTTCACGCGAATCGGATAAACGTCCGCGCTACAAACTCCCCGAAAATCAACGAACACCGCTTTGCGCAGATAGGGTCGAATCTTAGAATAGAGAATTGTTCCGGGTGAAAAAAGATAGTTGTTACTCTTCACCCCGTCGGCTTCTGCTGTTCGCCAAGGCAACAATCGGCATGTCTTGCTTTCCATGTTCTCGCCGCTTATGTGCGGAAGCTGGGAGAAGTCTGGGAGCGTTGGATCTGCGGGGGAAAAATCAACTGCGCCCTCCAGGATGCCACAATCGGAGGAGGCTACGCCGGATTGTCCCCATAGCAGCCGCATTCGGATTCCTTCGGACGGGAGACTACAGAGCGTCGCCGGTTTTGGCCACACTCAAAATGAAATTTAGGCGTCTCTTCCAGCGGTTGTCTGGTCCGGAGGCGGAATGGGGGCGGATTCTGGCTGCGGCGGCAGTTCTTGAGTTTGATGACGACAGCCGGCTTCGATGGGATTAGGATACGGGCACTGGAGAGACACATGTCGCAGTCATCGGCTCAGAAGTACATTCCGCCATTTGCAGGCGTTCGATTGATCGAATGTCGGGATCATTTCCAGCTCGTGCCGGTGCCGGCAGTTCGCGTCTTTTACGGCTACGGCAAGATCAAGGCCGGCGAAGCAACGACAGACCGGGACGATCCCAATTCTGAACCCCTCTGGAGCGATCTTGGTCCGGACGTGGAGGTGTGGGCCGTGGTGCAGTGGTTTCAATACGAGGACGGTCACCAAAAGCAAGGCGACATCACTTTTTTGCGTCCGGAATGCAGCGAAGAAGACGCGAGAAGAAGCATGGAGGAGATGCAAAGATTCAACGAAATGACCCCGCACGACGCACGGTTGCTGCTCCAATGTTACGACGCGCCGGAAGAAGACTACCAGTTTGTTGAGGACAACTACCCGAACTACCAGTCTGAACCCGACCCACGGTTAACGGACGAATATGATGTCTACCACGCTCGGCTGAAAGTGATGGGAGAACTCCAACCCAAGACCGTTGAGCTGATTAAAATTGCGAACGCGACCAAAGATCCGAGCAAGCGTGAGTTTGTCGAGCGTCATGCGGTGCAGTCGTTCTTTGCGGAACTGGCGCATTATTTCACCGAAGACGAGGTCCGGGCGTGGCAGAGAACCAATCCAGTTGGGACGGAGTGGATGTGTGAGTTTGCCGAAGTGATGCGTGAACCGCGGCGGCAACTTGATCCCATCAATCATGAACTCGCCTTGAACTGGTTGCGCAGCCGGTATAACGAAATGACGGCCCAACAGCTTTCCGAGTCCGTCTGGAGACGTGTCTGGAAGTGGCTTGCGCCGGGGTTCAGGCTAACAGCCGATTTCATCAAGAAGCGAAGGGAGCGACTGGGCCTTACCTCAAAACGGCCACCTGGGCCGCCACCACGAGTTGCGAAGCAATAATCTGGGACGGGACCTCATGCTGCCGGTCCCAATCTCCTGACAGACTTCATACGCGCGCTAGAGTCAGCGCGTGAACTTCAACCTTCACATTGAAACGCTGAGTGAACGCTGCAAGGCGGTCATCGGCACCTCCGCACGCCTTGTCCAGCGCCGCTGGAGTAATCACCGGACAGATCGTTGTGAACCTCAACGGCGAAAGGTCGTGGCGCCACCGCTCGCGCAGTGAAGCCAAAGGAAGAAAGATGCAGTTAAAAGTACTAGTCACCTCGGATCGGCCCGATGAGTACATCGGGAAGAAAGGTTTGGTCAAAAACCAGGTTATCACCTGCCAGGACGTTGACCCGTCCGGCTATCGCCTGCTCATGCCGTTTGATTACACCCTGAGCGAAGACGAGAAAGGCAAGTTCGCCGGCAAACTCCAGGACAAGCAGATTGTCATTGGGGTGCGCGAACTGATGCCCTTCGGCGGTCGTCTGCGCGCGCGCGGTGCCATTATCACCGGCCCCGAAGGCAAGAACTGAAACCCTTGAATGAACCCCGAACTCTACGCCCTGTCCTTGATCGAATGGCAATTCTTCGCGTCGCTCACGTTCAAGAGTGCGAAGCTGACGGAAGCGGTTCGGATCAAGCTGTTCTTCGCGTTGCTGCGGAGACAGGCGAAGGGATTCGGGGTTCATTTCAATCGACTGATTTGGTGCCTGCGGACCGAACGTGGCGAGGCCACGGGCCGCATTCACTACCACGCGCTTATCGCGGGGTTTCCCCAACACGCGCGCACGACCGCCACTTGTTTCTCCTTCATGCGGATTTGGGAGGGGCTTGGGGGCGGGATGGCGCGCGTCACCGTCTATAGTCCATGCCTGGATGGGGTGGGCTATGTCCTCAAGGGCGCTGAAGCCGAGTATCGGCGGGCCGGCGGGGACGATTATGAGACGCGCAAGTTTGGGGGACACTGCGACGTCATGCTGTCCGAGTCGATCTTCCGCGTGATTGAAGGTCGGCGGTGCATAGGACAGAGACGCCATCCAGGACAACGCGAAGCGGAGTAAGACGATCTCCCGGGAGGTGGTCCCTGTGCTGGCGATAACAGCGCACACCGCCTCGACAGTTGGCAGCCGGCTAGAGACCAGCCCAGACGGGCCGTAAACGCTGCCAGACGGGGCGCTAGCATCGTCCAGGCTGCGGCAACACTGCCAGTTGTCACCGGGGACGCAGTTCCCTGCCAGGCCACCCCGCGCGGAGCGCGGGGTGGGCTGACAGGGATTGCTTGAAGATTTCCTATGCCCTGATGAGACGGAGGCACAAACCGAAATCGAAGATTGTATGTGGCGAGCATTTAAGAATGTGGAAACCGGCACGGTTCACGCCGTGTCACTGCCCAGCGGGATGAGCCCGCACGGGTTCGCGATGGACTGGCCGATGGCAGAGACGCAGGAGGGGGTGAACTGCCACCTGTGTTTGCAGTTTGCGCTACGGTGGCGTGCAAGTGAGCCAGCGTTGGACGCGTTGTTGCCGGCAGAGGTGAGAACCAACCCGGTGACGGGCAGTTGCTGAAGTTGAACATGAGCGAGGATCAACAACGCTTTCTGGCCCTGCTGGGCCAGTTGCCCGCGCGCTTGACGGTGGAACAAGCGGCGTGGGTGCTGAACTGCCCGCCGCACGATGTGCCGGTGCTGGTGGCGGCAAAGTTGTTGAAGCCCCTGGGCAATCCACCGCCCAACGGGATCAAGTTTTTCGCCACGGCGGAGCTGCTGGAGCGGTGCAAAGACCGGGCGTGGCTGATCAAGATGACGCAAACCATCAACCAATACTGGCGCCATCAGAACGCCAAGAAGAACTGCCAGGCGCTGGCCGGTGGAGTGGTGGTTCCAAGCGCGGTTGCCGCATAGTAGGAGGGCGTCGGAGTCGAGAGAGGTGCGCCCCTTTCGCGCGGGGTTTGGGGCAGGCAAGCCCCTCCGCATTCCTGCAGGTTGCGTCGGGCAAGTTTACACAATGACTGCATACGGAAGTCTAATGACATCATACAGACCATTGTACATCACTAACAAGCAACATACTAATTGGACTTCATAACACCCAAAACGTGTCTGGTGCACGCCTTGCTTACATCGCGGCGTTTGTTGCAAATAAACCCTAATTCAATTATGCGAATACTTGTTCATTCCTCGGTCGTTCTTATCTCCATCTCCTCTACGCTCTTAGCAGTTCAGACCGTCGATTCCATCAAAGACACATCCAATCCCGGTGTTGAGGGGCTCTACGTGTGGCACGACAACAACACTCGTGGTGCCGGCACCGCCTCCGTTGAAGACGGTGTCCCCGCCGGCGGCAGCCTACCCACTGGTGCTGCGCGCTTGACCACCAGCAGCGCCAACTATGACAAGGCGGAGGTGGGCATGAACGTTTCCTGGCTCTTCGACGCCGATTTCGTCGAGGCCTTCTCTGCTTCTTACGAGCATTACAATGCTGGTATGAATGCCGCAGCAGCCCCTTCTCTGAAACTTGTCCTCTGGCGACCTAACACGCCGTCGGGCTATGATGGTTATGGGGAGTTGATTTACGAACCGTACTGGCAGGGAGGAGGCAATCCGGTTCATGACCAATGGTTGACAGAGAACATCACCGGCGAGTCCGGGGCGTGGTGGACCACGGGCGTTTTTGGCCAGCCTGGCAGTGCTGGTGGCCCGCCGGTCCGCACCCTTTCGGAGTGGTTGGGTCTTTTCAGCACCGGCGACACCGGTTATGACGCAAGCACCACCATCGTGACTCAGATTTACATGGGCGTGGGATCCTATAATCCGGGTGTCGATAGTTTCTTCGACAATCTCAGCATCAATGTTCCCGATTTCTCTGAAACCTACGACTTTGAAACTCCCGCCGCTTCGGTTCCTGAAGGTGGAGCGACCATTTTCCTCTTCGCACTTGCAGGGGGGCTGTTGGTAGGTGGACGGCGGCTGATTAATCCTCGCTAGGTTGCGCTTGATTGATGCAGTGCGGTCAGAGCTAAACCTCTGGCCGCACTTACTGTTCTGGCCAAGCACGATTCTTGAAGTGCCCTGTGGCTACACACCTTCGTCTCTCATTGGACAGGTTTGTTTACCTTCGTATCTGAGAGTCTTCGCGGTCGATGGCGACCAAGATCACGCGGTTGATTCTCATCCGACTTTCCGCGGCTTGTCGTAGCCTTCGCTGTCTTCGGATTGCCCGAATCATCGGTCTTCGGTGCTTTCCTGTGATTCTCGAGACCCAGCCGTTGAGCATCGGTTTTTGACTGAGGTAAAGGCCGCCTGACAAGCGACGAGCGCCGTCAGGCGAAGTTGTTTTGGCGAAAACCACCTCCCGCCACGTCGGGTGGCATTCTGCTGTGTTGAAGCGGCTGCGTGGGTTTACGTCGTCACCAGTTGCGGCGCGGCGGCACGCTGTTCGTATTCTTCCAAGGACGGGATTTTGACCAAGGCCCGACGCGCATAGGCGCGATGCACGGCCTTGCTATTGTGGCCCAGCGCTTCCTGCGCGAACCGTTCCGGGTAACCCGCGGATTTCGCCCGCTCAGCCCACGCATAGCGGTAACTGTGCAGCGTGACGCCCTTGATGCCGAGCCGACGGCAGCGCTGCCCGAACTCGGTGGCCCGGTCGCCGGGGCGCACCCCGGCCAGATAGGGAAAGAGCAAGCCTTCGCTGGGCAGGTCTTGGAGCAGGCGGAGCGCTTCCCTGCCCAAATGCACCACCACCGGGACGCCGGTCTTCTTGCGAAAGAAGCTGACCGTCCCGTTTGCCCAGTCCACGTCTTCGCCCTTCAGCGACGCCAGATCGCCCTGGCTGCCGCCCAAGTGCCAGCAGAGCTGATAAAACGCCTTTCGCTCGGGGTTCACTTCGGCGGCGACAATCCGCTGGTGCTCCTCCAATGTGATGGCGCGTTTCTCTTTGAAGCGCACCGGCGGCCATTGGCGCTTCGGGATCACCGACGCGGGCAGCCAGTTCATGTCGAGGGCGAAGTTGTGCATGCGGCGCAAGTAAACGTTCGTGGACACTTTCCCGCCCTGCAACACGTGGAGCAGATGCTCGGCCTGGGTCTCGATGAGCCGGCGCGCGCGGATCGAATCGAACTGTTTGGATTTTGCGCAGGTGATCCAGCGGGCTTGGTTCGCGCCGGTCTTGGTGCGGATGATTTCGTCCATGACCGTCTGCCAGGTGCGCGTGGTCACGAGCGGATCGGCAGCGCCGAGATACACGCGGGCCATCTGGAGATTGAGCGCGGGCTGCCGGGTGGACTCGTTCTTGGCGTGCAACAACGTCAGGGCTTCCGCCCGGTCCTTGGTGCGAAGGCTGAGTTGTTTCCCGCTCTGGCGGTCTTCGTAATAGAACACGCCGGCGCGCAGGAACAGGATATACCGCTGATTCATAAACAGTGCTTTCGTGCTTATGAATCGTGTGCCAGCCGGGACACGCTGCGTGAGGCAGTTGTGGGCGAGTGGTGGGCCAGTACTGTCGAGTTGTGGCCAGTGGTGAAAACCGAGGCCGCTTGACTGACAGTTTCACTGACACTGCGCCGCTCCGACACCGCATCTCCTTGTCGCTCAAGCAACAAAACTTGGAGGCGAGGGTCGGAATCGGACAGGAAATGGTGTTGGCAGTCCCAACCACCCGTCCAACCACAACTCACGCAATCTCAGACCCATCGCCTGACAGGCAGCGAAA
>CAZWJC010000213.1:0-12698 GCA_964634255.1 uncultured Verrucomicrobiota bacterium | reverse complement strand
GACCGTCTTCCCGGCTGCGTTTCCAAATCTGCTGGTCAACGGTGGCACGGGCATCGCCGTCGGCATGGCCACCAACATCCCGCCGCACAACCTGGGCGAGGTTATTGACGGCATTTGCGCGCAGATTGAAAACCCAAGTATCGAGTTGCCGGCGCTGATGAAGTTCATCAAGGGCCCCGATTTCCCGACCGGCTGCACGCTCTGCGGTCTGGAGGGGATCAAAAACTACTTTGAGACCGGCAAGGGCAGCCTCAAGGTGCGCGGCAAGCTTGGCATCGAAGAGCTCAAGGGGGGCAAGCAGCAGATCATCGTCACGGAAATCCCCTATAACGTGAACCGCGCCCTGCTCGTCGAGCGCATCGCCGAGCTGGTGAATGAGAAGATCATCGGCGATATCACGGCCATCCGCGACGAGTCCGACGAGAACACGCGCGTGGTGATCGAGCTCAAACGCGAAGCCATCGCCAAGGTCGTCATCAACAACCTCTACAAGCACACCGCGCTGGAATCGAGCTTCGCGGTCAACGCGCTGGCCATTGACCACGGCCGGCCCAAGACGCTGAACCTCAAGGAGCTCATCAACGCCTACATCGAACACCGTCGAGAGGTCGTGATCCGGCGGACAAAGTTCGAGCTGCGCAAGGCTGAGGAGCGGGCGGAAGCGCTTGAAGGATACCTGGTCGCTCTGGCCAACCTGGATGAATTCATCCGCATCATTCGCAACTCCCGCACCCGCGATGAGGCGCGCATCAAGCTGCTCGCCTTTGAATGGAGCCGGGCCCAGGTAGAGAGGTGGGGCATCCTGCTTCGCCGCGAGGAACGTTTGGTGAACGGGCGTTACTCCCTTTCGGAGGCGCAAGTGGACGCGATCCTCGAACTGCGCCTTTACCAGTTGACGGGCCTGGAAATTGACAAGGTCGAGGCGGAGTACAAGGCGCTGTTGGAGCGGATTAAAGACCTGATGGATATTTTGGCCAAGGAAGCCCGGGTCATGGCGATTATCAAGGCCGAGTTGCAGGCCATCAAGGTGAAATACGCCACGCCACGTCGCACCGACTTGGTGCCGGACGAAGGTGAGATTGCCATCGAAGACTTGATTGCCAACGAAGGCGTCATCATCACGCTGACGCACAACGGCTTAATCAAGCGCACGAATGTCAGTTCCTATCGTGCTCAACGGCGTGGCGGCAAAGGCGTGATTGGCATGGCCACGCGCGAGGTGTCGGCCGTGGAGGGTGAAACCGCGGATTTCATCGAACATCTTTTCACCGCCAGCACCCACGACTACCTGATGTTCTTCACGAACACCGGCCGGGCTTACGTCGAACGCGTGCATGAAGTGCCGGACATGGGCCGCGCAGCCAAGGGGCGGAGCATTGCGAACTTGCTCGAGCTTCGGCCGGACGAAAAGGTTGCGGCCCTAATCCGCATCGTCTCCAAGACCGACGCGAACAAGGAAGACATCACTTGGCAGCAGCCGGGCGAGCTCTTCTTCGCGACTCAACTGGGCACGGTCAAGAAGACTACCCTGAGCGAGTTTGGCAATGTGCGCAAGGGCGGGATCATCGCCATCGGAATCGAACCCGGAGACACGCTGATTGACGTGAAGCTCACTACCGGTCATGACGAGGTCGTGCTGATCACTCGCGACGGCATGAGCATTCGCTTCAACGAGGAGGACGTACGTTCCATGGGCCGTCCGGCGGGTGGGGTGCGGGGCATCACCTTGGAAAAGGATGACAAGGTGGTCGCCCAAGCGCTCGTAGTGCCGGATGCCACGCTGCTGGTCGCGGGTGACAACGGTATTGGCAAGCGCACGCCGTTCGACGAATACCGCAGCCAATCCCGCGGTGGCAAGGGCATCATTACCATGAAGACCACGGAGAAGACCGGCGTGGTTGTGGGGGCGCTCACCGTGCGTGATACGGATGAGATCATGCTCATCACTGCCGGCGGCCAGATGGTGCGGACCTTCGTGAAGGACATCCGGGAAGCGGGTCGCAACACCCAAGGCGTCAAGCTCATTGACCTCGAGTCCAACGACCGCTTGCAGGCCATTGCCCCGGTCATCAGCGAGCAACAGGAAGACGCCGCCACGGCAGCCCAGGAAACGGAGCCGCTCGATTAAATCTGTCAGAATGTGCAGCGGGCGGGGGGAGTCCGGCGAAGGATCTCTTCCATCACGCTGGTCGTCTGCTCCGCGCGATGGCTGTAGGTGTCCAGCGACGTGGGTAGGCTGCCGGGAAGGACGCGGGGCGCCTCGGTGAAGTAATCCATCCCGGCCTTGCGTGCCAGTGCCCGCAGGCAATCATCTTTCCGGCCCACCGCAGGGCGGAGTTCACCCTGATCGCCACAAAACAGGGCAATGAACGCGCCTTCGCGCACGCCCCGCCGCTCCACAGCTTGCTCCAACCACGTGCGGATTCCCGTTCCCAGATCGCCTTCCGCCCGTACGGCAATGATGATGACATCCGCATCCGTCGCGTGCCGTGCGGCCTGCTGGGCGAGCACAGGGTCGTTCAGAAAGCTGAAGCGCCACCAGTTGAAATCAAACTCGATGTCCGACCAGAACTGTCGCATCAAATGATCGCACATGAGCATGGCGCGCTCGCGGATGGTAGTATCTTCGTAAAGCACGGAAACGGACCAAGTTTCCTTGGATTGGACGGGCAGCGGTTCTGTGATCATGGCTCGGTTTTGGGCGGCTTGGGACGCGCCTTACTGGCGCGACTTAAACCGCCATTACACGCGACAGTCCGCCCGCGCATGGCAAAATGCAAGTAGAAGTTATGCTCTGTAGCGAATCGCGAGACTTTCTGCGGATGGTCTGGGAAATGGAGTTGGTTGCCAGCCCGCCGGAATAGGTGACACAACCACCCCTACGGTCAATCGAACGCCGCCACCCCAATAACTAGGCGGCGGCTCGTGTATTTCCCTGGCGGCACCTCGGCTTTCAGCCTCGGAAATACAGGTAGGCGAAGATGATGAAGCCCATGACCACACAGGAGGCGGCCACGTCCTTCCAGTTCCAGCTCGCGCGGGTGGTGGCCTTGTCTTCCGCCGTTGCGGTGGCAAAGGTCAATCCGCTGATCTGCTTGGCATCCGGCTCCGCTGTCAGGTAGCTGACGACCACCATCACCACAGCCGAGATGATCGTGATGAGGATGCTGAAGTATTGGAAGTTGATGTTGTTGACGATCCACAGGAAAGACCCTTCCGAATAGAAGAACTTGCCTTGCGACATCGTCACCGGGGTATCTACCAGCATGCGGAAGACGCCGACGACGAAACCGACGATCATCGCCCACAAGCAGCCTTGGGCATTGAGCCGTTTCCAGAACACGCCGAAGAAGAATACGACGAAGATCGGCGGCGCCAGGTAGCCTTGGACGGACTGGAGGTAGTTGTAGAGGCCCTCGGCACCCTTCACCACGGGAATCCACGCCAGGGCGATCGCCACCATGATCCCGGTGGCGATGCGGCCCATCTTCACAATCTCGCTCTGCGAGGCCTTCGGGCGGAGCTTCTCATAAATATCCACAGTGAACAGGGTCGAGCAGGCGTTGAACACGCCGGCCAACGAGCCCATCAACGCCGAGAGCAAACCGGCAACGACGATACCGCGCAGGCCAGCCGGCAAGAGGTGTTGCACCATCAACGGGAACGCGCCTTGCGAAGCCGCGGTGGCGTGTCCAGTGGCCGGGTCATAGACTTCGGCCAGGCCGGGAACCTTGCCACTCTTGGCGAGGGCGAAACAGATCAAACCTGGAATGATGAACAAATACACTGGGAAGAGTTTGAGGAACGCCGCGAAGATGGAGCCTTCCCGCGCGACCTTCTGGTTCGGCGCGCCGAGCGCACGCTGAATGATGTATTGGTCCGTGCACCAGTACCAGAGACCGATGACTGGCGCGCAGATAGCCATGCCCAGCCACGGGAAATTGGTGTTGAAGTACCACGCCTGCTTGGTGATGGCGCCCGCCGCATTCAGTTCCTTCACCGGCGCCCAAGTGGCTTCCTGACCTGCCGGGACCAGGGGTTTCCACAGGTTGAACATTTCCGAGCCGCAAAACTCACGGAGCTTGCCCCAGCCGGCAATGATGCCGCCATCGCCCAGGAGGTTCAGTCCGTAGAAGGTGAGCAGGGCCGATCCCCCGATCAGGACGACGACCTGGACAACGTCGGTGTAAACCACGGCGCGCATGCCGCCGAGCATCGTGTAGAGACCCGTCAGCACGATCACCAGGATCGAACCGATCCAGAAGCTGTCAATGTCGCCAATGCGTAACTCGGGAAGCAGCGTGCCGAACACCACCCCGCCGGCGAAGATGCCGACCGCGATCTTCGAAACGATGAACGTGAGGATCGAGACGATGGACAATACGTAGCGCGACTTGGTGCAGAAGCGGCGTTCGAGGAATTCCGGCATGGTGAACACGAGCGACCGCGCGTAGAACGGCACGAAGACCCAGGCGAGCACCAGCAAGCACCAGGCGTGCAATTCGTAATGGGCCATCGCTACCCCATCCTTTGCGCCCGAGCCCGCCAGGCCGACAATGTGCTCGGAACCGATGTTTGACATGAAGATCGAAGCGCCGATGACCCACCAGCCCAGATTGCGGCCGGCAAGGAAATAATCCGCCGCGGTGTCCTTGTTCTTGCGGACCACCCACCACGCTACGCAGAGCAGGATGCCGAAGTAGAGGGCAATGGCCATCCAGTCAATTCCCGTCAGCGTCGAATGCGGCGTGGCCGCGGCCAGCAGGGCGAAGGGGACGTTGTTCATGGTGCTTCTGTTGTATTTCTTAAGTTTCCGTATTAAGTCTGCGTTAGTTAAACCCGGTTGGGGGGCGGTCTGTCAACTAAACAACTTCCATCTGCCTGTTTTTTGCCGTCTTGTCCGATCCTTCTCACCTGGGCAGGGGCTGATCAGAGCAGTTCCTCGATGCTCACGATCAACCGATCCACCACGGCGTCGTCCGTTTTGGGATTGAAAAACACGGCCTTCCAGGCTGGCAGGTCCAGGCCGTTCGGGCGGTAACCGATGCTGCTGGTAAAGCTCAGGCGGGCGTCCAGCATGGGGTCCATCGCCTTCTCCCGTTTCTCAAAGAGCCGGCGCACTTCGGCGGCGTAATGGGCGAACTTCTCCGGTGGGAGTTGCCCGGCGACCACCCGCTGGAAAATTTCCTTGGCGTTGCGGCCCTTGGGCAATACCCACCACACCACGCTCGGTCCGCAGGTTTCAAGATTCAGGACCTTGCAGTTGTCCAGCGCCTCAATGCGGCGCTTGAGCGTTTCGGCCAGTTCCAGCGCCCGGCCCACCAACATCCGCCAACCGGTCAACCCCAGCCCGTTGAGCGACGCCATCACGGCGTACGGTCCGAGCGCGGGGCGGGAGCATTCGAGAGTGAACAATGCCGGGTCACGCCGCCCGTCTGCTTCGGAGAAGTAAGGCGTGTCGGTAACAGTTCGCGCGAGGTATTGCAGGTCGGAGCGGCGATTTACGAGGAAGGCGCTGCTTGGGTAATGCCCCCAGCCCATCTTGTGGAAATCGATCGTGATGCTGTCCGCTTCGCGCAAACCCTCTGTGTAGGCTTGCGCCCGTTTCACCAACGGGAGCAGTTCCGGGCTGAAGCCCAGGGAATTCTCCGTTGCATCGTACTCCGTGAGGAAGCTGAGCACCCAACCCACCGCCGCATCCACGTGCAATTGCGGCGGCCGCTCACCGTGGCGTTTCGCGAAGTCGTCGATCACCCGCCGAATGCCGCTCACGTTGTCCACCCCAAAGGCGTCCGTCGTGCCAAAGGTCGCGGTGACGAATGCCACTCGGTTTCCCGCGCGATGAAGAGCCTCCAGTTGCTCTTCCAGCGCATCCAGTCGTAGCGCCAGCGCGCTGTCGGTCGGTATTCGATGCAGGTTCTCCGTGCCCAAACCCAGCCACCCCGCCAGCGTTTGATTGCTGTAATGGGCCGCCTCGGAAACGATCCCGGCCACCTTCACGCCCTGCAAACCGCAGTGCATCGCCCGCGGCAGCACCTTTTCAATGCCGATCTTCGCGCCGTAGAGATTCGACACCGTCCCACCCATCGTGAACACCCCCCAAGGATCATTCGTATGGTAGAAGAGCAGATTGGCCAGCGCCGTCACGGCCTTGACCTCCAGTTCGTTGGAACGCTGACTATAGGTGTCGGTGCAGAGGTTGGGATTCTTCAGCAGGCACGCCAGCGCGCCCACCAGCGATGCATAGTTGGCCGGGCCTTTGACGTTTTCCAGATGCAGCGGCGACGACCAACTGTCCGTGCCCCAGAAATACGGGAACACCGCGTCGCGTGCGTCCTTGAGATTGCCGGGTAGGACATGGATTTCGGGATTCTCCCGCGCCGTCTCGTAGTTTTGGCTCATGTGGGCTGTGGGCGGGAGCGTTTCCTCCGCCCGCATGGCCTGTAGAAACTCGCTGAAGATGCCGGTGATGGCTTCAGGATCACAGTGGAAGAAGGTCCGCACCACTTCATCGTAGCGTTGGCGATTCATAGGCGTTGGCTTTGGGGCTTCGCCGCGGCGAAGCAATTGTTAACTACCACTCCGGTCGCCTCGCGGAAAGCCTGAATCATCGTCCCGACAAATCTATCCTAGGAAGGCCCGAGAGCGACGCGCCCACCGAACCGACTACACCCCGATCCAGTCTGACAACAGAGCATTCGTTCAGGCTTGCCCACCTATCAATGCGCAGGCGCGAGCGACGTCGCGAGGTTGCCGTCCAGACTCTGCGCCGAACGTGGCCTCAACATCACATCCACGGTTCGCGCGCCAAGGCGAACCTGGCAGAATCCCCCTTTCGTACTGCGAATCGTAGCTGCCGTGAGTTGGCCGTCCTTCCAAGTCAGGTCCACCTCGAAGCCGCCGCGGGCGCGTAGGCCTTTCACGCTGCCGCTGGGCCACGCCTTCGGCAACGCCGGCAGCAAATGCAGCACGCGCACTTCGGACGCCGGACTTCGGACCCCGACAACGTGGCTTTGCAGCAACATTTCCGCGATGCCCGTCGTCGCTCCGAAGTTGCCGTCAATCTGGAAGGGCGGATGGGCATCGAACAGGTTTGGATACAAACCGCCTTTGCCGCGGGTCAATGGAGCGAGGAGGTTGCGCAGGATCAGATAGGCGTGGTCACCGTCGAGGAAACGCGCCCAGAGGTTTACTTTCCAGCCCATGCTCCAACCAGTCGCTGCATCGCCGCGATAGATCAGGGATTGCCGCGCGGCGCTGAAGAAGTTGGTGGTTTGCCAGGTGATGTCGTTGCCGGGATACGCCCCCCAGAGATGCGAGACGTGGCGGTGCTGGTTCTTCGGATCGTCCTTGTCTTCCATCCACTCCTGCAACTGGCCATGCCGGCCGATCTGGTTGGGCGCGATGCGGGCGCGGAGAGCGTCGAGTTTTGCGGCAAATTCGGCGTCAGTCTTTAGCAACCGTGCGGCTTCGCTACATGCGGCGAAGAGTGAGCGGATGATCTGATGATCCATCGTCGGGCCCATTACCAACCCGCCTTGCTCAGGTGAATTCGACGGGCCGCTGATCAGCGTTTTCGTTTTCGGATCCTCTACCAGAAAATCCGTGAAGAACAGCGCGGCCTCTTTCATCACGGGGTAGGCGCGCTTGCGGAGAAACGTTTTGTCTTGCGAATACAGGTAGCTTTCCCAGAGGTGCAGGCTCAACCACGCGCCGCCGGTGACCCAGATGCCGTGGTCGCTGGCGTTGATGGGCGCCGTGCCGCGCCACAGATCAAAGTTGTGATGGAGCACCCAGCCGCGCGCCGCATAGTGGTTCTTTGCCGTCTTGCGGCCTGAGACGGCCAACTCGTCCAGCGCGTCAAAAAGTGGTGTGTGACATTCGGCGAGGTTGCAGACTTCGGCGGGCCAGTAATTCATCTCCGTGTTGATGTTGCAGGTAAACTTGCTGTCCCACGGCGGGTTGAGGCTCTCGTTCCAAATGCCCTGCAGGTTGGCGGGTTGTCCGCCGGGGCGGCTGGCGGCAATGAGGAGATAGCGGCCATACTGGAATACGAGTGCCGCAAGCCCGGGATCGTTCGTCTGCGGGGCTTGCTGCAGGCGTTCATTGGTCGGGAGGGAAACGCTGGAGCCCGGACCGAGATCCAGTACCACGCGCCGGAACAACCGCTGGTGATCCGCGACGTGAGCTTGGCGCAGCTTCTCATAGGATTTCCCCGACACGCGCTTCAGCGTTCGGGCGCACGCTGCTGCCGGATTGCCCGAGACGTCTTGGAAATTCTTGAAGCTGGTGGCCGCGGTTAGGAGCAGCGTGACCGAGTTCGCGTCCTTCACCTCGACGCCCTGTTCGTTCACTTGGACGGAGCCACCGTCCGCGATCGTGTCGAGCTGTGCTTCAAATCGCAGGGGATTCGCAAACGTATTGTGGTCGTGTCCGTTCCTCATGCGCCCTTGAAGCGTGAGCCGCTTCTTACCGGTCGCGACGGTGACTGCGTTTGAGTGCCGACAAACATACGTGGCGCGGAAATTCAGCCTGCCCGGTTGACTGGCCGTCATCCGGATGACGATGATCTGGTCCGGCGCGCTGGAAAAGACATCGCGCTGGAACTTCACGCCGCCGACTTCGTAGCTCACGCGGGCGATGGCGTCGTCGAGGTTGAGGTCGCGCCGGTAGTTGTGAGCCCTCTCATGGCCCGGGAAGGCAAGCTGGACGTCGGCAAACGGTTGGTAAGGCATCTGGCGCAACGGCACGCTCATGAACTCCCGCATCGCGAGCGTCTCCGCCTCCTTCTGTTTACCCTCGAACAGCAGCCGGCGGATTTCCGGGAGGCATTTGGCCGCGCCGGAGTGCGAGTAATCGTGGGGCTCGCCGATCCAGAGCGTGGACTCGTTGAACTGGATGCGCTCGCTGGTCGTGCCGCCGAAGACCATGGCCCCGAGACGACCGTTGCCGACGGGCAGGGCTTCGGTCCAGTCTGTTGCCGGGCGGCGATACCAAAGGCTCAGTGGAGCCGACGGCGGCTGGGCTTCGCCCGTGAATTCCCTGGTGGGCGGCGAGTCCGTACCGGCAAGGCTGGCGACGCTGAGAAACGAAATCAGGCAGCCGATGGTCACACGGCAGCGAAAGGCGGTTGTCATGTCTCCAGTTTGGGAATTCCGCTCCATCTGGCGAGTCCGAAAGTTGGTTTCGGTCTTCAGATTGCAGGCAGTGTTCCTAAGGAAGCTTGAAACTGGTGAGGCTGGCTGGTGGCTGCTGCTGGCGTGCCGACAAGCGGCGGGTTGCTGAAAAACCAGTTCACTGGTCCGGCGCACTGGCGTAGGATGCACGCGTCATGAACGAGCGCCGCTTCACGTTGCTTCACATTTCCGTGGCTCTGGCGTTGGCGTTTTCAGCGTTAGCCCAGGAAACGCAGCGCCAGCATCTATCCGGACGAGGCAAGGACGATGCCGTGCCGTGGCGTTTCCTTTGCACAACGGGCGCACTCTCCGGTTTCTGGACGAACCTCCCGGTGCCATCGCAGTGGGACATGCACGGCTTCGGCCACTTGAACTACAAGAAGGACCTGACCAACGCTTGGACCGAGCGCGGTCTGTACGAACACGACTTCGCGGTGCCGGCAGCCTGGTCCAGCCAGCGCGTGTTCCTGGTGTTCGAGGGGGCGATGACCGACACGAGTACGAAGCTCAACGGGCGATCCGTCGGACCGGTGCACCAAGGCGGATTCTATCGATTCAAATACGAGGTGACGCCGCTGGTGAAGTTCGGCGGGGCGAACAAGCTGGAGGTCGAGGTTGCCAAGCACTCCGCAAACGAATCGGTCAACCGGGCGGAGCGGTTGGCGGACTACTGGGTGTTCGGCGGGATCTTCCGGCCTGTGTATCTCGACGCTGTGCCTCCGCAGTTCATCGAGCGCGTGGCAATTGATGCGCGGCATGACGGAGCTTTCGCGATGGAGGTCTTCCTAAGTAACGTGACGGACGCGGACACCGTGGAGGCGCAGATTCTCACTTTAGACGGCGAGCCCGTTGGTGAGTCGTTTGGAGTCCCGGCTTTAACGGGGTCGAACCGCCTAAAGGCGGAACTACGAACCAAAGTCGCAGCCCCGTGCGCCTGGACCGCCGAAACGCCGAACCTCTACTCGGTGGAGGTGCGCCTGAAACGCGGCAGCCAAGTCCTCCACCGTTTTCACCAACGCTTTGGCTTCCGCACAATGGAGGTGCGGGATGGCGACGGCCTCTATGTGAACGGACGCAAGGTGATTCTCAAAGGCGCAAACCGGCACTCTTTCTGGCCGGACTCCGGCCGCTGCTTGAGCGAGGCCGTGCATCGGCTCGACATTGAGACAATCAAGGCGATGAACGGCAATGCTGTCCGCATGTCACACTACCCGCCAGACAGTGAGTTTCTCGACCTTTGCGACGAATTGGGTCTCTACGTCCTCGACGAACTCGGCGGCTGGCATAACCACTACGATACCGAGGTCGGGCGAAAGCTCGTCGAGGAGATGGTCACGCGCGACGTGAATCATCCGAGCATTCTCTTTTGGGACAACGGCAACGAGGGCGGCTGGAACACGAATCTCGACGCCGAGTTTCCCCGCTGGGATCCTCAAGAACGCCGCGTATTACATCCGTGGGCGACCTTTAGCGGCCTAAACACGTCGCACTATCTGGCCCATGACAAGGCTCAAGCTGCGTGTGCCGGGGTGAAGACTTACTACGCCGACGGCAAGGAACACGTCGTCACTAACGATCTAGCTCGATACATCTACCTGCCTACCGAGTTCATGCATGGTCTCTGCGATGGCGGTGCGGGTGCGGGCCTGGAAGACTACTGGGGCATGATGATGCGCAGCCCACTGTGCGCGGGCGGCTTCATTTGGGCGCTTACCGACGACGCGGTGAAACGACCTGACACCGGCCAGATGGACACGGCCGGCAACCAAGCGCCCGACGGCATTGTTGGCCCGTACCGCGAACGTGAAGGCAGCTTTTATGCGATCAAAGAGCTATGGTCGCCGATTCAGGTGCGGCGCGAGATAGATGGGACGTTCACGGTGGAGAACCACTACAGCTTCACGGATTCGAGTCGGTGCAAGTTCAGTTGGCAACTGCGCCGACATCCGTGGCCGAACGAGGCGCGGCCAACGAACGCGGTACTCGCCCAGGCAACCGTTGCCGCACCTCCCGTCGCGCCCGGGGGTAAAGGTGTCTTGTCCGTCCGGTTGCCGAACGTATGGAATGAAGCCGACGTCCTGGCGTTACGCGTGGAAGACCCGAGCGGACACGAGCTGTGGACGTGGACCTGGCCCATGCCGCGGCTGGACGCGTTGCAGAAGCTGGTGAACCTATCGTCGCGCCAGGCACGCTTCGCTGGTGAGATGGATGGCGCGATCCAGATGAAGTTCGAGGGTTTGACCGTTGGCATTAACAAGCAGACGGGCATGTTGGCCAGCGTGGACGCAGGCGGTGGGACTTTCTCACTCAGCAATGGCCCACGATTCGGAGTCGGCGAGGCGAAGCTGAAAAGCCTCCTCACCAATTCTATCGGCGGCGATGTGCTGGTGAAGGCGACGTTCGATGGCGACTTGCAGGAGGTCGTTTGGCGCTTGCGCAGTGATGGCTGGCTGCAATGCAACTACCGCTATACTGCGACGGGCCCGAGAGATTTCTTCGGTGTCGTGATCGATTACCCGGAGAAGCTTGTGAAGCACAAACGCTGGTTGGGTGACGGCCCATTCCGCGTCTGGAAGAACCGTCTGCGTGGCGTGACGCTCGGCCTTTGGGAAAACGACTTCAACAACACCATCACCGGCCATCGCGACTGGGTCTACCCGGAGTTCAAAGGCTTTTTCTCGAACGTTCGGTGGCTCGAACTTGAGACGACCGAAGGCCGGATTACCATCGTGCCAGACGGCATTCCTTTCGTGCAAGTGCTCACCCCGGAGCAACCGCCGGCTGACGTCGTGGCGAACACGAAAGTCAACTTGCCGCAGTGCGGGCTCGGTTTTCTGCATGCCATCCCACCCATCGGTACCAAGTTCAAGTTGGCAGCTCAAGGCGGGCCACAAGGTCAACCGAATGTGGGGCAGGGCGAGTATTCTGGTACGGTGAGTTTCCATTTCGGTAGACAGCCGTAAGGCG
Source organism: uncultured Verrucomicrobiota bacterium (assembly GCA_964634255.1). GTDB lineage: Bacteria > Verrucomicrobiota > Verrucomicrobiia > Limisphaerales > MWDV01 > MWDV01. Next base: position 555 of record CAZWJC010000213.1, on the reverse strand, counting down.
AAGCCGTCTCCAGCTAGGTTTTTGTGGACGCAAGCGTCCACCGTGTTAAAGTCCGGACAATTATGTCAAAGCGTACACTCCTCCGAGGTGCTGTGTTGGCAGCGACGGTTCTCATCGGTTTTCAAGTCTCCGCCCAAGAAAGCACCCCGCCGTTCAGTGCTGCAGAGCGCGAGGCGATTTATACCGCTTCGATCGCGAACCGTGCCGCGGCAGTTCTGGAACAGCTTGCCTTGACCGATACCGCCAAATCCAACAACGTGCGCAACGCCATTATCGCGCAGTACCGCGCCCTCCGATCAAGGGACGCGGCCATGGATACGATGTTTCAGGCGCTGAGCAGCGACGTGCCCGGCGTCCAAACCAACCGCGAGGCCATCCTGCCCGTCCTGTCGTGGCAGTTGCACCAGCAGTTTCTCGCGCGGCTCTCCGCCAACCTCACGCCCGAGCAGGTGGAAACGGTCAAAGACAAAATGACCTACAACAAGGTCAAGGTGACCTATGACGCCTATTGCAGCATTGTTCCCGGCTTGAACGACGAGGACAAGGCGAAGGTCC
>CAZWJC010000212.1:0-12774 GCA_964634255.1 uncultured Verrucomicrobiota bacterium | reverse complement strand
TGGCGAGCGCCATGTGGGATGGATCACTTTGCGGTGTATGCGGTATGTCGGGCGACGCCCCGAAACGATGGCTGGCCAACTCGGGCTGGAATCGCTCCCTCCCGGTTCCTTTCATCAGGGCCACTCGATCTTCCTCATCAGTCCAACCTGCAACGGTTGGGGCAATAAACTATGAACGCCACTCAAAGACTCATCGCCACAGTCACACTCGCAACCTTGCACGCTGCGATGTCGGCTTCCGCCGCCAATCTGGAGGACGCCTTGGATACGCCGGGCCTGACTTGGACCAGCGGTGACTCCGATGGCGCACCGTGGTTCCTTCAGACTGCCACCACTCACGACGGGGTGGATGCCGCAGAGTGTGGCGGTTTGACCAATTCCTATTCCCAGAGTTGGCTGGAAACCACCGTCACCGGTCGGGTCGCGGTGTTGTTCTGGTGGAAGTCGGTCTCGCCCGGCGGAGCCTACGCCGGCTTCTGGTTCCACACGAACAGCACCTACGTGGAGGGGCTTTACGGCAACGCGGATTGGCGACAGAAGATCATGTCGTTCGCCGACGGCACCAACACCCTGAAATGGACCAGCACCCTCGCCGGCGTAAACACGACGATGCCAATCTTCACCAACTGGCTGGACGAAGTCGTCGTGACAAACATCGCCGGCTTGAAACCCACCCTCCTCTCTCAGCCCGTGCCCTTGGCGACCGTGCCGGAGAATTACCCGGATCACACCAACCTTCAGGTGCAGGCCATAGGCGACATTCCGATGACCTATCAATGGCAGCGCAGCGGGACGAATCTCATCGAAGGCTGGCCGTTCAGCGGCGTGACGACCCCCTCGTTGCGTCTCGATGCCCGGACCGCTGCGGACGCAGGCGATTACCGCGTTGTGCTCAGCAATGCCTGGGGCATGACGACCAGCGCGGTTTGCGCCGTCAGCGTGGTCCCGGCGAAACCGGCCTTCTATCCGTTTCAACCGGCGGATGTCGTCCTGGCCCCGGGCGCATATCACGACTTCAATTATGTTTCGGTCTTCGGCACCAGGCCGTTCGGCCTCCAGTGGTTCAAAGAGGGTAGCCCCCTTCCCAACGGCATCATCGGCGCGGCGACCTTTACGGACGCCGGCGGGTACTGGCTTGTGGCGACCAACGCCTACGGCGCCAGCACCAGTCGCGTGGCGCAAGTCACCATCAGCACGGACCTCCCGACCATTGTCAGCGGACCCGAACCCGAGGTCCAGGAGGTCTTGCCTGGCGAGTACGCCGAATTCTCTGTGCAGGCCTCGGGCCCGGAAGCCCTTTCCTACAGTTGGCGCAAAGTGGGTGATCCAGCCGAACTGGCGGCTTGGAACTGGTTCGGTTTCGATTCCACCGATCCGACAAACACCGGCTTCTACTACGCCATCGTGAGCAACAACAACGGCGCGGTGACCAGCCGGGTCTCCGTGCTGGCGGTGGCGCCGGTGACTGCGCTCGGCCTGGCCATAGACGCCCCGCAACTCACGGTGACGAACGATTCCAATGGGCTGGTGTGGACACCAGACGGGATGGGCATGAACGCCCATGACGGCCTTTGCGCCGCGCGCAGCCCAGACGTATTCTTCGGCTCGTCCGCCTTCAGCACCGTCGTTACTGGCCCCACCAACGTCTCCTTCTGGTGGCGCATCTCGGCGGCGCCGGAGGTTTTCCTCGACGTCGCGGTGGACGGTTCGGTCAGCAATACGATTTCCGGCCAAACCACTTGGGCGCAACAGCCGCTTGAACTGCCCGCCGGCGAACACAGGCTGACCTGGACTTACCGCAAAGAAACCAGCGAGGTGGCGGGTGCGGACGCCGCTTGGGTGGATCAGTTCACCTTCGGGGGCAGCGGCGGCAATCCCAACGAGATCACATCGTTCACAACAAGCGGCGACTCGCCCCATTGGTTTCTCCAAACCACGAACAGCCATGACGGCACGGATGCCTGGCAAAGCGGAGGCATCCTTGAAAGCCAAACCAACCGGCTCGCCGCGGGCGTAACGGGGCCGGGCACGCTCACGTTTTGGTGGCAGGTGGACTCGGAAGAAGGCTGCGATTATCTAGAATTCTGGTTGGATGGCGTGCCGCAGGCCAGTATCTCCGGCCAGACCAACTGGCATCAACGGACCTTCGTGCTGGGTGCCGGCGCCCACAGCTTGGAGTGGCTCTATGACAAGGATGGCAGCGTGGATGAAGGTGCGGATGCCGGCTGGGTGGATGAAGTGGTGCTCACGCCGACGACACTGCCGCCGACGCTGGAGCAAGCGCTCAACGTTACCAACCTGACCTTCACCACCGGCGGCGACGCACCGTGGTTCATTGAAACCACCAACTCACACGACGGTGTGGCTGTGCAGAGTGGGCCGATTGGCCACAACCAGCAAAGCTGGCTGCGCACCACGGTCACCGGGCCGGGCACGCTCACGTTCTGGTACGCGAACAGCAGCGAGAACGGCAAGGACTGGTTCTACATCCCGCCGTTCGGAGAATGGGGCGGCACTTCGGGTGGCGTCTCTGACGGCTGGGCTCAACAGACGATGAACATTCCCGATGGCACCTGGACACTGGAATGGCGTTATGAGAAGGATGCCAGTGGCAGCGATGGTTCGGACGCCGCGTGGCTGGACCAAGTCGCCTTCACATCAGCCAATGCTGGTCAACCGCCGGCGTTCGTCCTCCAGCCCACCAACACGACGGTGGAAGTGGACACGATGTTGCAGTTTGCCGTCCAAGCCCCCGGGCAATTGCCGAGCACCTACACCTTGCTGCACGAGGGCAACCCCGTGCATATCGAGACCGTCTCTGCCTCCGGCCCGGTCCTGCTCAGCCGATGGATCACCAGCACCGCTGACGCGGGCCGCTACTGGGCCGCCGCCACCAACGCCATCGGCGGCGCCACCAGCGCGGTGGCCCAGGTCACGGTGATCAACCCCGCGAGAATTCTCGGTTCCTCGGGCAACCGGGTCGTGCTCCGCAATCGCGGTTTCAGCCTGACCGTGGCGGCGGCTGGCGAACCTCCACTTGCCTACCAGTGGTTCAAGAACGGCGCTCCCATCGCCTTTGCCACCCATTCCTCGCTGGCCATCTCCGACGCCAACTACGGCGATGCTGCCAATTACTTCGTCACCGTGACCAACAGCTTGCGCATGGCCACCAGCGGCGTGGCCCGCGTGTCGGTGACACCATGGTTCTACAACGTGCGCCACCTCGGCACGCTCTCCACCAACTCTGATGCTGACTCGGAAGCCTACGACGTAAACAACTTTGGAGAGGTCGTCGGTTACAGCGAGACGGATGAAGTGCAGAGCGGCGTCCGCATCAAGCACGGTTTCGCCTGGCTGAACTCCTCCGCCGATCCAGGCGGTACGATGTTCGATTTGGGCGATGGCCGCCACTGCGTCAATGTTGCTAGCACCAACCGTCTGCCCGGTCACAGTTTTGCACACAGCATCAACGACCACTTCGACATTGCTGGGCAGTTTGAATACCGCGTGAACCCAACACAATCCGGCTACCCGCATGCTGCCTTTTGGCGTCAGATCAACTGCGGCGTGGCGGGCCCATTCCCGTACGGCAGCCATTGCCCGGTGGAGTTGCTCGACGTGCATCCCAAGGACATCTACGTCTACCCGCCAGATACCGAAGCCGTGGCGATCAACAACCGCCGGCAGATGCTCCTGCAAGGCGGCTGGGTCTGGACGCTGGCGCATTACGGCTACCTGCTGACCCTGAGCGATCCGTTGGACCGGTTCTCGCCCTTGGCGGCGCGCAACATAGGCGTGAGCGACGGTTACATTGTCCCCAATGCATTGAACAACTCCGGTCTGATCGCCGGACGTTACTTGGAATACATCGGTGGCGACATGCCCTACCTTTACGACGGCGCGCCGCACGTCGGCCCCGACACCACCACCAACCTCTACTGGGGCGAGTTTCGCTCGGTGAACGATCGAGGTGTTATGGCCGGTTTCCAACGGGTGAGCGTGCAAGGCGCGAACGTCCTGAAGCCTTTCATGCTCCAACCGGATGGTCGCTTCGAGTGGTTGAGCAACGCGGTGGTGAACCCGTGGTATTTCAAAGTCAATGACATCAATAATCACGACCAGATCGTGGGTGAGAACAACGCCCTGCAAGGCATGCTCTACACCGACGGTCAGTGGCTGCCGCTCAAGGACCTGATCGTGGGCGGCGGCGTGGACATCGTCCAGGCCCATGCCATCAATGACCAGGGCCAGATCGCCGCCACCACCGGCGGCTGGAAAGCCTGCCTGCTCACGCCCACGTCCGGCGGCGCGAACCGCCTGCCCGTGGCCGTGAATGACGAGTATCGGCTACCGAAAGCAGAGCCCGTCCGCATTTCCACCGGGCTACTGCTCGCCAACGACAGCGATCCTGACGGCGACGGCCTGGCAATCGTGGCTTTGGGCGAAGCGTCCACGACGCAAACCCAGGCGGGCGGCTCGGCGACTTTGCAGGGCGACGCGATCTTCTACACTCCGCCGCCCGGACCTTTTACGACGGACCAATTCAGCTACGTCGTGTCCGACACCTTCGGCGGACGGGCGACCGCGCACCTAAAGATCATCGTGGATGCCGCCGCTCCGTCGCCGGACCCGATCATCAACCCGCCAGAGAAGCTCGACGATGGCAACATCCTGCTCTCCGGCAGTGGCCCCCATGGCGCTCTCGTGATCATCTACGCCGCGAACGATCCACGCGCCTCCTACTGGCGACGTGATTCCGTGGTGGTCGTGCCCGCCTCCGGCAAGTGGTCCGTGGTCCGTCCTGGCACGATGGGCGGCCATGCGGTCTTCTACCGAGCGGAGTTCTTTGAAGGTTCGTTCTGACTCCAGCCCGGGCCGTCTCCCTTTGGCGCACGGATGCGCGGCGCGTCCAGGTCACCACCAGACATCTTGAGCTGCGGTGATATCGCAAGCAGGACGCACCGACGAGGCGCGAGGTGCGCAGTGCGGCGGAGGTGCAGCCAAACTGGGGTGCGGGTGTCTCGGTCGCGGCAGTCCTCCAATTTGGTACGCGTTGGATTGCTTGATACCCGGTGCCGGTGCCGAGCCTGCTGCGGCTGGGACAGCAGCACTCCGGGCGAGGGAACTGAATCCTCACGGCACGCGAAGACTCAGACGGATTGCAGTGCCGAGAATGCGTCTCGTGCAATCCTCTCCGCATCTATCGCGTCTCAGCGGTTTCCTGCGGCTACGGTTGCGGCTGCGCTGCGCTGTGTGCTTGACGTCTCGGCGTTGAGGCTCATCTCGTAGTTCGCCTGAATCACCGTTTGGACAAGCTGGTGATCCGCCTCTTGGCTGCCCGCAGAGGATTGCCTCAAGTTCGTGGGAGTATTCCTCCGCCACCTCCGTCCAACTCAACATGAAACGGTTTCTGGCTTTCTCGATGTTACTGGTCTTGGCCGGCTTGGTTTCTCCCCTGCCGCAGGCCCGCGCGGATGGATTCATCGTCGTCCACGAGCGGCATTGGCTTCCCATTCCTCCCCATCCCATGCCACCCATCTGGCCGCCGCCCCGACCCTGGCCACCGCGCCCCATTCCTCCGCCGCGCCCCTACATCTTCGCGCCGCTGGAGGTCACCTATCACCACGTCAATGTGAAGATTGACGGCCAGGTCGCCACCACGTCGGTGGACCAGGAATTCTACAACCCGAATCCATCCCAGCTCGAAGGCACTTATTTGTTCCCCATTCCCAAGGGCGCACAGATTGACAAGTTCAAGATGGACATCGGCGGCACGATGGTCGAAGCCGAGCTACTGCCCGCCGACAGGGCCCGCCAGATTTACGAGGACATCGTCCGCAAGGCGAAGGATCCGGCGCTGCTCGAATACGCCGACCGCGATGTCTTCAAGGTCCGCGTCTTTCCCATCGAGCCGAACAGCAAGAAGCGCATCCAGATTTCCTACACGCAAATCCTCAAGGCCGACGCGGGCCTCGTGAGCTACATCTATCCGCTGAACACAGAGAAGTTCTCCGCCAAGCCGATCAAAGATGTCAGCATCAAGGTGGAACTGGAGACGAAGCAGCCGCTCAAGTCGGTCTATTCACCAAGCCATGAGGTCGAAATCAAACGCCACGGCGAGCGGCGCGCCACGGCGGGCTTCGAGGCGCACGACGTGAAGCCGGACCTAGACTTCGCGCTCTACTTCGCACCAGAGAAGGACGAGCTTGGCGTGAACCTCCTCTCACATCGCACAGGCAGCGAGGATGGCTATTTCCTGCTGCTCGCGTCACCCGGCGTGGACGTGGACGACAAGAAGATCGTGCCCAAAGATGTGGCGTTCGTGCTCGACACATCTGGCTCGATGGCGGGCAAGAAGCTGGAGCAGGCGAAGAAAGCGCTCCAGTTTTGCGTCGAGAACCTGAATGATGGCGACCGGTTCGAGATCCTGCGGTTTTCCACGGAGGTTGAGCCACTGTTTGACAAACTCGTCGAGGCCACCAAGCAAAACCGCGCCAGGGCGAGTGAATTCATCGAAGCCCTGAAACCCATCGGCGGCACGGCGATTGACGACGCGCTGAAAAAGGCGCTCGGGCTGAAGTCCGAAGTCCGAAGCCCGAAGTCCGAAGGTCGAGTGTTCGTGGTGATCTTCCTGACCGACGGCAAGCCCACCATCGGCACGACGGACGAGGGCCAGATCGTGGCAGGTGTGAAGAAAGCCAACGAAGGCCGGACGCGGGTGTTCTGCTTTGGCATCGGCACAGATGTGAACACACACTTGCTGGACAAGATTACGGAGGAAACCCGTGCCGTCAGCCAATACGTGCTGCCGGAGGAAGACCTCGAAGTGAAGGTCTCGAACTTCTTCTCGAAGATCAAAGAGCCGGTGCTGGCGAACCCGACGCTCAAGTTCACCGGCGACGTGCGCGTGACGAAGCTTTATCCCTCACCGCTGCCCGATCTCTTCCGCGGCGATCAGCTTGTGCTCGTGGGCCGCTACTCCGGCCGCGGCGATTCTGCCGTCGTGCTCGAAGGCACGGTGAACGACGCGACCCGCAAGTTCACTTACGAAGTCAGTTTCCCGCGCGAGGCGGACGACCACGAATTCATTCCACGCCTCTGGGCCACGCGTCGTGTCGGCTATCTGCTCGACGAAATCCGGCTGCACGGCGAGAACTCCGAGTTGAAGGATGAAGTCACCGAGCTAGCGCGCAAATACGGCATCGTGACGCCCTACACCGCTTACCTGATCGTCGAGGACGAGGATCGGCGGCGTGTCCCGCTGGCGATGCAAACGTTGCCACAGCTCAACACCGACACGCTTGCGCGGCGTGAGGCCGCGGACAACTGGGCTTACTTCAACCGCGCGAAGGACGGGGAGCGGGCCGTGGCGGGCGCACGCTATGGGATGTCATTGAGGTCCGCGAACGCCCCCGCCGCAGTGTCCGCGGACAGTCTGGCCGAGGCGCAACGGGGCTTGGGTCTGACCCGGAACAGCGGTGCGGTGACAGCATCGCCTGTGGAAGAATCCAAGCTGCGCCTAGCTAAAGCCTCCACCCAAAACCAGTTCATCGCCGGTCGGAATTTCTTCCAGAACGACAAGCAATGGATCGACGGCGAGGTGCAAAAGCTCCAGAACGCGAAGCGGCAACGCATCCAATTCAACTCAGCGGAGTATTTCGCCTTCGCGGCGAAGAACACGCGGGCACTGCCTTGGCTGGCACTCGGCCAGAACGTGCAGTTTGTCCTCGATGGCACGGTTTACGAAATCCACGAGTGACTCGGTTCCACTGACACCGCAGTCCAATGACAACAAGCTCAAACGCAGAGTCGCCGAGAACGCAGAGGAACGCGGAGCGAGTCCGGCTCTGCGTCTCTCCGCGTCCTCCGCGTCTCGGCGTTGGCAAACCCGCGCTGCGAAAACTCGAAAAGCCGGCGCGAAGAAAGAACCTGATATGAAAACGATCTCGATGCTCACCCTCACCGCTATGCTCTTCTCTGGTGGCTCTGTTACTGCGGCGGAGAAACCCGCCGACAAGAACACGCCAGCTGCCAAAGCTGACACCAAGGCCAAGCCCCGCATTGAAGTCTGCTTCGTCCTCGACACCACGGGCTCGATGTCCGGCCTGATCGAAGGCGCGAAGCAGAAGATTTGGTCCATCGCCAACGAGATGGTCAGCGCCAAGCCGACGCCTGAGTTGCGCTTCGGGCTATTGGCCTACCGCGACCGCGGCGACGAGTATGTCACCCGACATTTCGATCTGACGAACGACATTGATGCCGTCTATGCGAACCTCCAGAGCTTCCGCGCTGGCGGCGGCGGCGACATGCCGGAGTCGGTAAACCAAGCCATGCACGAGGCCGTTACCCAGATGTCCTGGAGCACGAACCGCGATGTGCTGAAGATCATCTTCCTCGTCGGTGATTGCCCGCCGCACATGGACTACGGGGACGACGTGAAATACCCGGAGGTCTGCCAGCAAGCTGCCAAGCGCGATCTCATCATCAACACCGTCCAGTGTGGCAGCCAGGCGCAGACCACACCGGTTTGGCAGGAGATCGCCAAGCTGGCCGAGGGCAGCTACGCCACCATCGCGCAATCCGGCGGCATGGTGGCCATGGCAACGCCGATGGACGCCGAATTGTCCACGCTCAACCGCAAACTCGGCAGCACGCTCGTGGCCTACGGCGCCGAGCCGGCACGCCGAGCAGTGGCAGCGAAGCAAATTGCTGCCGAAGCCGCGCCCGCGTCCGTCGCGGCGGACCGCCTCTACTTCAACACGAAGGCCGGCGTGGCCGTGCAGGGCGAGGGCGAGCTCTTGGATTCGTTGAGCAACGGCAAGCTCAAGCTTGCCGAGGTGAAGAAAGACCAGTTGCCGGCTGACTGGCAAAAGCTCAGCGAGTCCGAACTCAAGACGGCCGTCGAGAAGAAGCAAAAGGAACGCGCTGAGTTGCAGGCGCAGATCGTCAAGCTGGGCAAGGAGCGGGAAGAATACCTCGCCCAGGAACGCCGACGCCTCGCGACCGCCAGCAAAGCGGATTCGTTCGACGAAAAGGTTGCTCAAACCATCCGGGCGCAGGCGGCACGGAAGGGAATTGAATACGGGAAGTGAGCGTCTAGCATTCATCACTCAAGGCCCGGCAAAACAGGGTCGCTGGCTGGCGCTGGCTCTTGAGTCAGCGACCCCGCGCCAATGACAACAGCATGGCGTTCCCTCTGGACGCCAGCCAAGGCATTGCCCATCATCAAGGCGTATGGGCGGCAACAACGCGGTCAATCATCAGGCAATCCAGTATTTGCTCACCCTCCCGCCCCGCATGGCGGAGGCGTTCGAGACGCTCGAAAAACGCCCCCGACCTCGCTGGTTGGCTTCCGCGGACCCTGTCGGGCAACCGCTGGGCTCCGGCGGCGCCACGGCGCATCTGCTCGCGGAGTCTTGGCGCGCGACGCTGCCAAACCACTCTTTTGCCGACTGGCTGCGCACGGATCGCAAGCTGATCCTCCACGCCGGCGGCCAGAGCCGTCGCCTCCCCGCTTACGCGCCCACGGGAAAGCTGCTCATGCCCATCCCGGTCTTCCGCTGGGCCCGGGGGCAACGCTTGAATCAGTCGCTGTTGGACCTGCAGCTCGCGGCCTATGAGCGCGTGTTGCTGCATGCCAGCCAACCCGCGCGGGTGATGATTACCAGCGGGGACGTCTTGCTACGTTTCGGGCGCGACCTGCCACCGTTTCCGGAAGCGGATGTTGTGGGCCTCGGCATGTGGGTGACGCCGGAGAAGGCACAGGATTTCGGCGTGTTCTTTTCGCCGCGCAAACAGCCCAATACACTAGCGTTCTTCCTCCAGAAACCGCCGGCGGAGAAGATACGCGACCTGGCCACCGAACATCTTTACCTCGTGGACACTGGCATGTGGTTGTTAAGCGAACGTGCCGTGAACGTGCTGCTGGCACGCTGCGGTTGGGACGCCACAAAGCAGGAGTTCGCCGGTGGCCGCCCCGCCACCTACGAGCTGTATGCCCAGTTCGGCCTGGCGCTGGGCTCGAACCCGGCCACCCACGACCCCGAGGTTAATGCCCTTTCCTGCGCCGTCGTACCGCTGCCCGGGGCGGAGTTCTATCACTTTGGAACGACTGCGCAGATGATCGAGTCGGTATCCGAGCTACAGAATCTGGTGCTCGACGAGACGAAGCTCGGCGGGGCGGGAGGTTTGCGGCATCCGGACCAATATTTGCAGAATTGCCGTTTCCTGCCACCCCTGCGTCGCCAGCGGAACCACACGCTCTGGGTGGAGAACAGTGTCGTGGGCACGGACTGGAAGCTCGCGCACGAAAACGTGTTCACCGGCGTACCAGATAACACGTGGGATCTGCACGTTGAACCGGGCGTCTGCCTCGACATCGTTCCCGTCGGCGACAGCGACTATTGCATTCGACCGTACGGATTCCGCGACACGTTCAGCGGCGGCTTCGGCAAGGAAACCACGGTCTGGCTGGGTCGCCCGGCGCATACATGGTTTGAGACACGCGGACTAAGTCCGGCGGAATGCGGTGTGGTGGCGGGTGCAGATTTGCAGCAAACCCCGCTGTTCCCGGTGGTCAAACCCGCGGAGCTCAGTCCGCGCTTCGTGGAATGGCTGTTCGCCGCGCAACCGGCGCCGAACGCGGAGTTCGCCGCCCGGTGGCGTTCGCTCCGCCGGCTTTCAGCACGCGACATCACGAACGCGGTAAACGTGCAACGACTCTACGCCCAGCGCGCGGAACTACTGCAAGGATGCCTTGCGCCGCTGATGCGTAACTTTCGCTGGAGCGTCTTCTACCGGCTCGATCTGGAATCCACCGCCCGCATCTTCGCCGCGGGCGCGGATCCACTGCCCGACGGTCAGCTCAACCACGCCGACGACCCGATGCAAGCCGTTCACGAGCGCATGTTCCGCGCGGCGGTGCTACGCCGCCGCGGCCAACCCGAGTGGGAGCAATTCGAGGAACAAGCTTTCGCCCGCCTCCGGCAAATGATCATCCACGAGGCGCAACTTTCGCCCGCCGCGCCGCGCTGCAACGTTTTGGAGGACCAAATCATCTGGGCGCGCAGTCCGGTGCGGCTCGATCTCGCGGGCGGTTGGACAGACACGCCGCCCTACTGTATCGAGCACGGCGGCAAGGTGCTCAACGTGGCCGTGGACCTGAACGGTCAGCCGCCGATCCAAGTCTTTGCGAAACTCAGTCCGCGCCCGGAACTCGTCATCCGCTCGATTGACCTGGGGGAGGAAGAGCGCGTGCGTTCTTACGCGGAGCTCGACACGTTCGGCAAACCAGGCAGCCCGTTCGGCCTCGCCAAAGCCGCGTTTGCGCTCGCCGGTTTCTTGCCCCGCTTCCGGGCGAATGGCGGCTTCGCATCACTGGAGGATCAGTTGCGCGAGTTCGGGGGCGGCATCGAGGTGTCACTGCTGGCCGCCGTGCCCAAGGGCAGCGGATTGGGCACAAGCAGCATCCTTGCGGCGACGACGCTCGCCGCAATTGGCGGACTGTGCGGCTTGAACTGGGACAACGACGTACTGTTCCGCCGGACGCTGGCGCTGGAACAGATGCTCACTACTGGCGGCGGCTGGCAGGATCAGGCGGGGGCGATTTACCGCGGCATCAAAATGGTGGAGACGTCACCCGGCCTTCGCCAAAAGCCGCAGTTGCGCTGGCTCCCACAGCACTTGTTCGAGCGCGATTACGCGAACAAGTCCATCCTCCTCTACTACACCGGCATTACCCGGCTGGCGAAGAACATCCTCGCTGAAATCGTCCGCGGCATCTTCCTCAATTCCCCCTCGCACCTCGGGCTGATCGGCGAGATCGGCGCGAACGCGGACTTCACGGCGGGCGCGATCCAGCGATGCGATTTTGAGGGCTTGCTGGCGGGCATTCGCAACAGTTGGCGGCTCAACCAGGCGCTGGACAGCGGCACGAATCCGCCGGAGGTGCAGGCGATCCTCGATTGCGCGGGTGACTATTTGCTCGCGTCCAAACTCCTCGGCGCGGGTGGTGGCGGTTACCTGTTGATGTTCGCCAAGGACGAAATCGCCGCGGAGCGCATCAAGCTGCGCCTGGCGGAGAACCCGCCAAACAGCCGGGCGCGCTTCGTAACGCTGGAACTCTCGAACACCGGTTTGCAGGTGACGCGAAGCTGATGGGCGTTGGTTGTGACGTGAGTCCGATGCAGCATGAGCCTCGCCTACGAAGAGATTATTGAGGGGTTGCCCACGATGCGCCAACCGCCCGGCGCGCGGCACGAGTTGGTTTGCGACCGCCTCCACACCGCGGTAGCCGCGAGCGTGGCGAAGAATCCCACCGCGCGCCTCCTGCCCCGCCGGACCGACGTTGCCATTTCGCGCCACTCGACGCTCCGCCCCGATCTTGCGCTCGTCACGACCGCCACGGGCAAGCTGTGGCTCGCCGCCGAGATCGTCAACGCCGGCGATCACAACCCCGATACGGTGGTAAAGAAAACGCTCTACGAGGAGCTCCGCATCCCGCGGCTGTGGATGATTGACCCGCGCTACGACAACGTGGAGGTCTATCACGCCAGCCCGTTCGGACTCGCGCTGAAAGGCATTCTCGGCGGGCACGAACAACTCACCGAAAGCCTGCTGCCGGAGTTTCAGTTCATAATCGCCGAGCTTTTTCGGCCTTGAGGGTTGGACCGCCCGGGTTCCGACAGTTGCCAAGCCCGGGCGCGTGCTTCACACTGCCTCCGCGATGAGCAAACGGTTTTACATCACCACGGCCATTGACTACGTCAACGGCCA
>CAZWJC010000211.1:0-12870 GCA_964634255.1 uncultured Verrucomicrobiota bacterium | reverse complement strand
GGTTGGCGTAGGTCTTGTCGCCGGCGACGAGGTTGGCGATCAGACGATCCAAATACTCCAGCGACAGGTCGGCCATGATCCGCGCGCGGATGCCGCGGGCGAGCAAGCGGCCCATCGTCGAGTGATAATCCTGGAGCGTGATCCCCAACCGGGCGTTTGCCGCGTCCACCAATTGGCGCACGCGGGCGTTGCCGGCGGTGTAGCTGACGAGGATTTGTGCGATGGGGCCGACTTGCACCGGCAAGCCCGCCAGGCGCGGCGCTTTGCACCAGGAGTAGCGTCCATCGGGCTGAAACTCGGTGTAGTTCGGCTTGGTCTCGCCCTGCCACGGATGCAGCGAATCCGCGCCTTCGTACCAGGCGTGCGCCACTGATTCCTGAACGTTGGCGATGAGGTAATCGTCGCGGTGATCTTTGAGGGAACGGATTTGTTGCAGGTTGCCTTGGGTGATGATTCCGCCCGCGAGGCCGAACTGCGCACCCTTGGTGTCTTCGGGAAACTCCGGAACTGCGAGGTAATTGGTGACGCCGGCGCCGATGGCGAACCATTCCTTGTAAGCGGCGGCGATGGCGAGCAGGTCGGGGTAATAGACCTTCTCGACAAACTCGCGGGCTTCCGTCATTAGGCCGCGCAGGCAGGTCAACCGCTCCATGTTGAGCGTGGCCATGTTTTCCAAGTTGATCGCGGTGGCCACGCCGCCCACGACGAGGTTCTGAATATGCGGATTCTTGCCGCCGAGGATGGCGACGGCTTGCGCCGCCTTGCGCTGGTAATCGAACGCTTTCAGGTAGTGGGCGACGGCCAGGAGGTTGACCTCCGGCGAGAGCTTCATGGCGGGATGCCCCCAGTAACCCGTCGAGAAGATGCCGAGCTTACCGCTGGCGACGAAACCCTTCAGCCGGTCCTGCACGGCCTTGAATTCCGTGACGCTGTTGCCCGGCCAATCGGAAATGCTTTGGGCGGTCTGCGCCGTCTTCGCCGGGTCCGCCTGGAGCGCCGAAACGATGTCCACCCAGTCGAGCGCCGTGAGATGGTAGAAATGCACCAGATGATCCTGCACCGAGTGCTGGGCGATCATGATGTTCCGGATGAACTGGGCGTTGAGCGGTACCTCCACCTGCAAGGCATGCTCGACAGCGCGGATGGAACTGATCGCGTGAACGGTGGTGCAGACGCCGCAGAAGCGCTGCGCAAAGGACCACGCGTCCTGAGGTGGACGGCCCTTGAGGATGACTTCGATGCCGCGCCACATCTGGGCGGAGGACCAGGCCTTGGTGACGTGGCCGTCGTTGACCTCGACGTCAATGCGGAGGTGGCCTTCGATGCGCGTGACCGGGTCGAGCGTAATGGTGCGGGAAGCCATGAGCGTATTCAGGAGGTCTGAGGCTGGGGTTGGCCGTGGAGATGAAGCTTGGGCAGCACCGGCACGAGCTTGACCAGCACTTGGTAGCCCAGCAGTTCAAGGGCGACGATGCCGACGCTGATCAGGATTTCCGCCAGCGACGGGAAGTAAATCCAGCCTTCGCCGGGGTTGAAACCGATCAGATAGACGTTGAAACGGTAGAGCGCGCCGCCGGTCACAATCAACGCGGCGGAGACGAACAGCCAGCGGGGCGAACGGCGATTGCGCGGGCTCAGAAGAATGAGCGACCCCAGCGCGAGCAGGGCGAATTCCGCCAGGAAGAGACAGGAATAGCGGTCGAGACGTCCGGCGGCTGCCAACTGGCCACGGTAGGCAAGGTCGCCGACCACCACGGTCAGCCAGAGCGTCGCCAGCCAGGGAATCAAGCCCGCGAGGCCGGAGAGTTGTTTGATCTCGAAGGGCCGGCGGAAGGCGTGGCAGGAGATGATGGATTCAAGAATCGCAATTGCGTAGCCGATGTAGATGCAGTTGATGAGAAAGAGCAGCGGCAGGAACGGCGTGTGCCAGAGCGGATGCAGTTTGGTGGCGGCGATGAGCAGCATCGAGCCCAGTGAGGACTGGTGCATGGTTGGCAGGGTGATGCCGAGCACGATAAAGAAGATCAACACCTTCTCCAGCCGGGGACGCAGCCAGCCGGCAGACGCGCGCACCCAGTCGATCTTGCTGAGGATCGCATCCTTGTCCGGCACGAGACGCGGATGCAGCCAATCCATGAACTGCCGAAACCGCACCCACCGGCTGGTTTCCATGCTGTAGAGGATCGCTGGCAGGAACTCGATGATCAGCACGGTGGAATACGCCATCACGCACAAGGCGACCTCGAACATGGCGGAGTTGAATTGCCACTTGGACGGCACAAAGAAGTTGTAGGCGTTCCACGGCCGGCCCAAATCCACCATCACGGAAAAACCCGCCAGTCCGTAGCCGAACATGCTCGTGAGGATGCACGAGCGAATCATCGGATGGTAATGCATCCGGTTGCGGATATAGACCAGGATGGCCACCGCGTAACCGCCGCAGGCGATGGCGGTGCCTGTCGCGACGTCGTAGGTAATCCAAATGCCCCACGGGTAGCCGTCGCTCATGTTCGAGACGGCCCCGATGCCTTTGACGGCGCGGACGGCGATCAGGAACATGCCAATCAAAGCCAAGCCCGACAGGACGAAGAATGACTTCGTCAGAATCTTCCCTTCCAGCTTCTGGAAATGGCGATGCGGCATCTAGTGTTTCTCCTCCTTCGGCTCGTCCGCCGGCGCGGCATGGTGGCCGCCGTTCTTCTTCGCGTTCCGCACCGCCACGAAGCAAAGCCCGACATACAGCGCGACCGGCGCGATGAAGCCCTTGTAGATGGTATGCTGGATCCGCTCGGAGAACGCAGCAGGCGCTTCGGCCGGCAGCTTCGGCAGGCCCAGCTTCTCGAACGGCAGGCCGGCGAGAAGGAGGTGATTTGTCCCGCCCACTTCGTGTTCGCCGTAGATGTGGGGAACGTATTTGTTCGGATGCTCCTTCAGTCGGGCGTGAGCTTCTTCCAACAAATCCTTCCGTTTGCCGAACCGGATAGCGCCCGTAGGGCAAACCTCCGCACACGCGGAGACGGACTTGGTTTTCAGATTCGTGCTGTGGCACAGGTCGCACTTCACGATCTGCGGGATGGTTCGGTCCCACTGGAATTTCGGGATGTTGAAAGAGCACGCCACCTGACAGTAGCGGCAGCCGATGCACGTGTCCTTGTTGTAATCCACCACGCCGGTCACCGGGTCTTTGGTCATCGCCTTGACGGGGCAGACCGAGACGCACGACGGCTTCTGGCAGTGCATGCAGGAATACTTGATGTAGGACCAGCGCGGCGATTCCTTGAACAGCTTGATGATGGTCCGCGTGTCGCCGGAAAGATCGGTGGGCGCGTCCCAAAGCGCGTCCTTGTCGAAGGCGGCCTGCTCGTAGGCGAGGGCGCCCGTAGCCGCGTTGACGCGCTTGCAGGCGGCCATGCACGCTTTGCACCCGACGCACTTGGTGGCGTCGTAGAGCATGCCCAACTCGTCGTTGTTTGCGGGAGTCGGGGCGGACGCCGCGGCGGGGTTCGTTACTGCCACCCACCCGGCTCCGGCAACGCCCGCGGTCTTGAAGAAGCTGCGCCTACTCTGCTTCATGGTGGTTCGGCTCGTCCGGCTCGACGGACGCCGGCAGTTTCTTGGCAAACATCGCGCCCGCGCCGATGACCGCGCCGGCCGCCAATCCCACCAGTCCCGTGGTTAACGGGTGCGGTCCTTTGCCTTTCTCCTTGAGATTCGCCGGGGCGTAGCTGTCGAACGGCGTGGGATCGTGAATCTGAACCTTCTCATCAATCGGCAGCTTGAACAGGATGTCGGGTTCGGTGCAACCGATGCAGGGATGCCCCATCGAAACGGGCCAGACGCCGACGTCGTTGAAGCGTTGCACCGAACAGTTGGCGTAGGTCGCCGGGCCTTTGCAGCCGAGCTTGTAGAGACAGTATCCCTCGGCATGGCCGGCGTCGCCGTAGGCTTGCGCAAACCGCCCGGCGTCGAAATGCGGACGCCGCTCGCAGTGCTCATGAATCTTGCGGCCGTAAGCAAACTTCGGTCGGCCCAAGCCGTCGAGCTCTGGCAGCCGCTTGAACGTGAGGTAATACAAAATCGTCGAGAGGAAGTTGTAGGGATTGGGTGGACAACCCGAGATGTTGACGATGGGTTTGTCTTTCACCAACTCCCGCACGCCCACCGCGCCGGTCGGATTCGGCGAGACCGACTGAATCCCGCCGAAGCTCGAGCAAGTGCCGATGCACAGAATGGCCGCCGCCCCTTCAGCAGCGTGGCGGAGTGATTCCAGCGCGGTCTTCCCGCCAACCTTACAGAAGATGCCGCCCTGTGCCGTCGGAATCGCGCCTTCCACCACGAGGAAGTACTTCCCGTGATTCGCTGTCATGGACGCGTGCAACGCCTCCTCCGCTTGGACGCCAGATCCCGCCATGAGCGTTTCGTGATAATCCAGCGAAACCAAATCGAGGATGAGCTCCGAAACCGTCGGGTGACTGGAGCGCAAGAGCGATTCCGAGCAGCCGGTGCATTCCTGGAAGTGCAGCCAGATCACCGGCGGGCGGGCACTGGATTCCGCGGCCTCGGCCACCTTGCTGTACAAGCTGAAGGGCAGCCCCAGCATGGCGGTCGCCGTCATGCAGGCTTTAAGGAATTCCCTACGCGGTAATCCACGAGAGAGCTTGCGGTTCGTTTCCATTGCTAGTTGAGCTCTGAACGCGGGTCGGGAAACGCTTTCAGAGCGATGGCTTTGTTGGACTCGCGTTCGGGACGACTGAGGCGGCGGTTGACAGGGCTGACGCAGGCGAAATCGCGATTGCTTCCTTCCGGGAAGTTTCGATCGTTGTTATCGCATTGCTTCATGGCGCCATCTGCCCCGAGGTGGAATCCGGCCCGGTTTTGCTACGGAATAGCCGTGGAACACCCGAGAGACCAACGTTCGGGCGCATCCTGCCAACTCGTCCGATTTGATGCAAGTCGCATCGAAAGAGAAATTATGCACTTGGTCGTATCGATTAAGGAATCCGCATGGTGTCACACGGCGTGCCAGCGGCGGGCCGGCGCAGGGCTTGTGTAGCGACTGCCGAGTGCGAAGGCCGAGTGCGAAGGCTTGGCAGTAGCCTACCTGGCCTCTATCCTTGAGCGCGGAAACTCAAAGGGCCGGACTTGCGAAGCGGGGACGGCAAAGACCAGTGGAAGGAAAGAGAGCAATGCAAGTGCGATTGACGCGGCATCTGTTGTGGGTTGTTTTTTTCTGTGCGTGCCACCTTGTGAATGAACGCTGCGTATCTGCGACGAATCAACCGAACCCGACATTGGCGAACTATCTCAAGAAACTAGGCTATTATTCAGTCCCACTTGAGCGCCGCAAAGAGCTGTCGCCATGTGTTCCGGTGCAGATTGGAGCGGGACAGCATCGGTTCGCCGTGGATACTGGGTGCGCAGTCACCACCGTGAACAAGGCGCTTGGGAAGAAATGGGCCCGACTCGCTGATCTGGGCGGCGTCTTGAAGGATTCGTATTTCGGGAGCTGGACAAACGAGACCTTGGTCGTCATGCCCGACCTGCGGATTGGGGAGGCGTGGTTTACCAACCAGCCGGCGATGCTGGAGCCGATCAGCCGCGATGTTCAAAATGTAAGCGGCACGGTGGGGATTCTGGGAGTGGATTTCATGCTGCGAAGCCACTGTTTACTGGATTGTGTCGGTCCGCAGTTGTTCGTACGCTCCGACGCGCTCACCAGAACGAACCGCGTAATTCTGGAGCGCACGCTGGAACGGAGTGGGTTCCGACGAATCGAACTCAAGATTTGCCCGGGGTTGGGTTTGACGTGCGACGCACTCTTGAATGGTCATCCGGTGACCTTGTTTCTGGATACAGGCGCATTCTGGACGATCTTGGATACGCGCGTCGCTGACCGATACCGAGTGAATACATCGGTCACACCCATGGAGCTTCGAGGGGTCCGGAAGCAATCGGCGCGACTCTACGCTGCCAGGTTGACTTCTCTGCAGCTGAATGGCGTGCCGATCTCAACGGCAACGAAAAGCATTGGGGTGGCTCACCTCGGTGCATGGCAGATTACTCCGGGGAAGCCGGCGGAGAACTCCCGCGCGGTTGACGGTTTACTCGGAAGCGAGTTGTTGATGTTGTGCCAAGCGCTCATTGACCCTGTGGAAGGGTGCATGTGGCTCGTTCCCGACGAGGGCAAGACCGGCAGATCGCCACCAGGTTCTTGACCTCTTCGGGTTTCTCAAGTGGCTGCGGCCGGCTTGCACCGGGCGGATGGTCGCCCATACTTCGCTTTATGGACAAAGAACAAGTGGCCGAGGTGCTGGTCGAGATCGGCACGCTGCTCGAGTTGAAAGGCGAGAATCCGTTCAAGACCCGCGCCTACCTGAATGCCGCCCGCACCCTTGAGGCTTTGACCGAACCGCTGGAGAAGGTCGTCGCCGAGCAACGGCTTGGCGAAATCAAGGGCATCGGTGATGCGCTGCAGCAGAAGATTACGGAACTCGTCACCACTGGGAGGCTGGCTTACCACGAGGAACTCAAGGCGTCCATCCCGGCGGGTTTGGTGGAGATGCTGGAGATCTCAGGATTGGGGCCAAAGAAGGTTCAGGCCTTACGACAGAAGCTCGGCATCGAGTCGATCGAAGCGCTGGAACAGGCGTGCAAGGATGGCAAGGTGGCGGAGCTGACGGGCTTTGGGGAAAAGACACAGGCGAATTTACTGGAAGCCATCGAACGCCGTCGGCTTTACGCGTCGAAACATCTGCTGAGTGTGGCCCTGGCGGCGGCGGAGCCTTTGCTGGAGGAGTTGCGGGCACATCCGGATGTGATCCGATGCAGTGCCGCCGGCAGCCTGCGGCGGAGCAAGGAGGTCATCGGCGACATTGACTTGCTGGCGTCGTCGAAACAGCCAGCGGAGGTGATTGAGTTTTTTGCGCAGCAGCCCGGCATCATCAAGGTCCTGGCCAAGGGCGATACCAAGGCGAGCGTGATTCTGGAAGGCGGCATTCAGGCGGACTTGCGGGTGGTGAGTGATGCCGAGTTTCCGTTTGCGTTGATCTATTTCACTGGCAGCAAGGAACACAACATTGTGATGCGCCAGCGGGCCATCGCCCGCGGCCTGCGCCTCAACGAATACGGCTTGTTCCGGTCCACGGAGGAAACGCGCGATCCGAAGCTGCTCGTGGCTTGCGCGGACGAGGCCGCAGTGTTCGCCGAACTGGGGCTTGCGTTCGTGCCGCCGGAGTTGCGCGAGGATCACGGCGAGTTTGCTGCCGCCGAACAAGGCGACCTGCCGCGGTTGGTTGAGTGGACCGACCTGCGCGGCTCGCTGCACAATCACTCGACGTGGAGCGATGGCCACAACACGCTGGAGGAAATCGCTGCACATGCACAGGAACTTGGTTTGGAGTACTGGGCAATCACGGATCACTCTCGATCGTCATTCCAGGCGAATGGGCTTGATGCAACCCGGCTGCGGCAGCAGCTCCAGGAGATCAAAGCGCTAAACCGTCGCCTGGCAGACGAAGGCACGGATTTCCGCCTCTTGGCCGGTACGGAGGTGGACATTCTCCGCGACCGGCTGGATTTCGATGACGACTTGCTTCTGGAATTGGACTTCGTCGTTGCCAGCCTGCACGTCCCCGCCAACAACGAAGCCGAGAACACGAAGCGCCTGATCCGGGCCGCGGAGAACCCGTTCGTTCATTGCCTGGGCCATCTGACCGGGAGGCTGCTGCTTGCCCGGGAAGCGTATCCGGTCAACCAACAGGCGATCATTGATGCCTGCGCTGCGACGGGTACCTGGATTGAACTCAACTGCAACCCGTACCGGTTCGACCTCGACTGGAGACAGTGGCCGTACGCGCGCAGCCGGGGCGTCAAATGCGTCATCAATCCGGACGCTCACCGGCGGGAACACGCCGGCTTTCTGCGACTCGGCGTGGCGGTCGCCCGCAAAGGTTGGCTCACGAAGACTGATGTGCTGAACACGCTGTCATTGCTGCAGCTCCGGAAGGAACTGGCGAAGAAGCGCGGCATGTGATCCTCGGTCAGGCCGGAACACAAACTTGAGGAGAGAGAGGGCCGATCGGACACTAAAGCAGGAGCTTGGATTGCCCCAAGCGGCAGCGCTCAACGGCGAAGTGTGTACGGGCTCACGGTGCGTTGAGGTCACCGCGCAGTTCGGAACTGAATGCAGGTTGCCCCGCGCTCGACGCTGGCACCGCTCGACTTAATCACTTGTCGGCGGCGTTTGAACCCGTTACACCGTCGGCAGTCCAAATCTTAGGGTTATGCCGTTACCAGTCATCAGCATCGCACAGATGCGCGAATGGGAGCAGGCCACTTGGGCCTCAGGTCAAACGCAAGCCACGGTGATTCGCTGCGTGGGGGCGCTGGTTGCGCGTCGCGCGCTCCAGCTCACGCGCCCGGGACAGCGCGTCCTGCTTCTCGCCGGCAAGGGCCACAACGGCGATGATGTCCGCGCCGCCCGTGAATATCTGGCGGACCGCGCCACCGACCTGTTGGAGGTTCACGATCCAGCGGCGGAGCTTCCCCGGTTGATGCAGTTGTTGGCCAAGCATCCCGTGTTGATCCTCGACGGGCTGTTCGGTATCGGGTTGGACCGCCCACTGGACGCCGCTTGGTGCGCCTTCATCGGGCAGTTGAACGAGGCGCGCATTCCGGTCATCGCCGTGGACGTTCCGTCGGGACTTCATGCGGATACCGGGGAATCGATGGGCATGGCGGTGCGGGCCCTGGTGACGCTCACCTTGGGCGCGCCCAAACCCGGTTTGTTGCGGACGCCCGCCGTGGAGTATACCGGACGGGTCGAGTTGCTTCCGGAGATCGGATTGATCCCTTGCCCGATCAAAAGTGATGTGGCTTGGACGCTCCGCGGCGATTTTTCGGGCTTCCCGCCCTCGCGTCCGGCGTCCGGTCACAAGGGAAGCTTCGGCCACCTGGCGATTGTGGCGGGCAGTCTGGGTTACCACGGGGCAGCCGTGCTGGCCACGCGGGGGGCGCAGCGGGCGCAACCGGGACTCGTCACGTTGATCACGGTCGAATCGGCCTATCCGTGGGTGGCGCCGCAATTGCAGGCGGCCATGTTGCAGCCGTGGACGCCGGCCTTGAAACTGCCGGGCAGTTACAGCGCGTTTCTGTTCGGACCAGGCTTGGCGGGTCCAGACCTGCCGCAGGACATGAAGATTGCGCTCCGCCGACTGTGGCGCGATGCGCTGTTGCCTGTGGTGGTGGACGCCAGCGCGCTCGACTGGCTGCCACTGGACCCCGTGCCGAAGAACGTCATCCGTGTCATCACTCCTCACCCTGGCGAAGCCGCGCGGCTGATGAACAGCACCGTGCCGCAGATGCAGGCGGATCGCGTGCGCGCGGTGCGCGAGATTTCACGGCGGTTTGGCAACTGCTGGGTGGTCTTGAAGGGACACCAGACGCTGGTCGGACGCAGCACGGGCGAGGTTTTCGTGAATGGTTCGGGCAATCCGTATCTGGCGCAAGGGGGCAGCGGTGACGTGCTGGCCGGCTACATCGCAGGCCTGCTGGCGCAACCCGCGTTGCAGGCCGATCCGTTGCAGGCCATCCGCTATGCGGTCTGGCAGCACGGCGCGGCGGCAGACGAACTGCAGGCGCGCCAGCGCAACTGGACGATCGAAGATCTGGTCCGGGAGATTGGCAATTGCCCGTCGGACCCGGAGTAGCCGGGCGGCGCGCGTGCAGGATTTGGAGTGACTGGGCGGCGCGCCGGGAGATTCGTTTTGGTTGCGGGCTTGAACGTGACGCGTTCGCGGGCCGGCGGTTACGCGAAGCCCATCCTCGTTCGGCGGTCAGGAACCGCCTCAATCCGATTCGGCGAGTATTTGGGTACGAGTCCTCGGTCCGCAAATTTTCTTCCTTTGATCCGGCGTGTTTGATATTTCATCCACCGTGCGAAGAATACTTGCGTTGGTTTTGGCGATCGTGGTGGGAGGGCTGGCGGTCTCGCTGGTTCACGCGGAAACGTTCAACTTGGTGGATGGTTCAACCTTGGACGGCGAGATCGTGTCCGGGTCGGACAAGGGCGCCGTGATTCGTCTCTCCGATGGCAAATACGCTGACCGCACGCCGTGGGAGAAGTTGTCGCAAGACGATTTGAAGAAGCTGGCGAGGAATCCGAAGTTCGCCAAGTACGTCCAGCCGTTTGTCGAAGAGGATGAGGCCGAAGTGCAAAAGAAGAAACCGGCCAAACCACCGATCGTCGTCAAACCGGTTGAGACCAAGTTGCAGCGGCCAGCGAATCCATCTGTGATCGGGGGGTTGTTTGGTTCGCCCGTGGGCTGGTTCATCCTGTTCCTGCTCTACGGGGCGAATATCTGGGCGGCCTATGAGGTGGCCATCTTCCGGGCGCAACCGCTGGGCTTGGTCTGCGGGCTTGCCGCCGTCGTGCCGATCATTCCGCAAATCGTCTTTGTGTCCATGCCCACGCGCATGCCGAAGTCGGAGGAAGAGCTGGCGGCCGAGGCCGGCGCGTTGCCTGTGGATGGCGCCGCCCCGGAGGAGGCGAAGATCGGAGCCGGTCTCAAGATCGCGCACGAGACGCCCGAGGCTGAAGCTGCCGCCGCCGCTCCGGCTGCGCCGACGGTCTTCAAACGCGGGGAGTTTATGTTCAACCGGCGGTTCTTCGAGACCCGTTTCACCGATTTCTTTGGCGTGGTACGGAGAGACAAGAGC
This sequence comes from uncultured Verrucomicrobiota bacterium, assembly GCA_964634255.1. Taxonomy (GTDB): domain Bacteria; phylum Verrucomicrobiota; class Verrucomicrobiia; order Limisphaerales; family MWDV01; genus MWDV01. The sequence continues at coordinate 2,154 of CAZWJC010000211.1, read as the reverse complement.
AAAGGTGCGGTGTTGGTGATCAAAACCTCGAAAGCCGAACACCACGCGACGCGCATCACCCGCATCACCGCCAACGAAATCCACATCGAAGTGCTGCGTGGGGCGCAGGCTGAGGAAGTGGGCGTCTCCTTCGTGGAGATCCAAGAAGTGCAACAGCGGTCCGGCGGGGCGCGTTGAGCGCCGTTATGATCTGCCGACGGTTCTGATCGGCGTCTCACCGAGCTTTCGGTCTTTGCCTGCGTCGCCGCATGGCAATGACCGTGCGGGTGTCGATCTTGCCTGGGCGTTGCGCCGTTCGGGGCTTCTCATCGTGAGCATCCTTGCCCTTGGACTCGATTCGACGTTTCTGTTATCCACGAGACCCGGTTGATCCTCGTCTTCTCGGGTCACTTGCTGGCCGCCCGCCTGTCGCAAAACCTCAAGAAAAAAACGCGAACCTTCAATGACAGTCCAAGGGAAGGCTGATACGGTCGCCCGCCGTAAACGGATAGGTAATTGTTCCAATACATCGTCACTCAGAACATGAAAACTCGGCGTCACTCGGCATCGGCCTGCGAAACGAATCCCCAACTCCAGACTCCCGTCACGACACCACGCGTGAGCGCCCTCGGGGCAACCGCGCTGGCGGTGTTCGCCTTGCTTGTCAGCCCGGCACCGGACGCGACCGCGGCGGACAGCCTGGAGAGTTTTGACTATCCGGAGGCTAGTGTGGTCGCGGGGCAGGAAGGCGGCATCGGCTGGGCTGCTCCTTGGGGCAACAAGTCGGGCAACGGCGCCATCGTCGTCGATGCGGGCTCACTCACGTACCCGGGTGTCGGCTCGACCGGTGGGAAAATGCATTTCACCGGCGTGGCGGCGACCGGCACCACGACCACGACGTACCGGGATCTGGCTGAGGTCATGGCCAGCGGGACGTACTACATTGGATATTTGGCGCAGAACTTGAACGAAGGCCGGCGCTACTTCGGTTTGGGTCTGTTCAACAACACCACCGAGCGAGCCCTGCTGGGACAGGGCAGCACGTACAGCAACTGGTCGCTGAACCACGTCAACGGCATCACCAATGCCTCCTACACCAATGTGCTCGTCAGCACGGTGGATTCCTCGGATGTGGCCTTGCTCGTCCTGAAGCTGGAACTCCTTGACGGACCGGAACGCGTGACGTTTTGGGTAAATCCTGATCTGTCCAAACCCGAGAGCGTGGCGACAGCCGTGGGTGGGACGAACTACTACACCGATAATGATTACGTGCAGATCACGCGCCTCCGCATCGGCGGCGGCGGTTACAGTGCCACGGCCGGCGGGAACCCCACTGATCACTACATGGACGAGATCGCCGTCAGCACCGCGTCGCCATTCGCGCCACCGAGCATTGCCTGCGCGGTCAAGGGCGGTGAGCTGACGCTCGCGTGGCCGGAGGAATACCTGGGCTGGTTTTTGCAGACGCAAACCGATGCCTCTGGTGTAGGCAACAATCCAACGTGGGACGACGTGCCGGATTCAAATCTCGTGACGACCACCAATCTGCCCGTCAACTCGGCGAGTGCGCCCGTGTTTTTCCGGTTGCGTTCCCCGTAGCGAGCGTTGGCGATCGGCTGAGTTGGTGCTTATTTCGGCGGCGGGCAGAAGGTTTTTCCTTTTGTCCGCTGTTCTTTTTCGGTTGCCTGAACTGGTGCAACCCTTGCGCGTCATCTTCATGGGCACGGCGGAAATCGCCTGCCCCAGTCTCGCGGCGCTTTGCGTCAGCCCCGGTGTCCGTGTCGTCGCCGTGGTGACGCAGCCGGACCGGCCCAAGGGGCGCGACCTGAAGGTCCAGCCGTGCGCCGTGAAGCAATTCGCCGTGGGTAAGGGTTTGTCGGTGCTTCAGCCGGAACGCGCCCGGCAGCCGGAGTTCGTGGCGGAACTCGCGAGCCTCCGCCCCGACCTCATCGCCGTGATGGCTTACGGCCAGATTCTGCCGCAGGCGATCCTTGATCTACCGCCGCTCGGTTGCGTGAACGTCCACACGTCGATCCTGCCGAAGTATCGCGGCGCCGCGCCCATCCAGTGGGCCATCGCCAACGGCGACACCGACACCGGCGTCACCATCATGCAAATGGACGCCGGCATGGACACCGGCGGCATCCTCGCGCAGCGCACCACGCCGATCCGCCC
>CAZWJC010000210.1:0-12958 GCA_964634255.1 uncultured Verrucomicrobiota bacterium | reverse complement strand
GAACGCACATCGCGACCCATCCCTACTTCAATTCTGAATGTGAATGTTTGGTGGTTTTCATCCTCAACACCCGCCGCCGTATCAAAGGCCACTACCTGGTGTCCATTGGAACGATGGATACCATTCTCTGTCATCCCAGGGAGGTATTCCGTTTAGCCATCATGGCAAGCGCTGCCGCAATCATCATCGCACACAATCATCCGAGCGGTGAGCCGACTCCATCCGAGGCGGACATCAAAATCACCCGTGACCTCATTCGAGCGGGCCAACTTCTCAAAATCGAAGTTCTCGATCACATCGTCGTTGGTAACCCAAACCACACCAGTCTTCGCAGTCTTGGCTATTTTTACAGCTAGCCGCTTTCGGCTTCCGCCATTGGAAGCCATTTTTCATCCTCATGGCACACCATACCTCCCGATACTGGAGGAGCTTCTCTCAGCGGTAGAATCACTCCGAGCCGCGCGGAGGTCGCTCCGGCTGCTTCTCAACCTCGGTGACCACGATCTCACGAACCACGGGCTGGCCGTCCGGTACGAGTGACCGCTGATTGGGCGGCAACGCCATCAGGAAGGATAGCTCCATCCGTTGTATCCCGGTCTCGATGCGGCGCAGGGAGTGGCCGCGAAGCGTGACCTCGTGCGTGGCGAAGACCAAGCGGAGGCGCTGCTCCTTCCCCTCGCTCTTGAGTTCGGCGAAGGCGAACTGGTCGAAGGGCAACAGCAAGCTTTGTTCAGCCGATACTTCGATTTTGACCGCGCGAGCGTTCGGGTCGCTCGCCCAACATTCGGGTGATTTTGTGCTCATGGTTTTCAATGGGTTGATGACGACGGCGACGAGACAATTTGAGGCGGCAGAAGTTGTCAGCCGCGCGACGACCGAACCGCAGCAGGAAGCCATGCAGCCGATCCCAAAGGCGGACGCCGCGACTTGGCGCTAAGCCGGCGGCGAGTTCCAGCGCCAGTGGGCGATGCCCGGGGCGCGTGACGTTCTCGCGCAACTGCTGCTTGTCCGGCGTGAAGATGCGGATGCCACGACGACCGCGGGAAATGGTCACATACCATTGCTGCGCGTTGGTCGCGGCCTTGATGGTCGAGTCGGAGAACAGGACGTGATCCACAGTTTTGCCCTGCGAGCCGTAGGACGTGACGGCATAGCCGGGCAGGAACTCGCGAAAGCTGGCGTCCAGAACCCTGCCATCGGCGAGTTCAATGCCGTCGTCGGCCCGAACGGCCTTCACGGCGACAAGCTCACCGTTGGTGACGCGTCCGCCTGAAAGCAACTTGCGATTCGCCTTGAGGTGCAATCGGTCGCCGGTCGCAATGGCGATCTCGCGCGACTGGCAGACCGAAATCCGGTCCAGCATCTTGTTCGACACCGTGACGAATCGGCCGCCGACATCAACCAGCAGCCCGGACTTGAGGATTCCCCACAGCTTGCCCTTCGCCCCAGGCACGGCTTCGCGCACCTTCTGGTTGAAGACAATGACAGAATCCTGCGGATAGAACCGTTCGTCGCGCTTCTGCGCATTGGTGAGGTCCAGGCGTTCGAGGATTTGCATTGTCGCGTCATTCGCCCCGAGCAGGCCCTTCCTCTTGAGCGCGTCGCGGACGCGCGAGTTGACGCGGTGGACCTCTGTCCAGGTTTGCGAGACGACGACTGCCGAAGCATCTTGCTCCACCAGTCGCAAGTATTCGTCCGCCAGCTTGTCGGCTTGTTCGCCAACACCACACCCCACGACCGCTCCCATCTTGTCCAAACGCTCGAATGATTCAGTCAAACGGCCCGCCGCAGCGGATTCCACGGCTTTCAGATACCGCTTGATGTGCGTGCGCTCCTCGTTGTCACGACCAAGTGCCGGGTCTTGGCGGCGAATCGTCTGCAATTCGACCGGCTTCACGCCGCCGTGCCGCTCGATGGCGAGGAGCGCGTCAGACGCCTCGACCGCCCCATGCTGTCGCGTATCACCGGAGAGGACTACTCGCGCATTACGTTCCTTTGCCAGCCGCAACAATGCCTGCATCTGTCGTCCGCCGATCTGCCCGGCTTCGTCCACGATGACGACAGCACGTTCGGCGAGTTCGCCCTTGGTCAGAAAGTTTGCCACCGTGGACGCCGAATGGAATCCGTTCTTCTCCATGTCCACGACCTGCTGCCGCTGCGGGGCAAGAACGACCACCGACCAGCCGGCCTGCCGCAGTTGCTCGACCAATCCCCGCAGGACGTAACTCTTGCCCGTGCCCGCGCCACCGCGAAAGACCGATACTGTGTTTATGGAGCAGAGCAGCGCATCCAGTGCTCGACGCTGTTCGTCGTCGAGCGCCGGGTTCGAAGCAGTCAGATTCGTCACCAGAGGATGGCAAGCGCCAACGCCTTCTTTCGCGGTCTGAACAACTTCCCATTCGCGCAACAGCACCTCCCGCAACGTCACTTCGCCCGGACGCTCCGCGTTGCGGATGTAGCCACGCCGCTCGGTCAGCGCTTTGAGTTCCTCAACCGAGAACTCCTCGCCGCGCGCCCGACCCAATGCCTCCTGCCACACCTGGCATTCCAGCACGACCGAGTTCCGGTCGAACAAATGTTCCTCTGCCCATTGCACCGCCTCGGCGACAGTGACTCGCCGAGTCTTCTCAGTGCTTTCGGCGACCTGGCGCGACAGACCACTGAGCAGCTCGACCTCCTGCGGCGTCAATTGTGCGCCCCAAAGGGACTGAAGTTGCTCCCGGCTCAAGTCCTTTTGCTTGCGCGTCCGCTTCTCGGTCGCCAGGCGTGCCCGTAGTTCCGAGATGTTCGCGCCGCTCAATTCCGGCTTCTCGGCCAGCAGCGTAGCCAGTGCCTTGTCAATTTCGGCATCCCGTTTGGAGAACCGATCGCAAAGCGCGGCCTGCACACCCTCAATCTGGAAATCACCACGCGGGAGGTTGCGAATGCGGTAGCCGAATCGCCGCAACTCACGGGCGAGTTCATGGTAGTAGGCGTTCTCGGCGAACTTCCGTGCCCGAAGCAGTCCATAGTTTTGCAGTGCCTTCCATCGCTCCTCCACCGCGTCGAACGTCGCGTTGAAGACGATGCAGTGTGTGTGCAGATGGGGATCGAGAGCGCGAGATGTATCGTGTGTGAACAAGGCCGCAGCAAAACTGCCGGTAGGCCGGTCCGCTTGGACGCCGCCGCCACGGACACGGGTTGAAGCAAATGCCTCGAACTCCCGAAGGGCCGTCTTCACCGCGCGCGCGTGCGCTTCGAGGACACGCGTATCCCCGCCGAGAAACCCCACCAGCGACACCGATTTGGGCGGGGAGAAAGTGAAGTCGTAGAAGATGCGGCGGTTTGCGGCGTCCTTGCCCGCCGCCACGCGGGTTGTGTTCAGCCGCTGCGTCAGCGTATCGCCCGTGGCCGGATGCTGATTCTCACAGAGCCGCAGGAAGTCTTCCGCGCGCACTCGGCCAGCCAATCCGAGCCGTTGCGCGCCCAACCCGGTCCATTCCCCCGACACCCGTTCCCCCTCGTCGTAGTAATCGCCGACGCAAAGGTGTTCCTCGAAGTATTCCTGCGCATTCTTGAGGTTGTATTGCGTTTTAGCCGTCAGCACGAAGCCAATCGTGCTGTATCAGCACCGCCCGGGGAGTGTCACACATACACGTTCGCCGGGCACAAACGCGACACTGTGCATATTTGGGGAAGCCGACACTTCAACCGGCACATTCCTTTATCGAGAAGCGATGCAGAATGACCCGCAGCCGCCCGCCCGCTGGCGGAAGTTCGTCCAAGCGAAACGAGTAGGTCGCCGATTTGCGGGAACTGAAGCGGTCATGGCGGATGTAAGGTGCTGCGGTTTTGGTGTCGCTAATGACGCGCCCTTCCGCGTCCATCGTTTGCGCGTGCAAATGGCCCGGACCGGAATGCTGCGCGCCGATGCCCCGCCCGCGAAGACTTCCGGCAACGAGAAACCCATCTGCGTCGCGATAAACACGCGGCGGAGTCACTTCAATGCCGCCGCTGGACTTTGCTTCTGTCGGCACGCTCACACGTTCCATCTTCCAGGAGGCGCATCCGCTGGCGACAAGAAGAAATCCAATCAACCCGATTGCGATACCAGCCAGTGTGGTGCGATTTCTCACAGGCAATTCGTAAATCATATCATTGGTCATCATTTGGGTTTCAGGAGTCGAAGTGCATTGGCAATGACCACCAGCGTCGCTCCGGTATCGGCGAGGATCGCCAGCCAGAGACTGGTGTGACCGGACAATGCGAGAACTAGAAAGACGGCTTTCACCCCGAGGGCGAAAGCGACGTTCGTTTTAATGATGCGGACGGTGCGTCGGCCTAGCTGAATGGCTTCGGCGACTTTGCTTAGGTCATCCTGCATGAGGGCGAGGTCCGCCGTTTCGATGGCGGTGTCCGTGCCCGCCGCGCCCATCGCGATGCCGATGCTCGCGGTAGCCATCGCGGGCGCGTCGTTCACGCCGTCACCGATCATCCCAACGTGCTTGTATTGCGTCAGCAATTCACGGACACGCTCAATTTTTTGGTCGGGCAACAAATCACCTTTGGCCTCGTCAATGCCGACCTGTTTGGAAATTGCGTCCACCGTTCGTTGATTGTCACCGCTCAACATGACGACTTTTTCGACTCCGGCGGCGTGAAGGGCTTTGATCGCATCGGCGGCATTGGCGCGAACCGTGTCGGCGACCGCGAGAATCCCAAGCACTTCGCCTTTGCAGCCTTCGTGCGGTTTGTGGCCGACGATGACAACGGACATCGCCTGGGCTTCCAGTTCGCCAAGCTTCGTTTCGAGTTTATCCGAGCAGACGGCGGATTCGTGGGCGAAGCGGTGGTTGCCGACGAAATACAGATGCCCATCAATCTGCGCTTCCGCGCCGCGTCCGGTCTTGGATTGATAGTTCTCGCTGCGCGGGAACTGAATTTTCTTTTCCTCCGCATACTTCACGACGGCTTGAGCGAGCGGATGTTCCGAGTGCGTGTCAATCGCGGCGGCGATGCGCAGGATTTCCTCCTCGGATTTTCCGTTCCACGGAATCACCTGTTGGACGCGGGGTTTGCCTTCCGTGATCGTGCCGGTCTTGTCCACCGCGAGGGCTTTCAGTTTCCCAATTTCTTCGAGGAACACGCCTCCTTTGATGAGCACGCCGCGCCGCGCCATCGCGGTCAGGCCGGAGACAATCGAAACCGGCGTGGAAATAACCAGCGCACACGGACAGGCGATGACGAGTAGAACCAAGGCGCGATAGGTCCAGTCCATCCATGCACCGCTTAAAAGCAATGGGCCGGACAGCAGAACCAAAATAGCGACAGCAAAGACTGCCGGTGTGTAAATCTTCGCGAAACGGTCAACGAAGCGTTGCGAGGGGGCTTTCTGGCCCTGTGCTTCTCCGACGAGCTTGATGATTGTTGCCAGCGTGGTGTCGGTCGAAGCCTTAGTGACTTTCACTTCGAGCGAGCCTTCGCCGTTAATCGTTCCGGCAAACACGGTGTCGTCGGATTTCTTCTCTACCGGCATGGATTCGCCGGTGATGGGCGCTTGGTTGATGGCCGATTCGCCGGAAGTGACCACCCCATCCAGCGGCACGCGCGCTCCCGATTTGATGATGAGGATTTCGTCCACTTTGACTTCTTCAACGCGCACTTCCTGAATCTGGTCGCCGCGTTTCACCAGCGCGGTATCCGGCGTGAGTTCAAGCAGCGATTGAATGGCCCGGCGGGCGCGACCGACGCTGAATCCCTCCAGCAATTCCGACAATGCGAACAGAAACACGACTGCCGCTGCTTCCGTCCATTCGCCGATACACGCCGCGCCGATCACCGCGACGCTCATCAGCACGTTCATATCGAGCGAGATATGGCGAAGGGCGCGAATGGCTTTTGGGAAAATGAACCAGCCTCCGGCAATTATGGCGATGGCGGCAGCGGCAGCTTTTCCGTAAGGGTTGGAAAGCTTCTGCCACTGCAACAGGAGAGCCAGCCCGGTGAAGACGCCGGAGACGCTCACCAAAATCAGATGGACGCGATTCGCATCGCCACTGTGTTCATCCTCCGCTTCGTTTCCATCCATCGTCGAAGCCTTCAACCCCGCCGTGCCGATGGCCTGGATCAATTGTTCCGGCGTGACGCGCTCGTCGTGAGCAATTGTTGCCGTCCCCGCCATGAGGTTCACCTTGATTTCGCCCACCCCGGCGAGCGGTTTGAGCACCCGTTCAATTGCGGCGATTTCATCCGGGCAATCCATGCCGGCCACCCGAAGGACGGTCTGCTTCTCCGCTTCAACAGGCGAACGCGATGGAGTGCCCTGAGCTTCTTTGGGAGAGTTCACAGCTTGCGTCTGACAGGCTGAACAGTCGTGCGACTCGGAGGTGTCTTTCATAGTGGCCTAATGGTGATGAACATCGAAATGATGGTCGTAATGGTGAAGGCCGTAGTAGTGATGGTCCGACCAAGGGGAATAAGGTTGGTAAAGAGAAAATGGGGAGTAGAGTGACCTGCGCTGAAGTGTTGGCGTCGCGAGGAGGTAGTCCAACACTTCGTCACTCACGGACGCCGTGCGCAGTTCATCAATTTGCTTTGTCGTCAGTGCATACACCGCCCCGGTTGAGCGCAGGTATTTCACGAGATTCGTGTGGCTCACCTTGTGCTGGGCGAGTTCCTGGATTTCGGCCAGCGTGACAATCCGGCCTTGCAGCATCTTTTCAACGAGCGCGGGCGAGACACCGCTCCTTTCCACCTCTTCGCGTGTGGCCCTTTGTTCGGGCAATTGGAGGAAGGGCGGCGGAAGGACGATAGTTGCTTGGTTGGTCTGGCTGAAGCTGTCCTTTGTAGCAAATCTCTGGGCTTGGGTCGAGATGACCGAGGGGTAACTAGCCATCATCCGCTTCCGGAACTCTTCAAACGCTCTGTCTGCCTCAGATGGCGTGGACGTTGTGGTGCAGCCATTCAGGACCAATGCCGCTACGGCCAACGCAACCACAATCGGGGTGAGTCTCATGCAATTGTGGCACTTTTCAGTCATGGTTGGTTGCCTGGTTTTGTGCGGCACCCAGCGGGGTGGAGACGGGAGCGTTGCTCCGTCCGCTTCGATGATAGCGCTGCTCGTGTCGCTGCCTTGCCTGATGTCGCAGCCAGAAATAATCAGCAATGCCAAACGAAACCCAGAACGCTACAAGCCCTATCACGATCCACCAACCGGTCCACTTCTCCCGGCGCTTTTGCTCGGCTTGCTTTGCTGCCCGCTCGGCATGACGCGCGGCTTTTTCGGGTGACAGCCATCGGCTCATGAAAAGGTCGGCGGTTGAAAAGCTGCCTCGGGTATAATGCAGCAGCCGTCGGCGCTTCGCGCGTATCCAATGCGCAAGCAAGGATCGTCACCAGTTGATTGCCGGGGATGCGACGCATGTTCCCATTGTCTGCACGACCGTTGTGCCGGGAGAGTTGGTTGAACAACCCCGTGTAACTGCATAGAGATTCGCCCGCTCCGAGGATGAATCGCGGCGCGCAGGATGGGTGGACGGAACGCTTCCGGTTTTAGGAATGTGACGTGGAGGTATGTCTTCATGGAGTCCCCAGCGGTTCGCCCAGCGCGTCCAGGAGCGTATGCAGGCTCTCCGCCTTGTTGACGATCCGCTCCACCCCCAGTTCCCGCAAACGTGCGGCCAAGGTATCAGGCAGCGAAGCGGCATACACGATGACTCGGCCCGCGAATCCGCCTTCACGAGCCCTTCTGAGCCATTCTTCCCCCGTCAGCAAAGGCATGGCCTGATCGGTGATGATGAAGTCGTATGCGGCGGGCTGCGACAAGAGCTTCCCGAGCACTTCCTGTCCATTGGCTGCGGTCTCGACTTTGAATCCCTTGACGGTGAGCAATCGTGCGATGGCCGCCGAGGTCAGGCGATCATCCTCCGCGTAGAGAACGCATACACTCCGCTTTGGCTTCTTTTCCCGCTGGGGAGGCGCGTTCATCGTAGTCGTTGCCGTTGTCATTGACTCAGGGCTTCAGCTTGAATTTCGGCTCTGTCTTCAGGCGATAAAGCCCGGTCGCGTGGTGTTGTCCGACAACATAATAGTGGGTTGGTTTCTGAGAGCCTTTCTTCAGAAACAAACCCCCGTCGAGTTGCCAGCCGACCGTGTCGTTCCTGATCAGCTTCGCCGGCGCGGCGTAGTAGTAGCCGCCGTTGTCCTCCAGCGTTGCCCTGTATTCCCCCGCCGGCAGGATCGTATCCCCCTGGAGCATGTAGCGGATCGTCATTGGCTCCGTGAGTTCGATCACCGAGGCGGGAGGCGTTGACCCGAGCGGTCGGAGCGAGGCGCAGCCGACCCCCAGTAGCGCCAGTAGCACACTGAGTGAAAGGACGGTTTTCATGATTCAGTCCCTTTCGTGCCCCGCGCAGACCCCGGCACGTTCAACACCGAATTGAGGCCGCCGTGAACATTCGGCGTTTGTTCCACCGCAGCCGGGTCCGACCGCCATTCACCGTCCACAACAAACAGGTATTCGTAGCGGCCCGGTGGCAACAGCAGTTCTTTGACCCAGCGACCGCCACCTAGCGTGAGCATAGGCGTGGCGGTCGGCCGCCATTCGTTGAACGTGCCCGCCAAGCTCACCTGCCGGGCGTGCTCATCGTGGAACGCGATTCGGATTCTCTGTGGGACTACCCCGTCTTTCTTCTGTTTGGACTTCCTGTTTGTTTTCATGCAGTTCAACACTTGTGCTTCACTTCTTGCCGTTCTCCCAGATGACCTTTGTGACAAACGGCTTTCCGAACAGGGGCGAGCGATAATAGACCGTGCCGGACAAGCCCGGCTTAAGCGCAACGGCGTTGGTCAGTTGCCGGTTATGGACGAACACAGTGTTCCTGGTCCAGTCCAGTACCAGCGGTCGTTTCTTGTCCGGCTTGAAAACAAAGCTCTGGGCGTCGCCGTCCACGAACAAAACCTTTCCCTCTGCTGGTCGTGCGCGGGGCTGCACTGCGGATGCCGAAGGCGCTGTCAGAAAGGCGGCGCTCAGCAACACTCCAACCAAAACTCTGGAAGTGACGGTCGTCTTCATAAATCATGGCCCTGTTGACTCATTTCCTGGTTCGTTTCTTCCCTCGCACCACCTGCCCCACAAAATTCCACGTTCGCCTGGTGGGGTGGACACTTGACCGTGCCGTAGGAGCAGAAGACGCAGCAGTCGCCGGGTTTTGGCTTGAGCCGCGTCTCGCACCGCGGACAATCGTAGAAATGGACGCAGGCATCTGTTGGCATCGTCTCCTCGACGCGGAAGCCGCAGTTCGGACACTTCAAAATGGATTGGAGTTGGATGTTCAGTGAATTCATATGCACCTCTGACGGCGGGTGATGTATGCGGAAGTGCCTTTTCATGGTCTTGTTGCCACCACAAGCACGGAGTTGAAGCCGCCAAACGGATTGGGCACTTGCCCGACCGCTGCCGGATCGTGCCGCCACGCGCCGTCCACCACGAACTGATATTGGTAACGACCGGGCGGCAGGGCCAATTCCTTGACCCAGCGTCCGTCGTCCAGCGCAATCATCGGCGTGGCGTCGGGGCGCCAATCGTTGAAGGTTCCGGCGATGGACACCGCTTGGGCGCCCTCGCGCTGGAACTGGAGGCGGACGATTTGGGTTTGTGTGCGGTTGGTTCTCACTTTCTTGGCCATGTTCAGTCCCTTCTTTGGAGGTTCGATGATCCCCAACACCCGCCTCGACCTCGGTTGCTCCAGGAGCCGCTGGAAATTGGCGGTTGGGGTGCTGGGGCAAGGGTCCGGGCCGTGGTCTGCTTCGACATGAGTGCGAGGACAACGCAAAAGGACGAATCGTCGTCAAACTCAATCGGAATCGCCCAGCCAGGCGGCTTGCGGGCTGGCCGTTGCATGGTCGAGTTGCGGTCCATAGCTCTCATCGCCACGCGCCTCGCTCGCCGGTGCGGATTTTCACCGTCGTCTCGACGGGCAGGACGAAGATGCGTCCGTCGCCGGGATTACCGGTGTGCGCGGCTTTCTGGATGGCTTCCACCAGTTGTTCGACCTGCTCGTCCGGCACCATGATTTCGAGCTTGGTCTTGGCCACTTGGTCGAAAGCACCGCGCTCGACGGACAAGCCGTGCGCCGCCGAAATCGTGACGGCAGGCAAGCCTTTAATTTGATGCAGGGCGTTAATCACCCGCTCCAGCATGAACGGTTGAATAATGGCTTTGATCTCTTTCATATTGTTGAGTTCTCCCGGGTCAGGGTTTGCGACTCGGCTGGCACTTCGGCGGGCTTCTTGCGCCGGAACGTCGTGTAGAGCGTCGGCAGCACCAGCAAGGTCAGCAGCGTGTTCGTGAAAATCCCGCCGATGACCACGGTCGCCAGCGGGCGCTGCACTTCGCCGCCCACGCCCACGTTGACCGCCATCGGGATGAAGCCCACCGCCGCCACCAGCGCCGTCATCAAGACGGGACGGAGGCGCACCAAACAGCCCTCGCGCACGGCCTGTTCCAGCGGTTCACCTGCTTCGAGCTTCTGCTTGATGAACGTCACTAGGACCAGGCCGTTGAGAATGGCCACACCGCTCAGGGCAATGAAGCCCACGGCGGCGCTCACGGTGAAAGGCATTCCTCGCAGCCACAACGCCAGCACGCCGCCCACCGCGCCCAAGGGAATCCCGGTGGCCACGATGAACACGTCGCGCAACGATTTCAGGCTGAAGTAGAGCAGCACGAAGATCAGCCCCAGTGCCATCGGCACCACAAACATGAGCTTGGCGTTGGCCCGCTGCATGTTCTCGAACTGGCCGCCCCATTCGATGCTGTAGCCTTCGGGCAGTTTGACTTGTTCGGCGATCTTTTTCTGCGCTTCCGCCACGAAGCTGCCCACGTCCCGCCCGCGCACATTGCATTGCACCGTGATGCGGCGCCGGCCCCACTCGCGGTTGATGGTGGACGGCCCCTCCGTTTCCACCACTTGCGCCACTTGGTTGAGCGGAAGCACAGAACCGGTTGCCGTCGAAATCAGCGTCGCTGCGAGTGCGTCGGGGTCGGTGCGTTGCCGATCCGGCATCCGCACCACTAACGAAAAGCGGCGCTGACCTTCACGGATTTCGCCGACCTTGCGGCTGCCGACGGCTTCCACCACGTTGAGCACGTTGCGCGTGGGCACGCCATACCGGGCGATGGCTTGCGGGTCCACCCGCACCTGCAAAATGAGTTGCCCGACGAGTTGTTCGCCGGTCACTTCGCCCCGCCCGGAGATGCCGCCCAAGGTCGCTTGCACCTCGTCGGAGAGGCGGCGGAGCGTCTCCAAGTCGTCGCCATAGATCTTGATGGCAACATCCGACCGCACGCCCGCAATCATTTCGTTCAGGCGCATCTCGATCGGTTGGCTGAACGCCACCGTCATGCCGGGGAACTTGGCGAAAAGCTCCCGCATCCTGTCCACCAACTCCGTCTGGGTGCGGGCTTTTTTCCATTGGTCGCGCGGCTTGAGCGCCAGGAAGAAATCCGTCAATTCAATGCCCATCGGGTCGGTGGCAATCTCCGCGCTGCCCAGCCGCGACCAGATGTTGGTGATCTCGTCGGGAAACTCCGCCAGCAGCAGCTTTTCGATCCGGTCGTTGTAGGCCACCGCTTCTTCAACCGAGACGCCGGCCAGCCGGACGGTGGTGCCCACAATGGCACCCTCGCCCAGCTTGGGCAGGAATTCACCGCCCATGCGTGAGGCCAAAAGGACCACACCCACGAACAGCGCCAGCGCGCCCACCAGGACGAGCGCGCGGAAACGCAGCACCAGGCCCAGCGCCGGCTCGTAAAGACGATGCGACAGCCGCACCAGCCACGGCTCCTTCTCCTTGACCTGCTTGGGCAGAAACAACGCCGCCAGCACCGGCGTGAGCGTCAGCGCCAGAATCAGCGAACCGGCCAGCGCGAAAATCATCGTCAGCGCCATCGGCTTGAACAGTTTTCCTTCCACGCCTTCCAGCGCGAGGATGGGCAGGAACACGATGAGGATGATGCCGACACCGAACGCCACGGGCCGCGCCACTTCCAGAGACGCGCTGGTCAGCGTTTCCTCGCGTTCCTCCTTGGTTAGCAGACGTCCCAATTCATGCTGGCGCAATGCCAGGCGACGCATGGCATTTTCGACCATCACCACCGAGCCATCCACGATGAGGCCGAAGTCAACCGCCCCTAGGCTCAACAAGCTGGCCGAGATGCCGGCCTGCAACATCAAATCACCGGCGAACAGCATCGAGAGCGGGATGGACGTTGCCACTACCAAGCCGGCCCGCAGATTGCCGAGGAAGGCAAACAAGATGGCGACGACCAGCAACGCACCCGCCAGCAGGTTGTGTTTAACGGTTTCGATGACGTTATCCACCAGTTCCGTGCGGTCATAGAGCACCTCCACGACCACGTCTTTGGGTAGCGTCTTTTGCACTTCGGCGAGTTTGTCTTTCAAGCCATGCGTGACCACCGCGCTGTTCTCGCCCATGAGCATTAAGCCCAGCCCCAGCACGATTTCCCCTTTACCCGCGCCGGTGACTGCGCCGCGCCGAATCTCATGGTCCACCTGCACGGTGGCCACGTCCCGCACCCGCACCGGCACGCCATCATGTGCCGTGATGACGATGTTGGCGATCTCCTGGACGTTAGTGGTCAGGCCTAGGCCGTGCACGAGCAAAGACTCACCACTGCGCACCACCTGGCCGCCGCCCACGTTCTGGTTGTTCGCTTCCAGCGCCTCAACGAGTTGTTCCAGCGTCAGGCCGAATTTCACCAACCGTTGCGGTTCGGTGATGACATGAAATTGCTTCTCGAAGCCGCCCCAAGTGTTGACTTCGGCCACACCCCGCACTTTGCGCAACTGCGGCTTGACCACCCAATCCTGAATCTCGCGCAGTTCGGTGAGAGTCCGATTAGTGTTGTCGGAGCGGACCACGTAATGGAACACCTCGCCCAATCCTGTGGAGATCG
>CAZWJC010000209.1:0-13023 GCA_964634255.1 uncultured Verrucomicrobiota bacterium | reverse complement strand
AAACGCGCCTACTCACCACCGCTTCTGAAAACCGTTTTTCAGGACCGACGACTTAACGGCTCCCGACCAAGGCTTCGCTTGATCGTGCGGCTTAACGATGACGAGGAACGTCCCATGGACAAAGTTGTTGGAACATGAGGCTATGCTGCTGGTCTCCATGCGCTCCGCCATCTGGTCGGGCGTGGCACGTGTTATGGCACGAAAGAGATCAATAGAACTAGCATCGTGATGGCAAGCGTGGTCTTCGCAAACCATGTCTTCGACCTCGAGAGCGCAACGGCTGCATAAACCACCGCCACCCCGGCGAGCACTTTCGCCCCCACGTCGGCTCGATAACATGCTTCGTAAATTGGCTGTCTTTCAGCCTGCGGCGCGTCCAGGCCGAACCACGACCGAGTGCCCCAACGCACCACACCTAACTCAGCCCACACCTCAAAACTGGCAGCAGCAAGCAGTAGGCTTGAGATCGACCGACCGTGCTTATCAAGAAAGGCTACCATGCAACCGAATGATTGCTCCACCTCTGCTTCTGTAATCTCGGGAAACAGACCGGTGAACCTCGGCTACGCCCCGATCTGTCGTTTGATCGCATCGGTGATCTGGCGTGACCAGTTGTCCAACATGGCGCGATCCGGCCCTTCCATGAGCAATCGGGCCTTGGGTTCGGTCCCAGAGTAGCGCAGCAGGAGCCGTCCGCCCACCGCTTTGACCACCACCTCGGCATCCGCCACCAACTTGCTCACATCAGCCAGTTCCGCGAAAGGCTTCTTCTCGCGCACGACCACATTGGTCACCACCTGCGGAAAACGCGTCCAGCAGCGGACCAACTGGCTCAGCGGCTGGCGGGTGGACTGCATAATCCGCATGATCTGCAGGGCGGCTACCAAGCCGTCGCCGGTCGTCGAGTGATCGCGGAAGATAATGTGCCCGCTCTGCTCGCCGCCGAAGTTGAAGTCGCCTCGCAACATTTCATCAATGACGTTCTTGTCGCCCACGTCCGTGCGCACGACCCGACCGCCGGCGGTGGTGATGGCGGTCTCCAGCCCCGCATTGCTCATCACGGTGGTCACGAGCGTTTTCCCGGCGAGCGTGCCCTGACCCAACATCTCCAGCGCGGCCACAGCCATGATATCATCGCCATCCACCAGCGCGCCCGCTTCGTCGCACAAGAGGACGCGGTCGGCGTCGCCGTCGTGGGCCACCCCCAGGTCCGCGCGGAATTCCCGCACCCGTTGCGCAAAATGCTGCGGGTGCATCGAGCCGCAATCCTTGTTGATGTTCTTGCCGTCCGGCTGATTGCCGCACACGACGACCTCTGCGCCGAGCTCGCGCAATACGCAGGGTGTGGACTTGTACGCGGCGCCATGGGCGCAGTCCACCACGACCCGCAATCCTTCGAGCGTCATCCCGCGCGGGAAACTGGCTTTCGCAAACTCGATATAGCGGCCCAGCGCGTCGTCGATACGCACGGCCTTGCCGATGTCGTCCGCACTCGGGCGGATGTGCTCGATGTCGCCGCCGAACACCAGTCCTTCGACTTCCGCCTCGATCTTGTCGTCCAGCTTGTAGCCGTCCGCGCGGAAGAACTTGATGCCGTTGTCCGTGTAAGGGTTGTGGGAGGCCGTGATCACGATGCCGGCGTCGGCCCGCAGACTGCGCGTCACGTATGCCACGCCCGGCGTGGGCAACGGCCCGATAAACAGCACGTCCACACCCATGGAGAGGATGCCGGAGGAGAGCGCGTTTTCCAGCATGTAACCGGACAGCCGCGTGTCCTTGCCAATGACGATCTTGTGCTTGCCGCGATCGCGAGCCTGGGATTCTAGGTTTTTGAAGACGTGCGCCACGGCGCGACCGAGCTTCAGCGCGGTCTCAGCGGTGACCGGTTCAACGTTGGCCGTGCCCCGCACGCCGTCCGTCCCGAAGATTCTACGTTTCTTCGACATGTTGGTAGGATCATTTTGGCGGAACAACCACGTCCACGTCCGGCGGAGTGACGCGCACATGCGCCACACCGGGGGGCGTGGCGACCTCCACGTGCTTGCGCAAATCGCGCGCCGCCGCGATGTCGGACAGGTCCACCGTTACCCGCACTTCCTTCTCGGTAAGTCTTTCGATGAGTTCCCGCTCCCCGCGCACAGTGACGTCCACCCGCGCCGGATTCACACGAAAGGTCCGCACATCGGCCGCAGCAGACACAACGAGCACCGGCAGGTTGGAGAACGTCCGCAGCATTTGCGTGCCGCCCGGCGTAACCCCGGTGATCTGCTTGCGGATTGCGAATTGCACCGTCGCCCAAATCAGGAGCGCCAACGCCAGGGCAAACAGCTTCAGGCCGAGGTCCTTCAGCACCAGGTTGCGCAGGAAGTGGATCATTTGCCGGAAACGGAGCTGGCCCCGGCGGTTTCGTTGCGCGTGACCACCACGGGCCCGGGTCGGGGTCGCTCGGAAAACAGCGAACGCAGCCACGCAACCAGACCCCGCGCCTTGACCGGGTGGATAAGTGTGCCCGTGAGGAAGGCCCGCAATTCCTCCAAGGTCACACCCCGCACGAGCTGGCCTTTGTAAGCGTACGAAATCGCGCCGCTTTCTTCGGATACAACCACGACCAAGGCGTCGGTCTCCTCGCTCAGTCCGAGTGCCGCGCGATGCCGCGTCCCGAGCGATTTGTTCAGGTCCTGCCGCTGCGTCAGCGGAAAGATGCACGCCGCATGCGTGATGCGGTCGCCGCGGATCAGTACCCCGCCATCGTGGATGGCGTTGTTGGGGAAGAAAATGGTCTCCAGCATCTCCGAAGTCGCCTCGCAATCCACCACGATACCCGATTCCACGGCTTCGTGAAGCTGGATGGATTGTTCGATGGCGATGAGCGCGCCAATCCGCACGTCGGCCAACCGTTCGACCGTCTGGATGATGACCTCAATGTTCTCGCGCTGTTCGTGCGCCGTGGCAAAGAGCCGCAGGTTGCCCAGTTCCGCGAGCATGCGGCGGAGTTCAGGCTGGAAGATGACCAACACTGCCACCGCCAGGAATGCCGAGAACGTGCCCAGCAGCCAGCGCAGCACGCGCAAATCGAGCGCATATGTGACGAGCGCCAACGCCAGCATCGCGACGATGAAACCGGTCACGACCGGCCAACCCCGCGTGCCGCGCACGAAGCGGAGCGCTCCGTAAATCACCACCGCGAGGAGGATGATTTCCAGCGCCGGGCGCCAGAGGCCCGCGAGATATTGCCAGTCAATGGTCACGATTTCATCAGCGACTCGGTCATCCGCACGGCTTGCACCGTTTCCGCCACATCGTGGGTCCGGAGGATTTGCACGCCTTGCCCCACGGCCCACACGGCGCACGCCAGCGAACCCGGCAGCCGCGCGTCCACCTCCGCCCCAATCAGCCGTCCGATAAACGATTTGCGCGAAACACCGAGGAGGAGTGGCCGCCCCAGCTTTCTAAAACCCGCGAGACCGCGGAGCAACTGTAAATTGTGTTCCAGCGTCTTTCCAAAACCGATCCCGACGTCGAACACCACCTGATCGGCCGCCACCCCCACGGCGTCCAACCGTCGTCGCCGGTCCTCGAAAAATTCGCCCACCTCCCGCACAACGTCGGCATAGATCGGGTTGGCCTGCATCGTCTGGGGCGTCCCCTGCATGTGCATACAGACGTAGCCCGCCTGGGCTTCAGCCGTGATCCGCCACATCGCGTCGTCCGCGCGATTCGCCCCGGTGTCGTTGACGATGCTAGCTCCGGCCGCCAAGGCAGCTTGAGCCACGGCCGGTTTCAAAGTGTCAATCGAGAGGGGCACGTTGACGCGCCGGGCCAACCCCTCGATCACCGGCAACACCCGGTGCAACTCCTCGGCCTCGGAGACAGGCGCCGCGCCCGGGCGCGTGGATTCTCCGCCGATGTCGAGAATGGCGGCGCCTTGTTCGACAAGCTCCAACCCGTGGGCGATAGCGCGTTCCGCGTCGAGGTAACGCCCGCCGTCGGAGAACGAATCCGGCGTGACGTTCACGATGCCCATGATCTGCGTCGGGCCGGGAAAGCTGAACGTGAACTGGCGGGCGCGGAAGATCATGATGGGAGAAACCGGAAGCCGAACCGAATGAGTTGGCCGTAGAAATGTCCGATCCGGGCTTCGGCATTCTGCCTTCCCTCGGATTTCGGATTTCGGGTTCCAGATTTCAATACTCCTCCCCGCCCTTTCCGCGTTGCATCAATTCGATCTCATAGCCTTCCGGCGCGTCCAGAAACGCGAACCCGCTGCCATCCTCGCGAAGGTGCGGCGGGTCAGAATACTTGAGGCCGAACTTCTCCAAGTGCAGCCCAAAAGCCTCCAAGCTGTCCACCTCGAACGCCAGATGCGTGAGGTCTGGTTGCACCTGCACCGGGCCGCTGCCGGGAAAGGAACAGATTTCGATCAATTCCTCACTCTCCGGCGCTTTGAGGAACACGAGTTCCGAGCCACGCGGCGACTTGTGCCGCCGGACTTCCGCCAAACCCAGCACGTCGCGGTAAAACGTCACCGTGCGGGCGAGATCGTTCACGCGATAGCGCGTGTGCAGGAGTCTCTTCGCGATTGCCATGCGCGCATCATAGCGTAGGGCCGAAGCGGGGCAAAAGCTGAATTGACCGCGACGCACGGTTTTTCACGTTCGCCGCGGCGACCGCACGACGCCGCCGCTCGCAAACCGCTTGCCGCGAGGCCGCGCATGGGCTAGGACTTCGCCGTGTTTTGCTGGAGTCATGTGCCGCGGTGGTTGTTCGTGCTGACGATTGGAGCGGCACTCACCATGCACGCGCAGATTGATCCGACCCACCGCGAACTGGTGCAGGTGGGATATAACCAGCCGCTTCAAGGTCATGCCCCCTTCTCCGGCTATGCCTTCTACTACCATAACCAGCCGGAGTTCGTGCGCTCGAATCTGACCCTGCGGCTGGCCGTCGCCCCGGTCTATCTCGATTCCGAACTCGGGATTCGCGGGGCGCTCAGCCCGCACACGGACCTGGGTTTGGGCGTGGCGGGCGGCGGCTTTGCGGACAGTTACAACGAAATCCGGGGCGGCAAGTTTCTGCCGGAGGAGTCCTTCCTGGGCCATGGGGGTGAAGTCTCCGCCAGCGTCTATCACCTGTTCAACCCGGGGCAACTCATCCCGTTGAATGCCGTGTTGCGTGTGGCGGGGCATTACACGGCGTACGCCGACGACAAGGACACGGATGCCACATTTCAACTGCCGGACGACGAATTCAGCCTGCGCACCCGGGCGGGTCTCCGTTGGGGCGGGATGGAGCCTGTGCTGCTTCCCGAAATGGCGATGGAAGTGTCCGTTTGGTACGAGTTCCAGGCGCGAGGGAACGCCGGTCTTTACGGCTATGGGGGCGATCGCGCGCTGGAGGCCCACACGCATCTCTTCTGGGGGCGCGCCTTGTTTGCCTACACCTTGCCGGAATCCGGCCATAACTTCTCGCTCAGTGTGACTGCCGGTCTGAGTGACGGCGCCGACCGGCTCAGTACTTACCGCATGGGGGCGCTGCTGCCGCTCGTATCGGAATTTGCCCTGACACTGCCCGGCTATTACTACCAGGAATTGAGCGCCGAACGCTTCGCCCTCGCCACAGGCACGTATTCGTGGCCGCTGGACAGTCAGAAGCGGTGGCAGTTGACTCTCGTCGGCTCGACGGCGTGGGTGGATTACCTTCCGGGTTTGGAGCAGACGCAACATTGGCAAAGTGGCGTGGGCGGCGGCCTACTCTACCGCTCCGCCCCGTGGCAGTTCGTGTTGGGGTACGCCTATGGTGTGGACGCGCAGCGATCCGACGGCCGGGGGGCGCATTCCGTCGGCATTCTTGTGCAGATTGACATCCAACGGACCAAAGCCGCGTTGCTCAGCCCGCAAAGCCCATTTCGATCCCGCGGCTTGTTCCGGCTGTTTGGTGGGTCGTGAGAGACATGCGTTGCTGACAACCACCACCAGCGGCGACGTTTCGTGAGGATTCGAGCCGGCGCTGGTCCAACCAGTCGGTGTGGAGCGGGCAACAAGTCCAGCCCACCTACAAACGACAACGAGTCTGGCGCGAATAGTGACCTGTCTCGGAGTGGCGGTGGTGCTGGTGGCTGTGACGTTGGCGTTGTTACCCGACAAACAGCCATCTCCGCTCTGCCTCCCGTCGGTTCCCTCCAAGGCGGACGAGCCCCTCGTGCAAACCGGTGATTCCCCGGACAAGCAGCAACCAGCGCCGTCCCAACCGTCACCAGCCAAAGATGAGCGACCGCGGGAGCTGCCTCCCTCCGTAGATTTCGATTGGCGCGCAACCCTGTTGGGATCAAATACCGTACCACGCCTGCCGCGCGAAATCGTCGAAGCCTACCTTCAGCAGCACCAGCGCAATGTCGAAAGCCTGCTGGCGGCTTACCATGCGCTGGATGACACGAATCTCCTGATCGAAGCCGCCGCCCGCTTCTCAAACGACACGCGCGTACAGTGGACGGTTCTGAGCCGTGACCTCTTTCCCGAAGAGCGGCGCAAGTGGATCGAGTTGTTCAAGGCCTCAGCCCCGGACAATTCCCTGGCGAACTATCTCTCCACCCAAGAGCATCTCAACCCGCGCTACCACGAGGAAACCAAACAGTGGCTGTTCGGGTCGGAGAAACTCTCTCTCCAGCATTACCTCAAAACCGACCAGGCGCAGGCGGCCATCAACGATCTGCTCGAGGCCGCCGGCAAGCCGCGGTTCAAGGATTACTCGATGGATATCCGCCTGGAGGAAGAGGCGCTAAACCTCGCCGCGGGAAGATCGGTCCTCCAATCCCGCCTCGGTTCCCAAGGCTGGGCATCTGATGTCCTGTCTGATCTCGCCAAGTTCAAGAACACCGCCATTGGCCTGAAGGAGATCGAGAAATGCTACTTGAACGCAGGGGACACGGCCTCTGCGCAGAACCTTACGGAGCTCGGTTTGACGTTGGCGAACCGGCTGCGCGAGGGCGAAAGCGCCATGCTGGGCATCAATCAACTCGTCGGTATGGCCTCAGAGGCGCTTCTCCTGTCTGCTTGGGATGCGGATACGCGGTTCGATTTCCTGGGTGACAGAACGCCGAAGGAACGTCTCGCGGAGTTGAAGCAAGCGCGCACCGCACTTCGTGAACTGGCGCGGGCCGTGGATGGCCAATTCGCCGGCTTGCCAGAAGCCGATGTGCTCAGCTACCTCGATCGCGAGCGGCTCTACGGTGAATTCGAGGCGATGCGCTGGTTGCAGGCGCGGTCACAGACTTCAGCGGCACCTGCACCGTAGGAATGGTTTCGCCAGGAGCGGGGCTTCCAGGAACTTGCCCAAAGGGATCGCCCGCAGTCTGCGCGGCTCTTTCCTTGCCCGCACGGCGCGCTTCGGGTATCTGCGTCTCACGTCGCATGGATTCCGTTTTGCATCGTTGGTTCGTAGGCATTGCGCTCGCTCTGCTGGCCGCCGGCTGCGGCAAGAACGCAGAGACGCCCGGAGCAACCCCACATGCCCTGCCGGAACCGCCGCGCATTGCCACCTGCGAGCCCGGACAACCGGGAGGGCGTCTGGTGCTGGCGGCCACAGCGTCACCTGTCACTTTCAACCCGGTGTTCGCTTTGGATGCCGCCTCGGACCAGATCGTCCGGCTGCTTTTTGGAACGCTGGTCCAGTTCGATTTTGCGCGGCAAGAGGTCACGCCTGGACTTGCGGAGTCATGGTCGGTCGCTCCAGACGGCAAGACGTGGACCTTCAAGTTGCGCCGCGGGCTGCGCTGGAGCGATGGCCACCCCCTCACCTCGGCGGACGCCACGTTTACGTGGAACGACGTCATTTACAACCCCCGCACGAAGGCGCCGCTCGCCTCGGTCTTCCGGCTGGATGGACGCGGTTTCGCCGTCTCCACGCCGGACGAGTTGACGATCGTCGTCGTGACGCCGGAAGTGTTCGCGCCGTTCCTAGAATTTTTTGGCAGCGTCCCCCTGCTCCCTCAACACGCGCTCAAGACTGCCGCCGGCAGTGGTGATTTCCCTCTCGCCTACGGCGTGGATGTGCGGCCGGACAAAATCGTCAGCTCCGGCCCCTTCCGACTTAGAGAATCACGCACCGGGCAGTTCACCCTGCTGGAGAAGAATCCGGAATACTGGACGACGGACCGCGTTGGACAACGGTTACCCTACCTCGACGAGGTGCAAGTCATCGTGGCGGGCGCTGAAGGTGTAATAAAACCGCTATTGGACGGTCAGAGCGATGTCTGCGAAACGATCAAAGCGGAAGACTTCACCAATGTCCAAGCCGCAGCGGCGTTGGGTCGCTTCCGCTTGCTGGAACTCGGACCGGGCTCCGGGCGCGATTTCCTTTGGTTCAATCAGAACACGAACGTGAACCGCATTTCCGGCCAGCCGTTCGTGCCGCCGCAGAAGTTGGCCTGGTTCCGTAACGCTGCGTTCCGGCAAGCCGTCTCCTGTGCCATCGACCGCGAGCGCATCGCCCACGAAGCCTTCGGCGGACACGCCGTGCCCTGCGAGACGTACTTGGGCGCGGAAACAGTGCGCTGGAACAACCCGAACGTGCCACGCTTCGGCTTCGACCGCGAGCGAGCCAGGGCGCTGCTGGCACAAGCGGGCTTGGTGGATCGCACGGGCGACGGTCTCGCGAAAGACGCCGCCGGCCATCCGTGTGAGATCGTGTTACTGACCAATGCTGGTAATCCGACGCGGGAGAAGGTAGCCACCCTCATCGCTGAGGACCTGCGCCGGATTGGTGTCCGCCTGCTCATTCAGCTCGTGCCGTTCAGTACTCTGGAACGCCGGATCAACGAGGAGTTCAACTATGAGGCCGTCTTGATGGGCCTCAGCGGGGGCGGGGCGGACCCGGCCGCGCATCTCAACGTGTTGCTCTCGGCTGAGCCGCTGCACCAGTGGTTTCCCAGCCAGCCGCGACCTTCGACCGAATGGGAAGCTCACGTGGACAGGCTGATGACCGCACAAATGCGGACGCTCAATTTCGCGGCGCGGAAGCAGGCGTTTGACGAAGTCCAAGCCATCCTCGCCGAGCAGTTACCCATGATCTACACCGTCACCCCCATCCTTCACGCCGCCACGCGGACGAACCTGATGAACCTGCGGCCGGCAGTGCTCGCCCCCTCAGGGGTGACGTGGAACGCAGAGGAACTCTGGAAAACTCCGCACTGATTTGCCGGTTGCTTACTCTGGCTGGTCCTGCAATCGCGCGATCTCGCTAAAAACGACTGGCGTCAGCCTACGGCAGGCCGACGTGAACAATTGCTACTCAATCACTGTTCGTTTGGAAAACACCATTCCGAAATCGGACACCCCCTCAGAAAGCGTCGGTCCAGTTTACGGTTTGGCAGTTGTG
The DNA here is from genome assembly GCA_964634255.1 of uncultured Verrucomicrobiota bacterium. Lineage (GTDB taxonomy): Bacteria > Verrucomicrobiota > Verrucomicrobiia > Limisphaerales > MWDV01 > MWDV01. The sequence continues at coordinate 3,651 of CAZWJC010000209.1, read as the reverse complement.
TAACCCACCCTTGCCCTGCGCAGAGTGCCACGAGTAGAGTTTTTCTCGGGCCTAACATCTTCTAATTTATAGTGTAAGACTGACTCACCGCCAACCGATAGGGCGCAGTCCCACCGACGGCACACAAGTTGCGTTTATAGATTATGTTAATAAGGCTGTTTGGCTGCTGTGCAGCCGAGCGCACAAAGCCAAGTTCCGAAACGACAAACGCAAACAAACAACCATGAAGAGAACGATTAAAGACCTCCTCGCAGTCGGAGTTGTCAGCCTGTTGGCGGCAGCCCCTGCTTCGGCCATAACGATTACTGCGACGGGCACAGGCCCAATTACCGCCTATTTCTACGGCCAGTCAGCAAGCTACGGGAGCGACATCGGACTGTGGGTTAACAACGTCTTCCAAGGCACCTATGGCCTCTATAACCAGACCACGGCTCCCGGAACGTCCTTGGTGCTCGGCAATGCCACCGCCGGAGACACGTTGGTGTTCGAGCTGCGGGTTCGCCAAGATGGTGGGGCGCCGCCGCCATCTAACTACTCCTTGTTTACGGATCCGAGTTTAAACCCCGATACTCTGGAACATGCGCAGTCATCCGCCTTTGCCGGCGGCCCGTTTGGCATTCCGGCGGGCGTTCTCATCGGGTTCGAGGACATCGTGCCGTTAGGTCAGAGTGATCTTGACTACAACGATCATCTCTTTGTGTTTACAGGTGTCACCGACCGCGTGCCTGATGGTGGCATGAGTGCTGGACTTTTGGCAATCGGTTTGATGGCTGTTGGACTTGGTCGCAAGCTCGTCAAATAGTGCAATTGCCTACCTTCCCAAAGGCTTGGTATTCACATAGCCAGTCTCCATCTGAGGAATAGAGGGCAGTCCGCAAGGAGTCGGCAGCGATGAAGTAAAACGTCGGACACCTTTACAATCCGGGAACTTGAGCACATTCAGAGACGCTCTTGCCAGCGTCTCTGGATTTTTTATTGTCCGTTCAAAATGTTAAACACAAACATCTTACATACAGCCTGACCTTGAGATTCACACAATCACATTTCACGGCATGCAACGTGCGCAAATCCGACCATTAGTAGGCGGGTTGAGCGATTCGCCTGTGACCAAACCCAAGTTCAGAAACAGAAACGGCAGAGTTGTATGAGAGTATTTGCGAAAGCCTTCTTGACGGTTGCTGTGATCACGCTGGTAACCCGCGCGCATGCGCTCACTTTATTCAATGACGACTTCGATCCGGAAAATGGAGGTGTTGGCAAGTTGAACTATGGTGGGTTTCTCAACTGGACGGTGACAAGCGGGGCTGTGGACCTTATTCCAGTTGGCAGCGATTTCGATTTCTATCCCGGGAACGGGCTTTATGTGGACTTGGACGGAAGCATCGGCCAAGCAGGCACAATTACAACTAAGAATGCCATTGACGTTAGCCCCGGCGACTACGTGCTGTCGTTCATGCTGGGGGGCAATGCTCGAAATACCACATCCGACACGGTTAGTGTCGCGGTAAAGAGTGGCTTTATCAGCCAAAGCTATACTCTGGCGGGTTCAGCCCCACTCACGACATACTACCTTCCGTTTAGCGTGCTGTCGGCGACGACGATCAATTTGGTTTTTGAAGCCACGGGGGGGGATAACATCGGAGCCATTTTGGACAATGTGAATCTGGATATGGTTGAGCCTCAAGGTGTCCCTGACGGCGGCATGAGCGGAGTGCTTCTGGGACTGGGCTTAGTGGTGATAGGCTTCGGTCGCAAGTTTGTGAAATAAGTATCTCAGATCTAAGTTTTCCTGGGGAGCGGGCGGTAGCGTCTGCTCCCTTCTTGTTGCCTCGAGGGCACTTCGGCACTTATCAACTGAGTTTCCACAACTGCAGGGCTGCTTGAGTTGCTCGGACTGTGTTGGAAAGCAGCGCTGCAATCGTACCGACCTTTTTGACCAACTCCGACGCTTTGCAGCAGTCGCGGCTTGGTTCGCCGGGTGACGGCACGTTAGAGTCGCGGGTGGCCTTGTCGTGGAAAACGCCTTGGTCGTCGAACCACATCTGCTGAAAGGGCAAGAAACATCTGAAGCTGACTTCCCCGCCCCTTTTGGAGTCAACTCGAACGACGCATCCCCCAAACATGATCCCTTTATCGACTGAGGGACTGAGCCACACCGGCGTCGGCAGTGCTTACACTCTTTGGGTATCTCACACCTGAGATAACGGTGAGCGCGAAACCAAATGGATTCTTTTCCGAGCTTTAACTTTATGACTACAAACATGTTCAGCTTCGACAACTTCCAAACCACAATGAGCTTAACCATCGTGGCATCTTACGAGCTAGGAGAATGGTAGTGAACAGGCTGTATTGATCTTCCAGGTCAGTGAGCAGAACCAGATTCAGACACGACAAAGCGGCGAAAGTAGAACGAGAAGACAAATGAAAACAAGAAACACTATCTGCGGTTTAGTTTGCGGTGCAGCGTTGCTGGCGATTACTGGCACGGCTTCCGCGAACCTCATCACGAATGGAAGCTTTGAACAACCTGATCTCAACGGCAGCTGGGGCACTTTCACCTCCATTCCAGGATGGACGGCAGTCGGCAATTATCCGATCGAGATCGGCGCTGGGTCAATTTACGGCGTGACAGGGTACGAGGGGAAGCAAGTGATGGAACTAGATTCCACTGGGAATGCTTGGGTGGCCTCGGTCTTGGGGACAGTCCCAGGGGGCAGTTATCCGTTGTCATTTCTCTACGCCCGGAGGGCTGGATCACAATCTGACCCCAATAGCAGCGATTTCGAGGTCTTCTGGAACAACACTTCGTTGGGATACTTCTCCCCCACGAGTCCCACAATGTCGATTTTCTCCGGTTCGGTCATCGCTCTGGGAGGGGGAAACGACGTGTTGGTTTTTGTTGGGAAAGGCCTGCAAAACACGTATGGAGCTATTATTGACGATGTTAAACTTGGGGTTCCAGACGGCGGCATGAGTGCCATGCTCTTGGGCATGGGCTTGCTGGCAGTCGGCATGGGCCGCAAGCTGGTGAATTAAGCAAAGAGCTTCTTCTGAATTTGGTGAGGAGCAGGTTGCGAAACCTGCTCCTTTTGCTTTGTGCCGTGGCGAGCCGAGTCGCCCAGAAACGGGTGCGGAGCCAAGCTCTCCAAGCAATTGCCTCATCAAGCAGGCCATGCCAGCAGGCCATGCCGCCAGTTCAAGCCGGTACGGGACCTGTGAGACAGACCTTCGTTCCTCCAAGAATCGGAGCCGGGAGATCACATCAGAGACGGAGAAAGGCTGATTGAAGGCGTGCTGTTGAAGTTCTCCCGGCTCGCAATGGGAAACGACCGTCGTCGGCAGCCCGGCTACGGTGCAAGCTCGTCCGTATCGCGAGTCGCTTTGCCATGGAGCACCCCTTGGTCGTCAAACCACAGCGGGTCAATCGCCAGGAAGCGTTTGAAGCTGGTTTCCTCCGACCATTTCTGGTGATAAACCAGCCAGAGCCGCTGGTCCGGCCCTTCGATCACGCAATGATGTCCTGGCCCGAGCACCTTGCCGCCGCGTCGCACGATGGGGTTGCCCACGAACTTGGTGAACGGCCCGAGCGGTGACTTCGCCGTGGCGTAGCCAATTCCGTAGTTTGGCGAGTCCGCGCCCGTCCCCGAATAG
>CAZWJC010000208.1:0-13039 GCA_964634255.1 uncultured Verrucomicrobiota bacterium | reverse complement strand
GGTCAGGGCGCGGCGCTGTCGTAGGATCCGGCGGATTCCGGAGGTCCGCCTTTGTACCGGGGATAGTCTGGATACGAACAGAGCGGCAGGCTGCGTCCGCCGGCCGTGACCACCAGCGTCTTGCCGGGAGCCTCGTTGCCCTCGACCCAGGCAGTGATCAGAGCGGTGCGGTCAAACCGATGTGGGATTGGGAACGGAGTAACGGATTGCCCGTCGCCAGTCCTCCCGTGACTGCGTCCGCTAAGCCCGTGCCCTGTCTGCGGAAGCACGTAGAACCGGGCGAACGCGTCCACCTGCTCCCGGCCCATCGTGTCGAGCACGGATTGGAAATAGTCGAGTTGCGCCCCCGGCGAGGCGAGCGTGTCGTCGGTGCCGATGGTGACAATCAGCTTGCCGCCGCGCTTGTAGAAAGCGGTGAGATCCGGATTGGTCGAGTCGAGCCATTCGGAGAGTTGCTCGCGCCGCTTGTTGAGGGGGCCGCCTTCGACGTAGTCGAGCGGGTTCACCGAGAGGTTCTGCATCAGGAACCCAGTCACGCCAAGCACACCGAGATGGGAGTGCCGCGGCGCATTGTCGTCAGCTCCCTCTTGTCCGCGAAAGCGCCGATCGGCAATCAGCCCGCTGCCCGCCGGGTCGGTGTTTGGGACCCACATGCCGAACGAACGGACGCCATGGGCCAGTGGCGTCGCGAATTTGTAGCGGCTGTAAACAAATTTCAGCGTCTCGATCTGGCCATCGCTCAGGCGAGCGTTGGCCGAAGTGTCTGTCGGGCTTGGGGCCACGCCATCCGGGGCGCGCAAGGCCGCCCAGGGATTGCGCCGGGGATCGCCCTGCGACATGTCGAAGAGCGCCCGGGCCGCCATGTAGTTGTTGATGACCCCGTCGGCCAGGCCATCTAGCTTGTCCGCCTGTCTCAGAAACTCGGCGCGGATGGCGTTCGCTTTGGCGCGGGTAACCCAGTTGGATAGAGGTTTTTCCTGGATGCGAATCAACTCGGGCGCGAGCATCAAGCTGGAGAAGTTCACAATCGGAACATCCGCGACGATGCCGTCGTAGTCCGCCGGATACCGCTGCGCTACCGTCAGGCCCTCCCGTCCGCCTTGCGAACCGCCGATGTAGTAGTTGAAGCGCGGGCGCTCGCCATAGACGCGCTCCATGATGACCATCGCGGCGTCGTGGGTCTTCTTCATCTGCATGTAGCCGAGGTTGCGAATCGCCTCCTCGTTGAGCGCCCATTCGTCGCCCTGGCCCATCTGGTGTCCCGAGTCGCTGCCATAGCGCGCGAAGCCTGCTGTGGCCGAGCCGGGTCGTTCCCCGCGAAGCATCGGCACGAATCCGTTGATGCCCGGCCCGCCCACCTGGATAGCCCGCCGACTCCACCTGGCCGGAAGCAGGACGCGGAATTTGATGGGCTTTCCTTTCGGGTCCTTCGAAGCGATCGAACCATCGACCACTGCGTGAGCCACTGAGTTTGTCGTAGCCTCGATCCAGCGCGGTGGCGACAGCGTTGCTCCGCCGACCGGTTCCCCGATGGCAGAGGTCGGGATATTGGTCCCCACTCGCTCAACGGTGACATCGGCAGCGGTGATTACTTTGTCGTTCGCAGTCGGAGGCAGTTTCGTGCCCGGAGCAGGAATCGCCTGGGCGGCCACGGCCGCAGCGGGAAGCCCGAGCCACAGGGCCACACAAAAGAAAATGGATGCGGCGATTGGAGGGCCATTCTGGATGGTTCGAATTGGGAAGTTCATGACTTTCGCAATGCCCATCACTTGAAATACAACTGCAACGTTTCGGCGAGATAGTGGCGGGCGTTCATCCAAGTGTGCCCACCTTCGGTAACAAGCGATTGATGCTCAATCCGCTTTCCCTTCAGGTAGTCGTCGAAGTCCACGGCCTGCTTGTAGAGAAAGTCCGCCTTGCCCACGCCGAGCCACAGCAGTCTCAACTTCTTGTTCGTGGCTTTCGGGTCGGCAGCGGCGGCGGCGAAGTATCGGTCGAACACCTCCGGCGTCAGGTAGGCGCTGTAGGAGCCAATCCAGGCAAACTTGTCCAAGTTGTTGAAGCCGGTGAACAGTGACTGTCCTCCGCCACGCGAAAATCCGGCAATCGCGCGTTTTTCGCGGTCGCCGCTGAGGCGATAGCTGGCCTCCACGAACGGCATGATGTCACGAGTCAGCTCGTCATTAAAGACCTTGTACATGTCGGCGGCCTGGATCGAGGTGGGCGGCGGGGTGCCTATCATCATGTTGCCATAGGGCAGCACGACGACCATCGGCACCGCCTTCTTCTGCGCGATCAGATTGTCGAGGATGAAGTTGACGCGACCAGCCCTGAACCAGGTTTCCTCGGTATCGGTCGTGCCGCTGACGAGATAGAGCACGGGATATTTCTTCTTGCCGTCATGATAGCCCGGGGGCGTGTAAACAATGAGCGGCCGGGTGCGACCGAGCGTCTTCGACCGGTAAAAGCAATAACTCATCTCGCCGTGTGGAACATCCTGCGCCGAGTAGAGCGACGGTTGGTCGCCGGGAATGTCCACGAGGCTGGCCTTGAAGCGCTCGTTCGGGAACTGATCCAGATTGTTGGGATCGGCGACCGACACCCCGTCCACGACGAAGTTGTAGGGATACAGGTTGGCTTCGACCGGCCCCACAGTGATGCTCCACACGCCGTTCGTGTCCACGGTGAGCGGCTGATTGCCCTTCAGAAATTGCGCGCTTAATTCCACCCTCTTTGCGTTTGGCGCGCGGAAATGGAAGCTCACCGTGCGATCGGCATGCACGATTGGCGATTCGATCTGCGGCGGACGCGGACCTTGCGCCCTCGCGCTGGCGGCCAATCCGAGGCAGAGCGATGCGGCGAAGACGGGGAGCATTCTTGGATTTCTTTTCGTAGTCATGTTCGTTTGGATTTATCTCGCGACCGCACCAACGCTGAGCCGACCGGCAGCGCTTCCGTCCACCGGGCGGCCGGCTTGTCGTCCCAGAGCAAGTGGGGATTTGTGGCGGCAGGGGCGGCGGTGGCCGTGGCGGTCGTGGAAATCGCCGCGGCTGGCAGCCCGGCCCAGTTGGAAGAGTGAAGCAGCTTCTTCGTTCCGGCGGGCATAGTCAGTCAGGTCGGCCCTTGACGTAGAGATCGTGGACTTCGGCGTCGTTGAATGCGCGGCTGAACAGTTCAAATTCATCCAGTGCCCCGCTCAGGTTGCGAATCAGCTGGGTGTCGAGATCCGGACCGCTTTTGGCATTCCAGTTGCCCAACTCGATCGGGCCGAGCCGGTAAGGCGGCGCCACTTTCAGAGCCTCGCGCGCGACCGGGGCGCCATTGACGTAATGGACCACTTGCCTGGCCTTCCCGTCCAAAACCACCGCCAAGTGCAGCCACATGCCCAGCTTGTCGAGTGTCAGCACCGGCGGCGTGGCCGTGATTTGCAGATCCCCAGCCTTGGGGCCAAATACCGTCAGGCCCAGCACGCCATCGTTGCGGATCAACCAGTGGATCGTGCCCGGCTCGAAGCCATCGCACATGAACAGCGAATTGAACTGGCGATCCAAACCCTTGACACACGCCCAGGCCGAAAGGGTCAGGGCCTCGAACTCGCCCGGTACCGTCAGCCGCACGCGGTCGTTGACGCTATGGAACTCCAGCGCCTGCTTCTCGCGCCATCGGCCTTCGGCGCGCTGACACCCCACGACCGTCGCATCCTGCACCGACCGATTTCTTTCCGCCCCGTTGCGCAGAGTCCAGTCGGCGTTGTTCAGGTCCTGAAACTCCAGATGCAGCAAAAGCGACAGATCTTGATTCAGCTTGGCGTTGGCTAGTTGCCACTGCTCATAGCGGAAGGCCTCGGAAGCCAGCGAGCGCTGCTGGAATTCAAACAGCGACTTGAAGGCCGCCACCTTGGCCGCCAGCCGCAGTGGAGCAGAGTTGTTCGCGGCCACGGCCGCCTCTCCTTCCTCCAGCAGCTGCTTCCCAGCGGTTTCGAAACGTGCCTCGACCTTCCCTTTGAACACGTGGACTTCTGTCCGGCCGCTGCTGGCATCTGTCGCGAACTCCGTTCCGAGGTCCACCACCTCAAGCTGGTCAGTCTTCAAGCGGAAACCCAGCGCGGGTTGCGGCACCTCCGCCAGCAGCCGCCCCTTGGGGCAAGCGGCCTCGTTCTGGGAAATAAGCTGCAGCTCCGCCGGCCCCTCGATGACCACCCGCGCGCCGCTGTAGAAGACAACCTGGGCTAAACCGGACTTCAGCCGGAGCCATCCCGGTTCCAGGGCGCTTCCCTCCCGCACAGTGGTGTTGCCCCAATCGGCGTCAACAGTCCTGGTCAGCATCGCCACGGCCGCGCTTGTAACGCCTGTTTTCGAGGCTGGCTGCCGAAGCCAAATGCTCCAAATGCCCATCGCCGTCAAGACCAGGCACGCTGCCAAGGCCAGCACTCTCACCGCTGTCCGGCGTGGCGTCGACGCCGCGGGATTGATCGGAATAATGGTGTTCAGCTGCCCTTCCGATTGGATTGCCAAATCACAACAGGCGGCGCGCACCTCGCCGGTCCGCGCCAAGAGATCGGGGTCGGACGCCAGGCGGCTGTGCAACTCCACTCGTAACAGATATTCATCCCGGGCGCACGCATCGCTGCGCAGCAGCTCGTTCAGAGCGCGCATTTCGGTATCCGTGGCCGAGCCGTGGCACACCGCCGCCACCGCGTCGTCGAATTCGGGAGATGGAAACACGAGTGTCACGTAGCCTCCGCTCTTGTCTGGCTTTCCACGCAGCATTGCAGCGCCTGCCGGATGCGTTGCAGCGTCTTGTAGGTCGCGGCCACGGTTCTGCCGGAGCGCTCCGCCAGTGACTCGATGTCCGTGCGCTCGTAGTAGTAGCCCTCCACCAGCGTGCGCTGCTCTGGAGGCAGTTTCCCAAGGCAGGTTTCCAGATGCTTCAGCCGCCGTTCGAACTCAGGCTCCAACTCCTGTCGCCGTTGCGCTAGTTCCTCGGCCAAGCCGTGGTCCAGCAGCGCCTGCCAGCGCTGCCGCCGCTCGATCCACTGGCGGGCCTTGTTCAAAGCAAACCGGCAAGCCCACGGCGTGAACGGCTGGGTCGGATCGTAAGCGTCGAACTTCTCCCAAAGGGACATGGCGGCCTGCTGAACGATGTCTTCCGCGTCCCCCACATTCGGAACCAGCGCCGCCACGTAGCGAAAGATCTCCCGCTCGCTGCGTAGAAATAACGTCAGAAACCGCTGTTGGGCAGCGGTTGAATCTTCGAACCGACGCTGTGAATCAGCCGACATTGGTCAATTCCTACCAATACTTCCGACAAAGCGCGAGTTTTGGACATGCCAACGAGCGCTTTCCTGAAGCTTCCTCACCTCCCAGGCGAAACTAGAGTTTTGCTTAGCTTCTAGAAACTGCCATCTAAACCCCGGAAAGGGGCGTAAACAAAACCGCCTTTCCCCTCCAGTTCTAACCGCTTCAGCGGTAAGTGCATGGGATGTAGTTTATCCGCATCCGACACCAAAACGGACACCAGTTTCGCTACTCCGTCAGAACTTGGCTGTTCAAAGACCTCCCTTCGGAAGGCCCGATCTCCCCCTACCTGTCGAAGGTGCGGGCCGGAGACCGGGCCACGGAGTTTGGCCAGCGTTGCCGCCAGTTGGGCACTAAAGTCGTCACGTTGTACAGCTACCGTTACGCGTGGGCCGAACGGGCCAAAGTGTGCGGCTACCCGGAAAGATTCGCCCAGGAGGCGTTGGGGCACAATAGCAAGGCCGTCCATCGGGCCTATGCCAAACGGGTCTTGATGAAACTGCCCTCCCTGCAGGAGTACGAGGAACGCGCGGCGCAGCTCTCACCCGCGCCTACCCTGTGAACGGCGCTGGTCAGGCACGGTGGCGACACAAGGCACCGATTGCAACAGAACCGCTCTGCCGCCGTTGCCTGCACCAACCGGGTTAGAAGCGCGCACGCTGATTCTCCCGAAGGAGTGTTGGAGTTCTACTACGAACGGAATGCCGGTAGCTCTGAGCCGCTGCTCAACGTCAGGGAGCAAGTTGTTAAAGAAGTGGACCGCAAGAAGTCCCTCGCCGGCTTTCTCGCCGAAGATAAAGGTGAATGTGAACTTCATCGAACCGCTGGGTTTCAGCAGGACAAAATCCTCGAACGCTGCCCCCCAGCTATCACCATGCTCATGAGCGCTCACATCAGGTGTCTCGAAACAATAATTGTTGGAGTTGAAATGCTTCGGAACGTAAAGCTCCGCGCTCGTTATGTTGGTCACGAAGAGTGTGACGCGCAATAAAGGCTGCCGCGAAATCCTTACGTCGTTCGTAACCAGGACCACCCCTCCAACGCCGACCCGCTCATCAAGGGTCGCTCTTGGCGGTGAACTCCTTCTGGCAACTGTTGATGAGGCGCAGCCAGCAGCAATGAGCCCGGTCGCGAATATCACGGTTGTAGTAAGTGACCAGTTCATTCTTCGCTTCTAACTGTGATTATACAAACAGCGTGCACGCCTCTGTGCACACCTGACTTTCCTAACGCCCTGACCTATCATGACTTCATGAAAGCGGACTTGAGAATTTCTATCAAGGATTATCGCCGAGGCAAAAACCTTAAGGTTCTCCTATTTCAGGTCCCCTTTCCGCCGCCGTTTCTGGGTTCGCATGAATGGCGCTGCATGGCCTCAGGACGGCCAGCCGGTCTCCCTCTCCCGCTTGCGCACCGCCCTGCGCAAGGCCCTGGTCAGATCAGTCTGAGACGTAGACACCCTGCCTTCACGCCGGCCGCTTAACCCTCTGAGGCATGCTATCCTGCCCACCCTGGCCGTCCCCTAGCTCGCCTCCACCAGGCATTTCCGCTGATGCAGTCGGTGACAGAGAACGAGGCGCGGCGCGTTTTCGCATTTCTGAAGGAGCCGGATTCGGCGGGGCGTCCACGGAAGGCGCCCACGAGCACGGTGTTCCGGTTGTATTGCCAGGAGGGGTTGTCGCGGGCGGAGGTAGCCAAACGATGCGGGTGAGTCGAGTCGTTGATGCGTCTGAAGGAGATCGAGTCCAAGCTGGGGCGTAAACCGGCGGAGTTGCGGGCGTTGCCAGGGCATCTATTTCGCTTCTAGTGCCGGTTTGAGAACAGATGTTTGGCTGTTAATCTTCCTAATTGTTCTGTAATATCCCCGGGAAATGAGTTCGCTGGCAATGGAACTTTTCCGGGAGGTGCGCCCGGGGCTATTCCGCGTCCTCGCTGGTCCAAATGCGAGGACGTATGTGGATGTGCTTGATGCATTAGAACTTGAATCGAGTCAGCGGCATGATGGCATGAGTCGCGAAGAGGCCTTGGCCATCGTGGTGGATGTTTTGGAACAGCATCCCGACTTTCTGCCCGACCAAGAGGAAATGGGTGCTGAGGAGGCAGGCGAATTGGTGTCCCTGTCCCCTCAAGAGCGAGCCCGGCGAGTGCTGGATTATCTCTCGCGCAGGGATGTCGGCTGGGTTGAGGATGTTCAATTGCCCGACTGGCAGCGCCGCGTCCGCTTTGATGCCCATGGAGCAATCTTGCTCGACGCGCTTCGGCGCATCGCCCGTCCTGACGCGGCCGTTTTCACCGATCCGTTCGTGGGAGTGTGTGCGACCCTCGCCAATGTGGACGCCTTCGCCAAAGAGCCGTTCAGCCATCTGGAGAATTGTCTTAAGGGCGCAACGGACGGCTTGCGCGAACTCCGAGGCATGGGGAAAAGCATCGAGCGATTCATCCGGCGCCAACTGGAAGCTCGCACGCTGGGAGAGAGCTACGCGGTCGTCTTCGATCAATACGCGGAGCAAGTCGGGCACGAGTGCTACGCGGGTTTGGTCCGTGCTCAACTTCCCGCCCGCCTTGATGCCGCGCGAGAACGAATTCGGCAGATCCTTGGCGCCCCCGATCTGTTGCACAAGATGCAGGCGGAGGTCATGCGCCGGGAAGATTCGGAAGCCGCTCCCGCAATGGCCCGGGTGCGCAACCATCTGCAAGAGCTCGAAGATAAGCTCGATTTCGTTCAGCCGCTGGCCGATGAGATTGATCATCGGACAGCGGAGTTCACGCGCCGTTCCCTGGCCCGCTCACGATACCTGCAGGAGGTGGTTGGGGAACGCCGCGGCCAAATCAAAGAGTTGTTCGAGAAGATCAACCGGTCCTTTTCCGGCCGACGCCTGGTAGATCTTCAGGAATTGAAGGATCTGCCGTCGCTTCTTCTACCCAACGCCAAACTGCTCGCGGGGAGAGATTCGCTTTATGAGCCGCCGCGGCGTTGGACAATGGAAGAAAACGCGCCGGTGGACGATGATGTCAGCGAAGCGATGCGCGACCAAGCCAAGGCACAACTTGGCGGCGCGATGCGCAATTCGTTGACCGTGGCCCGAGCCAACCGTTTCGTTGCCCAACTGCCCGGCGGCAAGGGAGATCGAGTTGCCAGCCGCGATCTTCCCATTCGAAACGAGGACGACATGGATGATGTTGTGGCCTTGCTACTTCATGCCGAATCCTCGGAATCGCGCTACCGCATTGAAGTGCCTTCCGCTTGCGACGACTCCGAGCCCATCGAGAAGGACCGCAAACTTGTCTACACATTTGACCGCTTTTTCGTGATTAAGAAATGAACATCGACATCAACGCTCCAACTCCGGCACCGCTGTTGCGTCTGACCGATGCGGATCGTGTGCGCCTGGGAGAGGCGCTGCAGGCTCTGCTGGCCCATGGATCGATCCTCGGCCTCGAATCAGGCGATGGCGACCTCTACGCCTGGTCTCGGCAAAACTTCGATTGGTTGCGGGAAGTGGCGGCCCTGGCTGGTCTCTCCGTGTCCATGGAACACGAGAGTCGGCTCATCCAGGCAGTGCCTGAGCTTCCAGCCCTGACTCTTAACCTGCGACAGGACGTCACCATCGTGCTGCTCGCCTTGTGGTATGAATACGACACCCAGATACGGGATCACGGCGCGGCCCAGGTGACTTTGTCGGTGGAACAACTCAATCAACTGCTCAAGGAGAAACTGCTCCCCGACCTCAAAAGTCAGCCCAGCGCAGGTCGGATGTTGGAGATTCTGCGGCAGGCCCAACGCTTCAACCTGATCCGGTTCGAATCGGCCCAGCCTTTCGAGCAATCACGGATTGAAGTGCTTAAGACTCTGCCCCGCGTGATCCAGTTCAACGAGATCGCCGAGTGGGCGCGAACGGCCGAATTGCACAAGAACCCGGCATCAGCCCTGTCAGCCGTCGAAGAAAACGGCGGTGCCGTGGAGGAAACCGAGCCATGAGCCGCGCCATCAAGCTGACCCGCATCCACGCCATCAATTGGTATGGCTACAACGATTCACTGCCGGTCGAGGGCAATCTTCTCCTTGCCGGGGTTACCGGATCGGGAAAATCCGTCTTGATGGACCTGATCATGACGGTGCTGGTCGGGACGGATGCGGCCCATCGCCATTTCAACCGCTCCGCGACCGGCGGCCAGTCGGATCGCACGGTCAAGAGCTACTGCTTGCTCGACACCAAGCGGGAGGAAAACGGCGTCCAGCAATACCTCCGTTCGGCGGCGATCACCTATATCGCCCTGGAATTCTCCTGGCCACGCAAAGCGACGGAGGAGGAACGGATCGAGACGTGGGGTCTGCGTGTTGAGTTTCGCAACACGGCGGAAAACCAGGGCCACATCAAACCCTTTGTCGTTTATGGCCCGCTGACCAAAGCAGATTTTCTGGATGCCGAACGCCGGCCGTTGGAGTCCCCGGAGTTTAAGCACCTGGTGGAGAAAGCTCGGAACGGCAGGTTGTTCGAAACGCAGGATCAATACTTGCGGGACATGGCGATCGACCAGCACCTGAATTTCAACCGTGCGGTGTTGAGTTCGCTCCTGCCACAGGCGATGTCTTTCACCAACCTGAAGAGCTTCGACGAATTCTGCCGCCGCTTTATCCTGCCGGACGACAAATTGAATGTGGCCGACGTCGTTGCCAGTTACCGCAATTTTAAGGCCTACGAAAGCGACCTGCGCGTCTTGTTCGATCAGCAAACCCGTCTGGAGACGATTCGGGATTTGCACCGAGACTACACGGCTGCCACGCGGGACCGCGCGGTTGCGCGCTGGCTGTCCGCCGAACTTGCCCACGAACACGCCGCCGCATGCGTTCGTGAACAGGAGGAACACCTCCAGAACCAGAACATTGCTTTTGCAGCGGAAGAAGCCCGTATCGGCGAACTCGATAGGCTCATTGGGGAGCGCAAAAGCCGCATCAAAAGCGAAGAGGCCGCTTTGAAGGCCTTACCGGGTGGCGACCTATATCTTGAGTTGCAGGAGCAGAAGAAGCGGTTGGCCGCTGAGAGCAGCCGGCTAAGTGACGTAGGAAATACGGTCGATTCAGCCCTCAGAAACCGGGTCCTGAAGGCCCGCCAATGGCTGAATGAGGTTAAATCCGCCCCCCTGACCGAACCGGTCGATACGTCACCCTTGGAAGCAGCCATCAAGAAGCTCGAGAGCTGCGCAAAGGAGCAAACCGAGCTGGCTCTGGCAGAAATCGCCGGCGGAGCCGACGACTTGAAGGCTGCTCTGGGCCGGGCAGTTGGCCCGACGGAGCGTAAACTCAGAGAGATTCGCGAGCAGAAGGGTCGGTTGCGTGAGGAAGTGACCTTGCTGGCAAACGGGCAACTGCCATTCCCCACAACCGTGCTCAACGCCTTGAATCAAAGCCTGCCATCCGGAGGTCGAACTCCGCCTGCCCAGCCGTTGTGCAAATTGTGCGAGGTAACAGACGAGGACTGGCGCGCCGCCATCGAGGTCGCGTTCAATCGAAAATTTGCCATTGTCGTGAGCGACGCGGATTACCCGGCAGCGGTCAAAATCTATCAGGGGCTCAAAGCGGAGTCGCCGCAGGAATCGCTGATTCATCCGGGCAAGGCGCTACGCCTGGCACGGCCGGTAAAGCCTGGTTCTCTCGCCGAGAAGCTGCAGGCCGAGCATCCCATTGCCCGAGCCATCGTCAGCAACCTCTTCGGGGAATTGATGTGCGTCCAGCGCAACGAGGAGTTGTCCAACCATGATTTCGCGATTCAAAAAGACGGCTTCATGACTCGCGGCGCGTTTGTTGAGCGCCGACGGCATTATGACGGCATGCCATTCGTTGGCCTGCGGGGATTGGAGAAACAGCTTGCGCTCAAGCGTGGGCTACTGGCCGATGTCGAGGTCCATGAGCGCCAGCTTGCTCCCGTGGTCAACGCCGTGCAGGGCATCATTGACCGGGCGGCTGGGTTCATCCCCGTCCATTCCACGCTTGTTGGAGACTTGCGGGATGCCCAGCGTTTTTCGGACGTAGAAGCTCAGTTGAAGCAGGTGCTGGCCCGTCTGAACTCCATTGACCGGGGAAGCTTTGAGGAAAAGGAAAAGCAACTCGTCGCTATCAACTCGGAATTGGAGGCTTGGGAGAATGAGCAGCGCGGGCTGCTTCAAAGCCAGAAACGAGGCGAGATCAAACGGCTCGAAAGCGAGCTGCAGGTGGCGAAAGAGCGGGAAATGTCGACCCTGCGCGTTTTTGAACGGATTAAACAAGACATCGGCGATATATCGGTTCATGCAGCTCGGCTCAACGAATGGCGCAAAGAAATCACGACAGCGTTCCCAAAACTCGACGCCGCCGCCAGCGAGTTTGGCCGTCAGGAACGCGAAGCGGACAAACAGGCAGAGGTCGGGTGGGAGAGACTGAAGGCCGCGCGGCACGAACTGGCGTTGGCCTATCGCAAATTCGAGGATCTTGCTCCTGAGAATCCCTCCAACGAACCATGGGCCAATTTGCTGAACCAAATCGCTGAGGCGAACATACCCGATTACAAGACCAAGGCGGAAGCCGAACGCAAGCGGTGGGAGCAGCTCTTCCGCAGCAACGTCCTTCAGCGGATGGACCAGGCGTTGCGACGGGTGAATGACACAATCGTATTGCTCAACGACCACTTGAAACAACCCATCGGCAATGACCGCTACCAGATCGAGCGCCGCCAGAATCCCGATTTCCGGCTCTATCGCCAACTGATCGATCTGAACTCGCAGTTTCAGGACGACGGACTGTTCTACCAGGCCGTGCAGGGCCAACTTCAAGGCGCTTTGGATCACTTCTTGAGTGTTTTGACGAGCGAACAGGACCGCGCTGAAGCGACGCAGCTTTTGGACTATCGTCAGTATTTCGATTACGACCTCTTAGTTTGGGACGCACGCGATGCTCAGTCCACGCCGGTGAGCGTGGACAAACAGAGTGGCAAGATGAGCGGCGGCGAAAACCAGTCGCCGTATTTTGTCGCCATTCTGGCAAGCTACCTGCGGGCCTACAAACGTCACGAACGCCGGTGGAACGACCCCTCGCTCGCGCTCGTCCCAATCGACGAAGCCTTCTCGAAAATGGATACGGGACGGATCAAGGATTGCATCGAAGCCATTAAAGCTCTTGACCTTCAAGGATCCTTCTCGATGAGCACCGGCAATGTCCCGGCCGCGTTCAGCTTGTGCGACCAACTGATCGTCGTTTCTCGGCACGAGGAACGTCGCGGTGGGCGAACCCATATCCGAAATGTCCCCGTCAACATTCTCCGGGACTCGGATGAAGGACGCGAATGGATGAACGAGCACGCCTGATCTTTGAAAATTCATTCTCCAGTTCTCCAAAGTCTGGCCCGGCTCTATGCCGAATCGAAAGCAGGGCGGACGGGTGCCGGCCAGCGTGATTTCCTCGTCGATCTCAAGAAGTTGCTAGCCGATGCCGGCTGCCTGGACGGCGATGACCGTTCCATGGCCATCCACCAGCTCGAGGAATTGGATGGGTCACTCCTCTTCTTGGAAGGTCCACGCCGTGATGCAGATATCATCCATCAGGTGCGGTTTCCGCCGGCCAATGAGGCGAAACTCTTTGCCCTATTGGGCGTCCCTCCACCGACCAGCCGGCGGGAACGTCTGGCCAAACAGTTCTCCGAGGCATCCCGATCTGAAGTTCCTGAACGCTGGCGCGGGTCCTGGCAAACTTTCTGTGGCGATTTGGCCGA
>CAZWJC010000207.1:0-13163 GCA_964634255.1 uncultured Verrucomicrobiota bacterium | reverse complement strand
GTTAATCGCCACGCGCACGAAGGGTGTGGTGTCGTAGGGATACACGACCTTCATGCCGGCGGGAAAGAAGCGGCTCATCTCAGCCAACTTGGCGCGGACGTTGTCGGCGGTTTCGAGGGCGTTCGCGCCCGCGGCCTGCCGGATCGCCATCGCGGAAGACGGCTTGCCGTTGTAATAAGCTTCGATGTCGTAAGTGTCCGTTCCGAGTTCGGCGCGGCCGACATCTTTGATGCGCACGATCGAGCCGTCCGGATTGGTGCGCAAGGGGATGTTGGCGAACTCTTCGGGCGTCTTGAGCAGGCTTTGAACGATGATGGCAGCGTTCAAGCGCTGACCTTCAATCGCGGGCGCTCCGCCGAACTGACCGGCAGAAACCTCCACGTTGTACGCGCGCAACCCGGCGACCACATCCTGCATCGTCATCTGGTAATCCGTGAGCTGGTCGGGATTGATCCAGATGCGCATGGCGTACTGGCCTCCGAAGACCTCAACTTCGCCGACGCCCGGCACGCGCGACAGCACTTTCTCCAAATTGGATTGGGCATAGTCGCGCAGATCGTTGCCGTCCATGCTGCCGTCCTCAGAGATCAGGCCCACGATCATCAGGTAATTCCGTGTGCTCTTGCTCACCTTGACGCCGGAGCGTTGAACCACGTCTGGCAAACTGGCCATGGCGAGTTGGAGTTTGTTTTGAACCTGTGCCCAAGCAAGGTCAGGATCGGTCCCAGGAGCGAAGGTCAACTCGACGCGTGACGCACCGGCAGAATCGCTGGTCGCAGAGAGATAAAGCATCTTGTCGAATCCGGTCATCTTTTGCTCGATGATCTGGGTGACGCTGTTTTCCACCGTCTCGGCTGATGCCCCTGGATAAAAGGCCTGGATAGCGATGGACGGCGGCGCGATGGGCGGGTATTGCGAGATCGGCAGGTTGTAGATCGCCAAGCCGCCTGCCACCATCAGGATGATGGCGATGACCCAGGCGAACACCGGCCGCTGGAGGAAGAATCTCGATAGCATGGCGCGTCTCCGTTACTTCGAGGCTGGTGCCGTCTGGGCCGTGTTCCCCGGCTGTTTCCCGTTGACAAAAGGCACTTCCTTTACGGCCGCCCCGGGACGCACTTTCTGCATGCCTTCGGCAATCACCCGATCGCCAGTCGCCAGCCCCGAGGAGACGAGCCATTGGTCGTCCATGGCCCGGTCCAAGACGAGCTTTCGTTGCTCCACCTTGCCGGCTGCGTCCACGATCAGCGCCGTGGGATTTCCTTTGGGATCGCGCGCGACCGCTTGCTGGGGAATTAGAATGGCCTGCTCGTTGACGCCCTCTTTCACCATCGCTCTGACGAACATTCCGGGGAGCAAAACGTCGTTGGGATTCGGAAACACCGCACGCAGAATCACCGACCCGGTCGTCGGGTCCACCGAGATATCGCGGAATTGAAGTGTTCCCTCCAGCGGATACGGCGTGCCGTCTTCGAGAATGAGCTGGACTGTCTTCTGCTCCGTCTCGCCGTGCTTGGTCTGTTCCCCCTTCAGCCGGCGTTGTAGTTGCAGCAGCGCGGCGGTGGATTGGGGCACGTCCACGTATATGGGATCGAGCTGCTGAATGGTCGCCAGCGGCGTGGGTTGATACGCCGTTACGATGGCCCCGCTGGTCACGGTGGACTTGCCAATTCGCCCGGTGATGGGGGACACAATCCGCGCGTAGCCCAGGTTGATGCGAGCCGTCTCAACCATCGCCCGGTAATACTGGGTGTCGGCCTCGGCCTGTTTCAGCGCGGAATCTGCGTCGTCGAAATCCTGTTTGCTGACTGCCTTGTCAGCCAGCGCCTGCTTGAACCGCTCCGCCCGAGACCGGACGGCGGGCAAGCTAGCCTCGGCCCGACCGAGGGCGGCTGTGGCATTATCGAGCGCCGCCTGAAACGGTGCGGGGTCAATCTGATAAAGCTCCTGGCCTGCCTTGACGTCGGCGCCTTCCGTGAACAGCCGTTTCTGAATCAGGCCGTTAACCTGCGGTCGGATTTCGGCCATCAGGTAGGGCGACGTGCGGCCTGGCAGCTCGGTCGTCAGAATGACTCGTTGCGTGGTTACGATTACGGTGGCCACTTCTGGGACGGCGGCGGGTGGAGCCTGGCTGTGGCGGTTGCAGGCTGTTAGTAGGAATCCGCCAGCCAGCGCCGCGAGAGCGGTTGTCAGCGCAAAAAGAAGCGTCGGTTTCCGCATCTGTGATGATTGCGAGGTTCGGGATTCAGGATTGGAGATGTTCATGTTCATGATCGGTCTCTGCAGGCGAAGCCTTGGCGTTCGCCCCGGGAAAAGCGGATTGCAGTCTTGCCAGAATCGCCTCCTTGCTTACCGTTCCGACCACTCGGGCACGGACCTCGCCGCCAATGAAGCAAAGCAGGGTGGGAATGGACTCGATTTCGTAGCACAAGCTTAGGTCGGGGTTGTCATCAGCGTTAACCTTGACCACCCGCACCGTACCGACGCAAGTGGCGGCCACGTCTTCCAGCACGGAGTCGATGATGTGGCAGGGCTGACTCCACAAAGCGCCAAAAGCAACCAAGACCGGCAGAGGCGAGCGCAGGACTTCAGACTCGAAGTTCAGCTCGCCAACTCGGCCAATCAGAGAGTTGTTTTGGCTTTCGTTCATTTTCTCGACCTCATTATGGTCGTGTGCTCCTTGTGCAGGACGAATGCCACGCATCGGCTCGAAACCCATAAGACGCTGGGAATCAATAACAACATCTCATTTATGAACTGCCCACCCGAGGCCGAAAATCCGACCGCACGAGAATTCGTCCTACTTTTTGATGGACGGACCGCCAGCGATCCGTCAGTTTCGCCTCACAGTGGAAACAACAAGTGACGCCCGGTTTGATCCAAATTTCGCGCTGCAGTTGCTTCTAGACATCGCCCACGAGCATTCGCTGGAGCAATTGCTCCAGAAGCTCGTGCAGCACGTCGTGCAGCGGCCCCACATTTCGTGTGTTCAGATTTGGCTCATTGAACCGGGGGATCGCTGCAACATTTGCCCGCGGCGCACGGAGTGCCCCGATCAGAGGCGTTGCCTGCATTTGGTGGCAGGTAAAGGCGTATCGCTGGCGGCCTCGGCGGCGGAGTCGCCACGCTTTGATAATCCCAATGCCCGAAATCCGCTCGGCGTGGGTTTCCTCGGGAAGGCCGCGACCAGCACCGAGCAAGTGGTCATGCGTGACTTGGCCCAACACCGGGACGAACTGGTGGGATTTGATTGGTTGGAGTCTGAACAGATTCAAGGCTTCGGCGCGACCCCGATCGTTTTCAAAGGTGAGATTCTGGGAGCGATGCTCGGCTTCGCCCGCGCCCCCCTGGACGAGGCGGGCCGGCCTTGGGGACGGGTGTTCGCGGACCATATCGGTTCGGCGATTGCCAACGCGCGGGCATTCGAGGAAATCCAACGCCTCAAGGCCCAACTCGAACGTCAAAACGCTTATCTTCAGGAAGAAGTCATCGAAGCCCGTGCCTTCGGCGATCTTGTCGGCCAGAGCTCCGCCCTGCGGCAGATCGCCAGCCAGATTGATCTCGTGGCTCCGACCGATGCGTCCGTGCTCGTGCTCGGTGAAACCGGGACCGGCAAGGAGTTGGTTGCACTCGAAATCCACCGCCGCAGTCCTCGCAAAGACAAACCGGTGGTGCGGGTCAACTGCGCGGCAATCCCGAAAGACCTCTTCGAGAGTGAACTCTTCGGCCATGTAAAAGGCGCATTTACCGGCGCCACCAAGGACCGGCCGGGCCGTTTCGAAACCGCCGAGGGCGGCACGCTCATCCTGGATGAGATCGGAGAAGTGCCGCTCGAAATGCAGGCCAAGCTCCTGCGGGTGTTGCAGGAGAAACGCTATGAACGCGTCGGCGATGATCGCACGCGCCAAGCCAACGTGCGCATCGTCGCCGCTACGAACCGGGACTTGAAGAAAGCGGTGGCCGCGGGCCGCTTTCGCGAAGACCTCTATTATCGGCTGCACGTTTTCCCCATTCAGGTTGCGCCGTTGCGGGAACGGCGGGACGACATTCCGCTGCTGGCAAAACACTTTGTCGAGTTGTCCGTCAGAGAACTGCGTTGCTCAAAACCGCGCCTTACCCGTGCCGGTGTCGTTCAGCTTCAGAATTACGACTGGCCGGGCAATGTGCGTGAATTGCGGAATGTCATTGAGCGCGCTGTCATCCTTGCGCGCGGCGGTCCGCTGCAATTCGATTTGCCGGTGTCCCCAGCCGTTCCGGCAGCCGCTTCCGGCAGAACCACTCTGCAGCGCACGTCAGGCGTCAAATTCCTCACCGAAACGGAAATGCTCCGGCACGAGCGCGAAAACTTGTTGGCCGCGCTTGATCAGGCCGGTTGGCGGATCAAGGGTGACGACGGCGCGGCGGAACTCTTGGGTGTGAAGCCGACCACGCTGCTTTCGCGGATGAAGAAAATGGGCCTGAAGCGTCCCGCCTGCTAATCACTCCACTGAGGCTGGATCGAACCGGGGGGATACGAGTCACCGGTGCAGCGCGTGTGGCTGATTACTTGAGGCGTCACGCTGACCGCTGCGCGTTACCGACGCCACGCCACGCCGACGAAGCGCATCACTACTGTGCGACAGCCCGGCCCCCGGCCAGCCGCAACGCTTCCGTCAGATCCACCACCTTGAGCACATTCAGGTAATCCGGCCCCTCACGATGCGATTCAGGCAGTCCCTGCAATTCCACGCGAGCCACACCAGGCTCGAAGAGAGTGGCATAGAGCGCGTTGACGCCCATGCCACCACCTGCGTGCAAATGAACCGCTGCCTTCTCGTAGCCCCGCAGCGCGTGTATGGCCTGTGCAGCCCGCCGGATATCCCAGACCCGCATGCCGTCGAGCGTTTGGCCCAGCAGCATGAGGCGCCGGCGGATTTGTGTTTGCTTTTGTCCGTCACCAGACCACGCATCCAAACCGACGCCCCGAGGCGCAAACCACGCCAGGGAACCGGTTTCTTCCAGCTTCTGCTTCAGTTCCACGAAACTCGCAGGAGCCGCTGTCACGGATGCTCCCACGCCGACCCTCTCTTCCGTCAGTTCGTCGGCGAACGCGACCTGCATGGCCGCCAGCCACGCTTTCCAGCCGGCAGCATCGAGCACTTCAAGGACCGTCGGGCCGGCAGGCTTGATCTTGCGCTGGGCGATGTAGAGCCGCAGGGTCACGCCAGGTTGGCTCGTAAAGTCCCATGCCGCGAAACGCACCCCCTCACGCTTTGCGGCAAACACGCGTCTCAGGTCAAGGGGCGGGGCTTCCGCCGGCCAGCCGCTGAAACACCTCTCTTTGAGAGTGGCGAGCAACTGTTCCCGCTGGCTCGGCCCCGACCCCGCCCACTTCGCCACCGGCACGAAGCTCTCCTGAATCCTCGTGTTGATTTCATCCGCCGGCAGTTGATCGAACACGCGGAGCTGTGCGGGGGCGAACGGTTTCCTGGCCGCAAGTTCAACCAGCGGCTCGTCACCCTTGAGCCATCGGTTGAACCAGTGGAGCGCCGGCACCTGCAGATCCTGCGTGTCCGCGTGCGGACCCTCAGTGATCAGCAGCCCGAGCTTATTCGTCTCGCCGCAGAGCCGGTAGATCCGGCGGACTTTGTCGTGCAGGCGCACCACACCGTCGAGCGGGAAGATGGAGTCCTTGTCCGTGTTCGCAAGCAATAGGGGGCGCGGCGCGATGAGCGCGGCCAGTTGCGGGAAATCCCAGCGATAGGTGTTCACAAAGAACATGCAGTCGCAATGCCCCTCCACGCAGCCGTCCACCACGTGGTTCTGCAAATCCGTGATGCCCGCCACGGGCGCGACGACTTTCACGCGCTCATCCAGCGCGGCGACCGTCCAACTGTATGAGCCGCCGCCCGAACGGCCCGTCATGCCGATGCGCGCTGCATCCACCTCCGGTCGCGAGCAGAGGTAATCCAGCGCCCGGATGCTGAACCAGGCTTCGACGCCCGCCGGCGTGTAGCCGCGCGAATTCCACCACCACATCCCTTCGCGATAGGTGCCGTGGTGCAGGCCCTGGATCTCGCCGAGTTGCAGCGTATCGATCGTCAAACAGACATAGCCGTTTTGTGCGAACCACGCCCCGTGATGCTGGTAGCCGGTCTTGTTGCCGAGCCTGACGCCGTTCGTGATCATTTTTAAATGCCCACACACGTAAAGAACTGCGGGGGACGGCTTCGTCAGATTCTTCGGCAACCACAGGTTCGCCGTCACGTAAAGCCCCGGCGATGCCTGGAAATGCAGCTTCTCGACCGTGAAGTCGTTGTGATCGAGCCGACCGGTGATGACGGGCTTCAGGTCCGTCCGCTCGGGCATCGGCCAGAGCCCGAGCATTTCCTGCAACTGCCGACGATACTCCCCGCGCTTGGCCTGCCAGTCGTCCAGCGACCGGATGTCCCCCAGGCAACGCCCGGCGAGCAGCGTGGTCTCGCGGCGGAAATAATCCGCGAGCATCCGGTCGGCGCGCGATGGCGGTTCGGCAGGTTTGGGTGCGGGCGAATCGGCTGCAGGCAGGGGCAAGGCGAGAAAGCACGTTGCGAGGACGAGCGCCGGTTGCTTCATGCGCGGAGTATGAGCCGAAGAACCAACGCGGGCAAGGCTTGGACCGAAACAGGAACAAACCCGCCCCGACCGCATCGTTATTGCAGCCGCCCGAACTTTTTTTCCAATACGCGATAGATGAGCTCGATCAGCGTGGGGCGACCGTGTGGGCTCGTGTACGGCGGCGTGCAGCGGCGGCGGGACTCGACGAGCTTCAGCAATCCGGCGCCGGCCAGTTGATCGTTCGCCTTCACTGCTTGGCGGCAGACAGTCTTCGCCACTGTGTGTTCGCCGAGGCGCAACGGATCAGAGCCTTCGCAGCAAGAGACGCGGATTTCAAAGGGATGGATCCTTAGTGTGGGAGGCTGACGCGAGGTCCTGCCTCAAAGCGAAGGCCCCGTGTCAGGCTGGCAGTATGGGTGCCAGGGTGTTCCGATTCATCGAAGTAACCGCGTTGGCGTGGTTGACCCCTCAGCCGCAATTACATTAGCCTCGGCCCATGACTCAGGGCTGGCGGATTACGGTGCGGACGGGCCTGGGTGGGCGAAGGCTTCTGGCACGTTCCGGCAACGACACTGAAGCGCCGCGCACTCGCGCTTAAGCAAGGAAGGTTGAGAAAATGACCAACTCATTAATTCGCTTTGCGCGATTCCGATCAGCAGTGCTTCAGCGCACGGCTGCGATGGTGCTCTTGCTTCTCGGCATTGCCTTGACGATCCCGCCGGCATCCGCCGCGCCGTTCACCGTTTCCATCGCCGGCACCGGTACCAACGTGCATCTCAAGGCCACCACCGTGCCAGCCAGCCGCCTCATCTGGTACAAGGGCGATCGCCTGAATGCCATTACGAACGTGGTGTTGATGGAAGGGACGGCGATGTTTCAGCACGATCTCGTGCTCACGTCGGGTGTCTCCGCGGCTTTCTATCGCGCGGCAAATTCAACCACGAACCTGGCGCCGGTGCCGCTGGCACTGGGAGCGAGTCATTCCCTCGCGATTCTGACGAATGGTCAGATTGCCTGTTGGGGAAAAAACACAAAGGGGCAATTCGGCAACGACGCCCCGGCGCGACAAGTCCCCTACTACTGGGCCGCGTGCTGGAATTTAACCGCCGAAACCAATGGCTCAACCGGGCCATTGCCTCAATCCGCGGATACGGACTGGGTATCTGTGGCGGCAGGTGACGATCATTGCCTGGCGGTGAAGGCCAATGGCACGATGTGGGCTTGGGGGGATGGAACCTACGGACAGTTGGGCGACTCGAATTATTTTGGCGGCGGCTGGATTTCCTTCGCGCTGCAAATCGGAACCAATCGCCTGTGGCGGTCTGTGTTCGCGTCTCAGAACAGCAGCTTCGCCATCGCTAACGATGGCACGCTATGGGCCTGGGGACTGAACAAAGCTACCTGGGATGCCAAAGGCTCGGTGCTGGGCCTGGGTGATGCCTATACCAATGTCACCTCAGTATTGGTCCCCAGCCAGGTCGGAACCGGTTCCAACTGGGTCAAGGTGGTTGCCTGGCCAGGTGTGTTTGGCGCGGGTATTCAATCGGATGGTTCCCTGTGGGCTTGGGGAAACACCACCCTGCCGTCCTACGTCCGCGCCGGCTACGCCACTACCAACTTCAATACGCCCCTTACCACCAGTCCGGCGGCAACGGGTATCCCGGGACCGTGGGTGGATCTGGCTCTGGGTGGCCCATATGGAGCTGGAGCCGGGATTGTCGCCCTCCGTGCCGATGGCACGCTTTGGGCCCATCCGCCGATCAACGCGAATGATGTCGGGTGGTGGGCAATGTATATGGACCTCGTGCGAAGCCAATACTCGGACCCGAACAGCATGTATAATGTGTTGGTCGGCGCGGGAATGTCGCCGGCTGGGGCACTCGCCTACACCCTTTCCGTTTTAGGGCCCTATCGGATGTTGACACCTGAGGTTCTGGCCGCGCTGGACTATCCTGCAATGCTCAAGGCCAACGCGGATGCGAACCTCCTTCAACCCTACTCCTCTCGCGGCGGATGGGTGATGGTGGATAATGGCATTGCGCTGAATCAGGATGGAACCATCTGGACCGTCGGAGAAAGTTCCAGCGCCGCCCGTTCCCCCGGCAGTCCCCGCGATGGCGACTGGCAACGGGTCAATGCCGACACGGACTGGCGCTACGTCCGCTCCGGCTCAGGCTTCGCGGGGATCAAAGCCGACGGTCGCATCTGGACCTGGGGTGCCGGAGGATCAAGCGCCTATCTTCTCGGCAACGGTTGCGTGAGCTCTGCCACCGATCTGACGAAAATACCCGGCACGAACAAATGGAAGAGCGCGAAGCAGGACAACACCCATGTGGTGGCGCTCGACATCCAAAGCAACCTCTGGGTCTGGGGTGGCAACACTTCCGGTGAACTTGGTCTGGGGGACAACGAGCCACGCCTCACCCCCACCCCATTGCCCTTGGCCGGTCCGTGGTTGGACTACGCCCTCGTCGGCAACGGAACTGTGGCTATCCGGCAGAACGGAGAACTCTGGGTCTGGGGCAATTACAACGCCACCGGAACAAACCGGGTCACTCCCCTACGATTGAATCCCGAGCGCTCCTGGCGTTCCGTGTTCGCCAGCGCCAACCAGGGCTATGACCAGGTCTATGTGCTGGCCCAGGACCACACCCTCTGGGCCTTTGGCCGCAACTACACCACCGGAAATCTGGGCCTGGGCATTGCCACGAACACCGTCATCGCGGCGCCTCAACCGTTGCCCGGTTCGAATTGGTGCTTCGTGAGTCCGTCTTCGATCGCTTACCACACGCTGGCCGTGCGGACCGACGGAACGCTCTGGGCGTGGGGCAGGAATTTCGGCGATCTGGGCCTCCCTTATGTCGCTAATCAGATTCTTACCACCCCGGTCCAGGTGCCGGGCAGCAACTGGGTCAGCGTGGCCGCCGGTTGCGGCGAGGGCTTTGGCATCCGCTCTGACGGCACACTGTGGGCGTGGGGAGGCGGACCACCCACCGTCACGGCCAACGATCTTCTATACCCTATCGGCATAAAGTTTCAGTCCACGCTCGGGATTCCTTCCCTCAACTCGCCAATCAACACGGTGTACTATAGCTGCCTCTACGATCCGGGCAACAACCCACCAAAGGTTTACCTCGCCACCACCAATAATGTCAGCACTCCGGTGCAGGTGGACGCGGACACCACTTGGAAGATCGTTTCTTCGGCAAGCCAGGGGAGTAATCCCACAAAACTGGGCTTGAAGCAGGATGGCTCGCTGTGGCTCTGGGGGCTCTCGCCCTTTGCCAGCGTCACCAACTCGGCGGTGTATCTGACGCCTCCAACCCATCCGTATCCCAACGTGCCCTATCCTGTGAACGTGTCCATGTTGCCGGTGCCACAACGTGTGGGAACAAACCTCTGGGCCTCCGTGGACCTGCCCGGCACCGCCGCCGTCACCACCGCAGGTGATCTTTATCTCTGGGGCCAGAACCAGAACGGCCAGCTCTTGCTGCCACCCGCATGGCTGCCGCAGCCGGTGCTGAGCAATGTCGTCTGTCGCCTCCCGCTCGTCATACCGTGATCCCTTACCGCCCACTATCCTTAGTGGGGGAGGCTGACGCGAGGTCCAGCCTCAAAGCGAAGGCCCCGTGTCAGGCTGGCAGTATGCGTGCCAGGGTGTTCCGATTCATTGAAGGAACCGCGTTGGCGTGGTTGACCCCTTTGCCGCAACTGCATTAGCCTCGGCCCATGACTCAGGGCTGGCGGATTACGGCGCGGACGGGCCCGAGAAGCGAAAGCCGGTGGCACGTCACGGCAACGACGCTGAAGCGCCGCACGTTCTGCACCTGGTGACCAAGGAAGGTTGAGAAAATGACCAACTCATTAATTCGCTTTGCGCGATTCCAATCGGCAGTGTCTCACGACGTGGCTACAGTGGCACTTCTGCTTCTGGTGATTGTCTTGAAGATCCCGACTGCCCCTGCCGCGCCGTTCACTGTCTCCATCACCGGCTCTGGCACCAACGTGCATCTCAAGGCCACCACCGTCCCAGCCGGACGCCTCGTCTGGTACAAGGGCGATCGCTTGGATGCTATCACCAACATCGTGCAGATTGAAGTGGGTCCGCTGTTGCAGCATGATCTCCTGCTCACGTCGGGCGTCTCCGCTGCTTTCTACCGCGCCGCAAACCTCAGCACGAATCTGATCTCCGCCCCGCTGGCCATCGGCGCGACTCATTCCCTGGCAATTCTCACTAATGGCCAGATCGCTTGCTGGGGTGGAAACAAACAGGGGCAGTTTGGCAACGACGCGCCGCAGCGAACCGTCCCCACTGGCGTCTCGGCGGCTTGCTGGAATTACACTGCGGATATCAACACCTCAACCGGGCCATTACCCCAATCTACCGACACCGACTGGGTTTCCGTCGCCGCGGGCAGCGGTCATTGCCTGGCGGTGAAGGCCAACGGCACGATGTGGGCTTGGGGTGATGGAACCTACGGACAGTTGGGCGACTCCAATTACTTCGGCGGCGGCTGGATTTCCTTCGCGCTGCAAATCGGAACCAATCGCCTGTGGCGGTCTGTGTTCGCGTCTCAGAACAGCAGCTTCGCCATCGCCAGGGATGGCACGTTATGGGCGTGGGGACTCAACAAAGCTACCTGGGATGCCAAAGGCTCGGTGCTGGGCCTGGGTGACGCCTATACCAATGTCACCTCAGTATTGGTCCCCAGCCAGGTGGGGACCAGCTCCAATTGGGTCAAGGTGATTGCCTGGCCCCAGCAGTTCGGGGCGGGCATCCAATCGGATGGCAGCCTCTGGGCTTGGGGTTCGACTGATTTGCCTTCCTTCATCCGCGCCGGTTACGCCGACACCAACACCCTGATTTACAACTACGTGAACGGGGTTGTTGCGACCAGCCCGGCGGCGACCGGTATTCCGGGGCCGTGGGTGGACCTGGCTTTGGGAGGCGCCCGACTTGGAATAGTCGCTCTCCGCAGCGATGGCACGCTTTGGGCCTCGAGGCTCCCGAGCGATAATAGTCCTGCGAATTGGGCCTCCTTGTTGTATGGGTTCCAGACGCTATCCGCCGATCCCAACAGCCTCTACAACCTCCTAATCAATAGCGGAATGTCGCCGGCTGACGCGTGGAACTACTTGTTGGTGACCTTTTATCGGTGGACTCCGGCGATGCTCGCGGCTTTGGACTACGACGCGATGCTCCAAGCCAACTCGGACGCGAACATCCTCGAGTCGTATTCATCGCGCGGCGGTTGGGTGATGGTGGATAATGGGATTGCGCTGAACCAGGATGGAACCATTTGGACTGCCGGGGACAATTCCAGCGCCGCGCGTTCACCCGGCAGTCCTCGCGATGGTGACTGGCAGCGCCTCAACGCCGATACCGATTGGCGCTGGGTCTGTTCGGGCTTCGCCGCGGTGAAAGCGGATGGTCATATCTGGACCTGGGGTGCCGGAGGATCAAGCGCCTATCTTCTCGGCAACGGTTGCGTGAGCTCTGCCACCGATCTGACGAAAATACCCGGCACGAACAAATGGAAGAGCGCGAAGCAGGACAACACCCATGTGGTGGCGCTCGACATCCAAAGCAACCTCTGGGTCTGGGGTGGCAACACTTCCGGTGAACTTGGTCTGGGGGACAACGAGCCACGCCTCACCCCCACCCCATTGCCCTTGGCCGGTCCGTGGTTGGACTACGCCCTCGTCGGCAACGGAACTGTGGCTATCCGGCAGAACGGAGAACTCTGGGTCTGGGGCAATTACAACGCCACCGGAACAAACCGGGTCACTCCCCTACGATTGAATCCCGAGCGCTCCTGGCGTTCCGTGTTCGCCAGCGCCAACCAGGGCTATGACCAGGTCTATGTGCTGGCCCAGGACCACACCCTCTGGGCCTTTGGCCGCAACTACACCACCGGAAATCTGGGCCTGGGCATTGCCACGAACACCGTCATCGCGGCGCCTCAACCGTTGCCCGGTTCGAATTGGTGCTTCGTGAGTCCGTCTTCGATCGCTTACCACACGCTGGCCGTGCGGACCGACGGAACGCTCTGGGCGTGGGGCAGGAATTTCGGCGATCTGGGCCTCCCTTATGTCGCTAATCAGATTCTTACCACCCCGGTCCAGGTGCCGGGCAGCAACTGGGTCAGCGTGGCCGCCGGTTGCGGCGAGGGCTTTGGCATCCGCTCTGACGGCACACTGTGGGCGTGGGGAGGCGGACCACCCACCGTCACGGCCAACGATCTTCTATACCCTATCGGCATAAAGTTTCAGTCCACGCTCGGGATTCCTTCCCTCAACTCGCCA
Source organism: uncultured Verrucomicrobiota bacterium (assembly GCA_964634255.1). Lineage (GTDB taxonomy): Bacteria > Verrucomicrobiota > Verrucomicrobiia > Limisphaerales > MWDV01 > MWDV01. Next base: position 281 of record CAZWJC010000207.1, on the reverse strand, counting down.
ATCAACACGGTGTACTATAGCTGCCTCTACGATCCGGGCAACAACCCACCAAAGGTTTACCTCGCCACCACCAATAATGTCAGCACTCCGGTGCAGGTGGACGCGGACACCACTTGGAAGATCGTTTCTTCGGCAAGCCAGGGGAGTAATCCCACAAAACTGGGCTTGAAGCAGGATGGCTCGCTGTGGCTCTGGGGGCTCTCGCCCTTTGCCAGCGTCACCAACTCGGCGGTGTATCTGACGCCTCCAACCCATCCGTATCCCAACGTGCCCTATCCTGT
>CAZWJC010000206.1:0-13252 GCA_964634255.1 uncultured Verrucomicrobiota bacterium | reverse complement strand
CCACGCCGTCCGCGGCGGCGACGTGGTGGGCGACCACACCGTCATTTTCGCGGGACCGGGAGAGCGGGTGGAGCTCACGCACAAGGCCACCAGCCGCGAAACCCTGGCCAATGGCGCGTTGCGTGCGGCGCTCTGGGTCGTGAAGCAGAAGCCCGGGCTCTACGACATGCAGGATGTATTGGGATTGCGCTAGCCGACCGTCAGATGGGCGACTCGGTGCGAATTCAGTACCGCGAAAACTCGGATCTACTCCTTGAGGCGCAATCGAATGCACTGGCTCAACCCGCGCCGTTGGTTCCACAGAAGGCGCAAAGGATGTTTTTCGGCGCCTTGATCGTCGTGGGGCTTTCCGCCGGTTTGTATGATGGTTTTAGAGAAGGACACGAAGTTCGGGTGCTTGTTATCGCCGCCGCTGGTTCAATCCTCATTTTGGGATTCTGGTTTTGGCTCTTCAGACGACTCGGGTTGTTCAAGAACGTGCCGGCACCTGTATGTCAGCTTACGGAGAGGGACCGCAGACGAGTGAAGCACCGTTATCGTAGTCTTGCTGGAAGAGACGAGAACGTTGTGGACTGCGAGTTCGACGGGTTGGGTTTTCGTTTAAGTTCGGACCATTCATCGGCAACCCAATACAAGTGGAGTTCAGTGGTGCGCGTGGTCGAGCGACCGATGGGGCTGCAAATCTACTTCCGCCGTTGGACCTACTTCTGGTTTCCAAGGACCGCTTTCGCAGGCGTCGGGGACTACCCAAAGGTAACCAGCCTGATCGCGCGACACGTGAGAAGATTTGAACGCGTGGATGGAAGCCGGTCAGTTTTTGTCGCTATAGGCTCGAACCTCGGCGACTCGGCGCGAATCGTCCTTGAGGCAATCGCCCGCTTGCAGGAGCTATCGGACGTCCCGCTTCTGCAATCCGCGCTGTGGCAGACTTCTCCAGTGGATTGTCCGTCCGGCTCACCGCCGTTCGTGAACGCCGTCGTCGGCCTGGCGCCGCGGGCAGGAGAGACACCCGAGTCGTTGCTTGCGAAGTTGCAGGCGCTGGAAAGGGAATTCGGCCGCCGGCCAAAGCTGGTTCTCAACGAACCGCGCCCACTCGACTTGGACCTGATCGCCTTCGGTTCGGAGCGACGCAACACGCCGGAGCTTGCTTTGCCGCATCCGCGCGCCCACCTGCGACGGTTCGTGCTCCAGCCGCTCATTGAGATTGCACCGGACTTAGTCTTACCCGGGCAGACGAGATCCGTGGCTGAGTTGCTTGCGGCGCTCGAGACGGACGAGGCGCTGGTGCAACTTGCGCAATAACTCAGACTGCGCAAGTCACACAAGACCGGCTCGGATCAGGCTTTCCAACCCTTGCGGTAGTCCCGTTTCACCCACCGGTTCAGTTCCCGGAGGTTGGTGACCTTCATCTTCGGGCCATCCCAGATCACCTTCTTGCCTGCACCGGCGTGCATGGCGAGGTTGGCCAGGAGCGAGAACTCCGTCAGCCGAGTGCCGTAGTCGAAGCTCGCCGCGGTGTCAGTCTTGCCGGCGCGTACCGCATCGAGGAAGTCGGCAAAGATTCCTTTTGGTCGCGGCAATGTCTTGGCCGGCGCAGGCGTCTCCCGCATCTTCTGCCACGGCACGATGTGCATCTTGTCGCCGTAGGTGCCGGTGAAGATCACGCCCTTCTCGCCGACATACAGCGTGCCGCTGTCGCCGCTGTCGAGCTCTTCGTCGGGATACTGCTTGCGCAAGTCCAGCAGGAGCTGCGGGAAATAGCGGTCGTCGCCCTTGGCAGCGCGCAGCGTTCCATCCGCGTCGCCCTTGGTGTTGGGGTTGAGGCCTTCGTACCAGAAGACCTTCAGCGCGGGCATATCACCGCGCGCCGGCACGTCCCAGCGAACGCGGCTGCCGGTCGGATAGCGCTCGTCGCTGCCACCGCGCATCTGCTCGACCTCGACGCTGGCGGGATGATCAATCTTCAGCGCCCAATAGACCCCGTCGAGCACGTGGCAACCCATGTTGCCGATGGAGCCATTGCCGAAGTCATACCAGCCGTGCCACTCGTGCGGATGAATATCGCTGTGAAAATCGCGGTAGGGCGCAGGCCCGATCCATTCGTCCCAATGCATCCCAGCGGGCACAGGCTCTGTGGGCGGACGCGGTCCGATGCCGCCGTTGGCGCGGTTGGTCCAGCTATGCGTTTCCGTCACCTTGCCAATAACCCCGCCCCAGATGTATTCACAAAGACGACGATAGCCATCCTCGCAATGGCCTTGGTTGCCCATCTGCGTGGCGACCTTCGTCTTTGCGGCCATCTTGCGGAGCGCCCGCGCTTCCGCGATGTCGCGGCAGACCGGCTTCTCGCAATAAACGCTCTTGCCGAGCTGCATGGCGATCAGTGCCGGCAACGCGTGCTGGTGGTTCGGGGTGGCGATGAACACCGCGTCGAAGTTCTTGCCCAGTTTGTCGAACATCTTCCGGTAATCGGTATAGATCTGCACCTTGTCGGCCGGGCGCTGTTTGTCGCCGAGCCATTTCTTCACCGCGGCGTGCCGCTTTTCGTCCACGTCCACAATCGCGACCAATTCCTCGTTCAACGTCGAGCTGAGATGGTTCATGCCCCGTCCGCCGCAACCGATCTGGACGCAGCGGACCTTCTCACCGGCGTTGGCGGCGTGCAGGATGTTGAAGGGAGCGGCAGAAACCACACCGGCAGCCAGCGCGGTCCGTTTCAGGAAGGAGCGACGGTTCAAAGCAGTGTTCATGCGGCGCAATCTACCGCAAGGAGCCCGCCCGCGTAAAGCCGTTGCGTGTTGCTGTGACTGAGCGGGTTTAGCTGGCTTGGGCGAAGGCTGCTAGGCCCACTCGCAAAGCGATTCGACGTAAGCTGCCGAGCCGTCACGCAACCAACCGTCGAGCTGGGCCTGGTCTTTAAGCTGTTGCCCCCGGGACCGCGGCACGACAACGAAGCGCGTGTCAATCTCCGGCAGCGAACTCATGTCCACCCAAAGCTTCTCAAACTGGCAGACCGGGAAGACGTCTTCCTGACCGTGGCCCCAACGCTTCTTCACGTCTTTAATCGTGATGTAAGTCGGCATCTTCGCAGCCAGCGCGCGGATGGCGGCGGTGATCTTGGCGTCAGCGGCGCTAAATGGCTCAGGCGTCCCGCCTGTGGGCGCAGCACAGGCCTCCTGCAGTCGTCGTTCTTCCTCGCTCAGCACCACAGGCTGGAAGCCTGTGCTACCTGACAGGCTGGAAGCCTGTCCTACTACGGTGGTGGGTGTTTGGGCCGTGGCGAGGATGTCCGCCCGTGTCAGTCCAAAGGCAGCCAGCAGTTTGTCGAGGTCTATCCAACAAGTGTTCGAGTTATAGTAAGAAAGCTGGAACTCGATTTCCTCGCGCGGCATGGCCAAGCCTTCGACGAGGCGGACGCGACCGTTCACACGCGCCAACCCGCCCCCGCGATCCTCAATGCGCTTGGTGATCACCTCGAAGGTGAGACACGCACCGCTTTCGATGTGCTGCCCGAGCAACGCTGGATCCACATCCGCGCCGAGCGTGTCAATGTTGTGCAGCATCAGGTAGCGCAACTGTGGGCGCTCGGCCAGCAACCGACCCAGCACACCGTTGCGGAGCAAATTCGGGACTTCGTACCAGTGTCCGACTGGGTGCAGGCACTGCAACGGAAGGTTGTCGGTGTAATCGCTGGCCTCGCCGGTGCTCCGCGCCCAACCGATCAGCGCGGTGTGCAAACTCTCTCGGACCTTCTGCGCCTGCTCGTCGAGCAATTGCTGCGGCATTTCCTCCCACATGAAGCGGAGGTCGCGTTCCGTCGGCACGAGGCGCAAGCCGATGAACTTGCCAGGCGAGAGCAAGACCTGGCCGTCGTAGCCGTAATTGTTCTGGCGGGCCAGGAATTCCCGCGTCGGCTCGTGTGAGAGGTAGCTCGTTGTGAAAATATGCGGCAACCACATGCCCATTGCCTGCGAAACACGCCGACTCTTGGCAAGGTGCGTTTCGACAAAGGTGCGGTGCTTGCCCGCCAACCGGCAGAATGGGTGCAAGGCTTTGACGACGCCCGCTCCCTGCGTCCAACGCGACCCAGCGCCGGCGGCCAGAGTGACAACAGCGACCTCGCCGCGCTTCAGAGCCTCGAGTCCGCGTTGTAGTAGCACGGGCATCTTGCCTGTGATCGTAGCACAGGCATCCTGCCTGTGCGGCACGGCGACCGTCTTGCCACCCCCGATCCTGAATCGTCCCTCCGCCAGCCGCGCCTTTCCAGGATTCTCGGCGACATACGTGGCAAACCGCTGCAACTCTTGCTCATCCCGCACGATGTGATCGAACGATTCCTCTTGCCAGAATGCGCCCGTCCGATTCAGAAGCCGGTTGGCCTGTTTTGCCGTAAAGGACTTCCACGAATGCAGGATTTCCGAAAGCCCGTGGTTCAGGAGGGGGCGGACCAGCACATGCACGTGGTTGGGCATAATCACGTAGCTGCCCAGTTGGTAACGCTCGCCGTCAAAGTTTTTGAGCGCGCCTTCAACTTGATCCGCGATGTCGGCGTGCGCGAGAGGACACGCACCGTAGCCCCGGTCCACTTGGATCTCCTGCCACTCCCAGAGGAAGGTTTGAAGTTCCCGCGTGCGCTCGGGAGTCAACTCACCGGGGTATCGTTTCAGCCATTCCTCCCGCTCGCGCTTCATCTGATCCACCACCTCTTGGGGCAGGGCGTCGGCAAGCCGGAAGGTCACGAAGTAAGTGACACCCTCCTGTCGCCAATGCGGGAGATTGCGTTGGGGAGTGGCGGCGGGACGTTTGGGATCGAATGCGGTGAACGGCAGGGGACGAGCCGCAGGCTGGAAGCCCGCGCTACCCCACAGGCTGGAAGCCTGTGCTACTAACGGCTGTGCTACCAGGTTGGTGGCGTCCGTCACATCCTCCGGTTTCACATCCTCAATCACCGCACTGGCCGGAAGACGGTTTTGGGCCAAGCCGATGCGGCCATCCTTCAGGTCGGCGCGGATGTGTTCATGTTGTGCGCGGTCGAAGCCATATTCCGCCAGCAGCGCTTCGAGCGACTTGCCCGACGCGCTCTCCGCCTTGCCGCGCGGCAGCATGGCGTCAAAAAGCGTCTGCACCATGCCGCGCAACTCCGGACGCGTCCGGCACGCGGCCCCGAAGCGGTCGAGCTCCGAGCGGCGCAAGAAGGAAAGAGCGCTGCGATCCTGCTTGAGCAACGGCGGGGCAATGAGCGCGTAGTAACCGGCGGGCATCAATGCGTCCGCGGTCAGTAGATCGGCGAACGTGCCACGCTCGTTGATGGCGAAATCATAGACCACAGGCTCCATGGCAAACGGTAGCGCGTGCTGCAGCTCGCGCTTCGTATCCGACATGATCCCCTGCAGACGTGCTTGTGCCTCCGCCTTGCGTTGCGGTGCGAAGATGAAGCCCATCCCGCCGCCGCTCATGCCACCGAGCATCCAGAAGCCCCAAAAGTCCTTACCGAACTCCGCCTGCGCCTTGGCGATGAGCGTTTCGGTGTAGTAATTCGAGGCCCAGGGGATGATTGCCTGAATCGGCTGGCGGAAGTTACGCGTCGTGGCCGCACCAATGGCTGGCACGTCGCCACGCTTCAGCGCCGCCATGATTTCGTCGAGAATGCCCAGCATGCTCAACCGCGCCTGCCATTCCGGACCGCAACGCAGCAAATACTTCTCAGTGACCATCTCCAGAATCGGCCCGACGTTTTGCGCCATGCCGCCGTGAACGAGGACCAGACTATCCTGTAGCTTCGCGCGGGTTTCGGCAGAGCAATCGTCCTCGCAGAAGATACGGTGTGTCGGCATGAGCCGACCGCGGCTGATGCCAGATTCAGGATCGTCTTCAGAAGCAAGCGCGCCCTCGATCAGTTTCATTCCTGGCCACACCCCACCGGAATCCTGCCAGCCACCGCCCGATCCACCCAGCCATTCGCCGAGCAGCGCCCGCGCGAGCACGATCCGCCGCTCGTTTTCCTCAAGCTGCCCTGTCAGTGAGTGGGCCTGTCCCGTCGCACGCATGCACGCGCTGATCAGCGCCGCGAGCAGGTTCGTCGAGACGGCGAGGCGCGAACCTTTCGGGATGTCGTTCACGCGGCTGACGATTTCCAAACCACGCCCCGGTCCGACAACCCTTGCCAATAAGTCGGCGAGTCTCTGGCCCGAGCCTTCGATTCCTGGCGGCACGATGCCAGAGGCGATCACTGCCGCCTTGAGCAGGCCGAGATAGTCCTTCGCATAGTCAAACACCTCGGCGAGATGTGAGATATCCGCGGAGCAATTGAGGTCCACGCTCACCAGCCGGAGCAAGGGCTCCTCGATGACGCGGAGGTAGGCTTCGACCGGCGGACGCGGCGCTGCGTCGCGACCATGCACACCCAAATCAATCGATACGTTCAGCACCTTCGCGCCCTCGGGATAATCCATGCCAAGGAAGAAGATGTCGCTCCAACCGCAATGCGTGAGGTCCATGCGCACCGGCGTGCACTCGCGCAGGATCGGATACGCGCCATCGGCTCCGCGCTGGAGCAGTTCGGGGCGGATGCGTAGCGGCTGATCGGCGGGATGACCCATGCGAAACATCCACTGGTTGCCGCGCACCGTGCGAACGCTGCGGCGGACCTGGTTGGCGAGAGTCTGAAACGCGAGCCGGTGATACGCAACGGCCAGAGCGCTGCTCAAACCGTCGCTCGGCCCGCGCTCGGATTGGGCTTTGAGAAAGCTGTCGATGGCTTCCTCGAAGCGCCGATTCAGCAAATGCTCGTAACCGTGAAATGGAACCAGGCCGGGCGCACTTGCGCCGCTGTCAAGCTTGGCCGGCAGATGAAACCGGTGAATGGCGTAGAGGAAAAACAGAGCCCGGACGCGCTCGTAGAGGTTGTCACTCGCCCGTCGGAATTGATCAAGCGACACACATTCGACGAGCAGTCCAGCCGCGGAGGCGTTGGCACAAAGGGCATCGAGCGATTGGTTGCGGATCGCCGGATCCGTGGCCGTGATCAGGTGCGAGAGTTTGCCAGCCATGGGAACGCTATTGTTGGGCCAGCAGTTCGACCAGTTGCGTCAGAACTTCGTCGCGATCCTTGCCGCTCAGAGACAAGGCGAGCTGGGCTGTCAACAAACCATATTTCGCTCCGATGTCATAACGGCGTCCGTGCAGTTCACAGGCGAGGTAACGCTCGCGTTCGGCCAGGCGGGCCAACGCCGGGCTCAGTTGCACATAGCCACCGGATTGGGCGGCGCACTGAACGTCGGCCGCCAGCATCTCCATCACCGCCGGCGTGAGCACGTGCATGCCGAAGAAGCACAGGTAGCGACCCGCACGCAGCCCGGGCACGATGAGTTGCTGTTCGGCTTCGGTCGGTGTCGGCTTTTCGATGACGCGTTCGATTTCGTAAAGACTCTGTTTTCCCTGCACGCGCCGCGCTCCCACAGTCCCGTAGTAGGGTAACTTGCTCTCGTGCGTCGCCTGTACCGCCGACACAGCGCAAGACTCGGCTTCCGCCACCGCTACCAGTTGCTGTGCGCAATTCTTGGTGGCGCGACTGACATAAAGGTGGTCGCCCACCAGGAGCAGGAAGGATTCGCTGCCGATGAACTCCCGGCCACACGCCACCGCGTGGCCGTAGCCCAACGCAGTGGTCTGCGGGATGAAGCGGACGCGTTTCAGGTGTGGCCCGGTAGCGACTCGGTAGGCGTCTTCGTCCCCCGGTCCGATGACCACACCGACTTCCTCGATGCCAGCTTGAAGGGCCTCTTCAATAATGATCGTCAGCGCGGTCTTGGACGCACCATCGCGATCCACAAGTGTTTGCAGGGGCAAGGTGCGCTGGCTTTTGCCGGCGGCCGTGATGAGAGCTTTGCGGATTTTCATGACCTGAACTGGGTGAGATTGTTTCTCGCAAACTCAGCGGAAGCAAGCGCGGTCTGCTCCCTTGAGCGTTTAGGTTTCAAGTCCGATGCACGAAACCCAATGACGTTTCGGCGGAACGCCGCCAACCTGCTATGGCAAGTCAAAGACAGCAGCGCTCCACCGAGCCGCCGCTAGGCCCTTCAATGCGCCGGCGCCGCGCCGGTTTCCGCAGGTTGGGCGATCTTGGGTGGATGAAATAGCACGGCCAGCGCGACCGCCGTCACCAGGGAAATCACCGCCGGCAAAAGGAAAAGGGACTTGTAATCGGTCACGTCGCCCCGCGTGAAGAGCGATTGCTTGAGCCACGGGCAGGCGAAGTTCGCGGCGATGTAGCCGAAGCCGAACACTACCATGTTGAAAAGCCCTTGAGCGCTGGTGCGGACGTCTTTCGGGAAATACGCGTCCACGAAGATATACATCGTGGCAAAGAAGAAGGCGTAGCAAATGCCGTGAACGAGCTGAACCAGGATGATGATCTCCTTGTGTTGCGGGAAGAAGGCATAGACAACGAAGCGTGCTGTGTGGCCGAGGATGCCGACGATCATGGTCGCGCGCCACCCGAGGCGCTTGAGCGTCATGCCGAGGACCAGCATGGTCAGGATTTCCATGACTTGGCCGATGGTCATAACGGGCATGATCCAGTTGCCGGGAATGCCCGGTCCACCGGCTTCCGGCGCCGTAGCCAGAAACGACCCGGTCCAGTTGAAGTAGCAGTAGAGCACGAAGGCATCCACCAACGTGATGATCCACAGCACCAGTACGAAGGGCTGCTTGAGCAGCTTCATGGCTTCCAGCCAGGCGAGTTTCTCTCCGCCCGCGCCCGTGGCTTTCTTGGGCGGTGTGTGCGGCAGCGTGAGACTGTAGGCCGCCATGACGAGTGAGGCGATCCCCGCTACGATATACGTCCAGCGCGTGGCCGCAAAGAGCGCCGGGCCACTCAACCCGCTGCCAAGCACCGTCCCCAACCACGCGACGAACCCGTCGGGATTTGCCGTCCGCACTTTACCCCAATCCACCAAGATGAACGTGAACGGCCAGGCGGCGAGAATCCAGCCGATCGTGCCGCCCATGCGCACGATGCCAAACTCCTTCTGCGCATCCTTCATGTGCGTGAAGGCAATCGAGTTGCAGATCGACATCGTGGGAACGTAGAGCAGGCAGTGCAGCAGCATCAGCCCGAAGAACGGCCAGAACGCGCGCGTGAACGCCAATCCGAAAATCGCCAATCCGCCAACAAGGTGACTGAACGCGAGAAACTTCTGCGCGGCGAAATTCCGGTCGGCGAATTGGTTGCTGAAAAACATGCCGACGATGGCGGCAATCGGAAACGCGTTCAACACCCAGGATTGCTGGAGGGTCGAGAATCCAAGGCTGGGCAGGTAACCGTAGACCAGCGGCATCCAACATCCCCAGATGAAGCTCTGGAGGACCATCATGATGAAGAGCCGGCGAATAATTGGGTTCATAGAATCTGCAGCAAAGCAGGAAGGAGTATCACCGGCGGCGTAGAGCGCGCCGATCATGGACATTCTGAACGAAGAGCCACGCCGAGTCGTTAGTCATTCGGTCGAGCAAGTCGTTCGGGCACATGTCCTGCGTTCTTACGCGCACGCGTTCAGGCATTTTGGAAGGCCAGCCGCCACAATCTCCTCAAACCGTATCCTCCAATGAACCCGGTGATCAGGCCAAAAACTGCCATTAACACCAAGCACACCGGAGCCTCCTCTCTCGGGTTGAACCCAAGCCATAGGAAGAAGTCCGTTGCAAGATCGCCAGCCTTCTTGTCGACAGTTACTGCGACAAAAGAACAAATACAGGTGACAACAGCTCCCACGAGCCCCCATGTAAAGCACGCCCGCGAGTTGGTTGGCTGCGGTGCGCTGGCAGTCATAGACGGTTCTTTAGCCGGACGCAGATTCAGTTGGACAGAACGGGGCCGAGCTTGAACTGAACTCAGCCCCTGAAACATGGCATCAGAACGCCAGCAACAGCGCCAGCACGCCCGCCGCCGTGGCCAGCATCGGCACCATGAACACCTTGCTCCAATTGAATTTGCCCGCCACGCAGGACTTATCCATGACGATACCCGCTACCTGCGTGCCGAGGAACAAACCGATGCCGGTGGTGACAAAGATAATCAGTCCCTGCGCTGAATTGACGATTTCTGGCGCGGCCACCGTGTTCACGTACATCTGCCCGGCGATCATGAAGAAGACATAGGCAAAACCATGGAAAATCTGTCCGCCAACCACCAAGGGCTTCGGCGCTTTGAACGTGTAGAATACATACAGCAGCAGCCAAGAAGCCGCTCCCAGCGTGAGCGTCCATTTCGGGCCGAGCTTGCTGAAGAACAGGCCGAGCAGGAAGAGCGTGGCCAGGGCCTGCGCCGCCTGCGCGATACCCATGGTCGCGGGCACATTCTTGCCGGAAACACCCCGGTCTTGCAGGAACTGCCCGGTGCCGAGGAAGTAGAATTGCATCATGCCAGCCACGACGAGCGACACGAGGATGAACACCGCGAACGGCGGATTCGAGAGCATCGAGAGCGCCTTGAGCATTGGCACGCCTTCGCCGCCCTTCGGCGGAGTGATCGGTTGGATGACACAGACGACCGCCATGAGGGCGGAGAGGATGGCCGCGAACTTCAGGCAGTCACTGCCGTCACCCTCGGTCTTGCGCAGATTGCGCCAACCGGTGAGCAGGTAGCCCACGAGTGCCCAGGCGACGGGCGCCCAGATGAAAATCTTCGGCGATTGCGCCCCCGCGTCCGTGAGATGGCTGAACATGAGCGAATTGACCAACGGAATGGTGGCCGCGTAGAGCATCGAGTACCCCAGCATGACTAGGAACAGCGGCTTGAACTTGGTGGTCCGCGACGCCACGAAGAGCAGGATGACGCCGAGCGCGTGGCAGGCGGCAAGAATCCAGCGGGTGTCCACGTACTTGTCGGCCAGTTGGCCGGCGATCAGCGGGGAGATCATGCTGGCCAGCGGCAGCGTGCCGTAAATCCAACCGGTCTGCTTGCCGGTCATCTTCAGCGGCCCGAGCAACCGCGGCGCCAGCACCGGCATCCACGCGCCCCAGACGGCGTATTCCAAAAACATCAGCGCGCTCAGTTGCAGATACAGAGTAGTGTCCATGGTCTTCTATTGGAGTGGTTTCAGAGTTGTGGCCAAGTTCCCCAAGCGGCACTGCGGCAAACCCTCGCCCGCCTTCCGGACGCCCGGCAGGTTTCGTCGCATACCCAGTTGTTCAGGTCGGTATCCAAACGTTTGAGGCCGCTGATTGGAACGAACTAGTCCGACGCTAGACCACGGGCCGTCCGCCTAGCAAGCAGAAAGGCACATCTGCGCGCTTGCCCGAGACCAACCTTGCTGGTATGCCTCTGCCCGCATGATGACCTCAAACATCACTGATCGTCTGGCGGTGTGCAGTTGGTCGCTCCAGCCCACTTCACCAGATCAACTCTTTCAAAATCTCGAAACCATTGGCATCCGGCGTGTGCAACTCGCCTTGGACCCGCTGCGCGACAATCCTGGTGTCTGGGGCAAGTTTGGCGCCGAGGCCGCCAAGCGCGGCGTCGCGATCGTCTCGGGCATGTTCGGCACCGTGGGCGAGGACTACACCACCCTCGACACCATCAAGGCCAGCGGCGGCGTGGTCCCCGACGCCACTTGGGATCAGAATTGGAAGAACATCCAACAGATCGTCGGCATCGCCGCGCAGCTCAAGCTGAAGTTGGTCACGTTCCACGCCGGTTTCCTTCCGCACGAGGAGAGCGACCCGAGCTTTGCGAAGCTCTTCCAGCGTATCTCGCAGATCGCGGATCTGTTCAGCCAACGAGGCATCAGCCTCGGCTTCGAGACCGGCCAGGAGACCGCCGGCACGCTCAGCCAGTTTCTCAAGCAGCTCAACCGCCCGACCGTCGGCGTGAATTTTGATCCGGCCAACATGATCCTCTACGGCAAGGGCGACCCGATCGTTGCGTTGCGCACCCTCGCGCCGTGGCTCAAGCAATGCCACATCAAGGACGCGAACCTCACGAAGACGCCCGGCACCTGGGGCGAGGAAGTGGTCGTAGGCACGGGGCAGGTGGATTGGAAGGCGTTCTTCGCCACGCTGCGCGACGTGAAGTTTGCCGGCGATTGCTGTATCGAACGCGAAGCCGGCAGCCAGCGCGTGGCGGACATCCGCGCCGCCCGGGATTACGTCACGAAACTCGCGTGAGCCGCGGGCATTCCTGCGCGTGAGGAACCGCGGCACGGTCTCATCGTTGCCGCCAAAGAAACCGCGCAAGGGAGTCGAGCGTTGCTGGCCGCAAGAGTTGAGCGGTCCGAATGGAATGCGTTATGAATCTGCCGCCGCTGGTTCTGGCGTCTGCCTCGCCTCGCCGGGCTGAACTGCTGCACGAGCTGGACTTGGAATTCCACGTCCTGCCAAGCGACGCGTTTGAAGTCGCCCATGACGAACTGTCGCCTCAGGAGCTTTGCCAGCTCAATGCCCATCGCAAGGCCCGAGTCGTGGCAAAGAAGCGCCCGGACGCGCTGGTGTTGGGCGCAGATACGCTCGTGTTTCTGCAACGCGAGATTCTGGGCAAGCCCGCGGACCTCGATGATGCGCGCCGCATGCTGGAGCGATTGCAGGGGCGCACGCACCAGGTGGTGACCGGCGTCAGCCTCATCCACCTCCGCTCGCACCGCGAACATCTCTTCGCCGTCAGCACGGACGTGCGCTTCCGCGCCTTGAACGACGCCCAGATTCGCAATTACCTCGCGAAGATCAATCCGCTGGACAAGGCGGGCGCCTACGCCATCCAAGACCACGGCGAGCTGATCGTGGAGGAAATCTCCGGCTCGTTCACCAACATCGTCGGCCTGCCACTCGAACGGGTTTGCGCGGAACTACACGCCTGGGCTCAGCCAGGCTAGTGCATCCTTGCAGCAGGAAACTACCGTCCGAATCGTTCTGACCGCTGGAGCAATGCGCAAGGAGCGTCGAGCCCGTCCTGGTTCGCTTCGAAAACCGTAAATCGGAAACGGCGAATCGGAGCTTGCCCCTTCCGGCGCTTTGAGGAATGCTCCCGGCATCGCAATGATGAACGGGGCATGGCGAATCGGAATTCGTCGCGGGTCAGGCCTCCACGCTGACCCGGTCTTGCGCGCCCCGGGAGACACCTCCGCCCCGGCCCGCCCCGTCAGCTACCTTTCACAAGAGCTTTCCAGCCCATAAACGAACACTTGGTGCGGTCGCCGGCCGGTTCCTCCCCGGCGCCCGCGCCAACCATTTCCGCACCATGTTCTGGGACACGTCCACT
>CAZWJC010000205.1:0-13254 GCA_964634255.1 uncultured Verrucomicrobiota bacterium | reverse complement strand
CGCTCGCGCCTTCCGCCAACGACTGGCTGGCGGAGGAAACATGCCCGGCGGCAGAGGTCGTCTGCTCCGCGCCTTCACCCATCTGGTCCACCGTGACTTGAATCGGTCGGGTGATGGAGCGTGCGGTGAACAGCGCTATCAAGACACCGACAGCCAAAGCCCCCACTCCAAGGGACAGGTTGATCATACCCATGCGTTTCACGGGCGCCATCATTTCGGCATCCGTGACGGTGACCACAAGTGCCCACTTGAGCATGTCGCTGGTCTCAAAGACCGCGCTCTTGTCAATGCCATCGAAGGTGTAGGCCAGATGCCCTTTGCGCATGGCTTGCAGTTGTTTGCCCCATTCGAAGTCCGTGATCTTCGTTTCGAGGATCTTCGTCTTGTCCGGGTGGGCAATAAACACGCCCTTCTCGTCATACAAGAAGGCGTAACCCGTTTGGAGCGCCTTGATGTTGGCGATGAACTTCGAGCTGAACCAGTTCAAATCCAGCACGCCGTAGAGCACGCCGCTCACAGTATTCCCGGATTTCACGGGCGTCGCGATGACGACAATGGGATTGCCGGTCGTGCGGCTCTTCAGCACCTCCGAGATGACGATTTTCCCGGTGATGGCTTCCTTGAAATACGCGCGATCGGCAACGTTGAGTTTGCCGACGGAACCCGGGTTGGACGAGGCGGCAGTGTCGCCTTTGGGGTCGGCCAGGTGGATGTCCTCGTAGAAGCCGTAAAGCCCCTTGGCATGGGCGAGTTCTGTGCTGATCTCGGTCCGGGCGGCCGCTGCCGAGTCCGCGGCGCCAACAGCCGTCAGGACTTTAGGTGCAACCGACCATTGCACCAGATTCTGGCGCTGGCCGTCCACCCAGCTTTCCACTTGCTTGATGCCCGAGGCGCAGATGCCGCCGAGCTGTTCTTCAAGGGTGCTTTCCAAGGCGTTACGGCCCATCAGGAAGGAAACCAAGCTGATGGCCACGGTCGTGATTAAGACGAGTGCCACGGTGGGCACGAGGATTCGATTGCGGAGGTTCCATTTCATACAACAATGGTATTTATGGGGTCTGGTTAACTGCGGGTTTGCTACGTATTTGAGTGAGCGCTGTTAGGTTGTGCGAACCGGTGTATGCACCCGATACACCGGCTGCAAAGGAAAACGGGGACGAGCCGACGGCACGCAACGCAACCTCCCCCACCAAGGCACTGACGTTGGGGTGAGGTTGAGCTGGAATCATGTGGCGGCGAGGGCGGCGGCGGCGGCACCGTGCGTCGCCATGGCGGCGTCGGCGGCGATCACCTTGTCAATGTCGAGGAGGGCTTTGACCGCCCCTTTGATCTTGGCCATGCCGAGGATGTAGTCCGTGTCGAGCTGCGCGCCGAAGTCGGGCGTCTCCTCGATCTCGGACTCGGCGATGTTGAGGACTTCCTCCACCCCATCCACGACCATGCCCATGGAAACAGCCTTGCCGTCCGGCAATGTCACCTGGACAACCACAATACAAGTTTGATCCGAATGGCCGGCGTCCGGAAAGCCGAAGCGCATGCGCAGATCCAGCACGGGGATAATCTTGCCGCGAAGGTTGATGACGCCCCGAATGTAGGCGGGCATCTGCGGCACGGCGGTGATGTCCGTCATGCGGATGATCTCCCGGACCTGGAGCACGTCAATCCCGTAGGATTCCCGCTGGAGTGTGAAAGTGAGATACTTGCCGGCCAGGGCTTGGTGACCGCTCGTTGCGCGCTGTTGTAGTTCAATTGCCATAAGGACTCGCCAGCTTATCGGCGGTCGGCCGCCTGACTTGAGGACGTTTCTTCCCTCGTTTATCCTTCAGGCATCGGAGGATGGCCTGCTACAGCTTGCTACCGCACGCCATGCCCACACCGGTTTGCCGATGGAAAAATTTGCCGCTTTCGGTGTTAAGTTTCGCAGTGCCGTGCCGATAACCCTCTGGAATGCCAAAAGCTAGAACTGGGAAACCCGGTTGTTCCCTGACGTATGGCAACGATTGACACTGAAGAATACGAGTTTATCCGCCGCCTCGTTTACGAGCGCAGCCGCATCAATCTCGGACCCGACAAGACGGAATTGGTTTCCAGCCGCGTGGCGAAACGATTGCGGGCGCTGCGGCTGAGTGGTTTCAGCGAGTATTGCGATTATCTCCGATCGCCCGCCGGCGAAGAGGAGATGACCGACTTGCTGGACGTTATCTCCACGAATGTCACGGACTTCTTCCGGGAGGCGGAGCACATGCGCTACCTCTCGGAAACGGTCTTGCCCGAGTGGCAGGCCGCCAAGACGCATCCCGCCAGCGAGCCTTTTCGACTCTGGAGCGCGGCGTGTTCCTCCGGCGAGGAGCCCTATACGCTCGCCATTGTGCTCGCCGAGTATTTCCGAGAAAACACTCCGCGGGACTGGCGCATCGTGGCGTCCGACATCAGCACGCGAATTCTGGAGAAAGCCCGGCAGGGCGTGTACCGGCAAGAGCGGGTCAAGCTTCCGCAAACCGAATGGCTGGCGCGGTACTTCCAGCGTGGCACGGGCGATTTCGCCGGCTATTGCCGGGTGAAGCCCTTGTTGCGTGATCGGGTGACCCTCCGGCATTTGAACCTCATGGAATGGCCCTATCCGTTCAATGAGCACTTCCACGTCATCTTCTGACGCAACGTCATGATCTATTTCGATCGCGCCACCCAGGTGCAACTGATCGGCCGCCTCAAGGAGCAACTCGCTCCGGGCGGCTACCTGTTCGTGGGGCATTCCGAGAGTCTCGTGGGGATCGAACACGGCATGAAATGCGTCCGCCCCAGCATTTACCGCCGCACGTAGAGCCTGAGCCTCAGATCCAAGCCACTTCGCCATGCCAACTCCAGCCCAATGGGTCATTGCGCCGCCGAAGAAGACGCTCGTCGTGGGCGTGGCGGACATGGTGGCCAGCAATGACGGCAGCGCGGAAATCGTCACCTATTCCCTGGGTTCGTGCCTCGGGATCACCCTCTACGATCCAGTGCGCAAGGTGGGCGGGCTGCTTCATGTCATGCTGCCCGACTCGACGATTGATCCGGTGAAGGCCGTGAACGCGCCCTACATGTTTGTGGACACCGGTGTGCCGCGGTTGTTTCAAGCGGTGACGAACTTGGGCGGGGATCGCTCCCGCGCAGTCATCCGTGTGGCCGGCGGGTCGCAATTTCTCGATCAAAACCGCGTCTTCAACATCGGGCAGCGCAACTCCGACACGTTCGCGGCGCTGTTGGCGCGCAACGGCTATCGTGTTGCGGCCTCCGACGTGGGCGGCGTGCGCTGCCGCACCATGCGCTTTGACCTTTCCACGGGCAACGTTTCCATTCACAGTCCGGGGGTGACACCTTATCGTCTATGACTACTGAGGAAATCGTCGCCAAAGTGAAGAACCTCACGCCGGTTTCCCATGCGGCGCTGCGGTTGGTGTCGCTGCTGGACCAAGCCGCAGTGGGCAACGACGAGGTGGTTCAAGTGCTGAAGTTCGACACCGTGCTGACGGCGAAACTGCTGCGCGCCTGCAACTCGCCCTACTTCGGTTTCGAGGATCCGGTGGCCTCCGTCGAGCAAGCCGTGCTGGTGCTGGGTCATCAGCAGATCCTGCATTTGGTGTTAAGCCTCGCCTTCAGCGGTGCCATGAATACGCCGTTGCCCGGCTACGCCGCGGAAGGCGGCGAGTTGTGGCGACATTCCCTGACCACCGCCATGGCTTCCGAGACGCTTGTCCGGTCCGGATTGCCGGTCGAGTTCGAGTCCCCCGTCGCCTTCACGGCCGGATTGTTGCACGACATCGGCAAGCTGGTTTTCAACCACGTCCTGACCGATCAGGCACAAACTGCCATCCGCGGTCGCATCACCGAAGGTGGCCTGGCCCGCACGGATGCCGAACGGGAAGTCGTGGGAGCAGATCATGCGGAAGTCGGCGCGCATCTCCTGCGCACTTGGAAATTACCTGAGGATATCGTGGAGGCGGTGGCCCATCATCATCAACCAATGTGCGAGCCCCGGCCGAAGCTTTCCGTGGTGACGCATGTCGGCAATTGCCTCGCCCACCTGGTGGGTTCAACGCTTGGCTGGGAAGGTTACGCCGTCCGGGCCGAGGCGCAGGCCACCGAGGTGCTGGCCATCACCCCTGAAAGACTTGAGGACCTGATGATCGCCGTGCATGACGCCGCCGGGAAGGTCCAACATCTCGCGCAAGTTACATGAACTTACGACCCAAAACCCGAGTGCTGGTGGTGGATGACTCCGCCGTGGTGCGGCGCGCAATCAGCGATGCGCTGAGTTCAGACCCGGAGATCGAGGTCGTGGGCACCGCCTGCGACCCCTACAACGCCCGCGACCGCATCCTGGAGCTGAATCCCGACGTATTGACGCTTGATGTTGAAATGCCGCGCATGGACGGCATCACGTTCCTGCGCATCCTGCAAAAGCACCGTCCCATGCCGGTGGTGGTAATCAGCTCGATCACTCAGGCGGGATCGAAGGCCGCTGTGGCGGCGCTCGAAGCGGGGGCCGTGGACGTCATTGCCAAACCGGGCTCGGCGTGGTCCATCGGCGACCTGCGCGACCAGTTGATCCATCGCGTGAAGGGCGCCGCCCTGGCGCGTTTCCGCATCGGTCAAGCCGCGGCCGGCGGACCGAAAGTGGAAGCCGCGCCCACGATGCCGTTGAATCCGCGGCAGATTATCTTGCTCGGCTCCTCCACCGGAGGAACAGAAGCACTCAAGAGCGTGCTCACCCAACTGCCGCAGGGCCTGCCCGGCATTTGCATCGTGCAACACATCCCACCGTTCTTCTCTAAGGCGTTTGCCGAGCGGATGAACGAGGTCTGTGCCATCGAGGTGCGCGAAGCCGTCGCTGGAGACGAGGTGCGTCCCGGCTTGGCGCTGATTGCGCCCGGCGACTATCACATGATGATTGTCTGGAACAACGGTCGTTACCAAGTAGTGCTGAACCAGGGGCCACCGCAGCATCACACCCGGCCTTCCGTGGATGTGCTGTTCAATTCGGCCGCGGCCTGTGCCGGGCGGTATGCCGTGGTCGGCTTGTTGACCGGCATGGGCAGCGATGGCGCCCAAGGCATGTTGAAGCTCCGGCAGGCCGGCGCCCGAACGTTCGCCCAGGACGAAGCCACGTGCGTGGTTTATGGCATGCCGCGCGCCGCCGTGGAACTCGGCGCCGCCGAGCAGGTCGTCCCCTTGGAACGCGTTCCGCAGACTTTAATCCGTGCCGTGCAAGCACGCCCCGCCGCCGCCGCCCCGGCGCCCACTACCGCCCGCACCGTCTCCGTCCTTTGATCCCCAAACCTCAAGTGCATAGACCATGAGTACACAAGTCCAATCCTTCGATGCCCGGCAGTTTCTGACCCACCATCTCGGCGACGTCTTCTCCACCATGCTTTCGCTGCAAGTCACGCCGGTGGCGGATTCCCATATGCCGCATTTCGAGAACCGGGTCACCGGGTCGGTCGGCTTTGGCGGCGAAACCGTTACGGGCGCCGTTTACCTGCACCTCTCGGCCGCACTGGCGACCCACGCGACCTCCGCCATGCTGGGCCTGCCGCCGGAGGAAATCACCGGTGAGCAGGAGGTCAATGACGTCGTGGGGGAGATGACCAACATGCTGGCCGGCGGGTTGAAATCCACCCTTTGCGACTTGGGAGCGACCTGCGCGGTGAGCACCCCCGCCATCATCCGGGGCACGTCTTTTGAGATTGAAGCCTTGCCGGACGTGCGCCGCGAATGCATGGTATTCGCGTGCGATGCGGAACGCGTGGTTGTGGAATTGCACATCAAATTTAACTGAGCGAACAAACGTATGCCGATCAAGATTCTAAGTGTGGATGACAGCCGGACGATCCGGCTGATCGTGGGCAAGACGTTCCGCCCCTACGACTGTGTGATATGTGAGGCCTCCAATGGCGAGGAAGGTCTGGCCGCCGCCGCGCGCGAGAAGCCTGACCTGATCCTGCTGGACGTCACCATGCCGGTCATGGATGGCGTCACGATGCTGACCAAGCTGAAGGAAGACCCCGACCTGAAGCAGATCCCGGTGATCATGCTCACGGCGGAATCGGGGCGCGACAACGTCCTGCACATCGCCCGCTTGGGTGTGCGTGACTACCTGGTCAAGCCGTTCAAAGAGGATCAGCTCATTGAGAAGGCTGGCCGCGTTGTGACCCTCCAGAAGAAACCTGCGGCCGCCCCCGCGCCGGCCGCCCCTGCCCCTGCCGCCTGACCGGGCGGAATAGCCCATGGCCGACAACCTTAATTACGACGACCTGGCCGACAAGTACGGCTTGGATCCGGTGCCTGCGAGCGTGATGCGCCTGACGCAGCTCGTCTCGCGGCAGGATGCGGATCTGGATCAGATCGCCAAAGTCATCACCCAGGATCAATCGCTGACCCAGCGCCTATTGCGGGCGGCGAACCCGCGGGCCCGCAGCGACGAAGAGTTTTCCATCACCACGGTGGAGGATGCCCTGATGCGTACCGGCATGGGCTGTGTGCTCCTGCTGGCCATGGGCACGCCCTTGACGCTGGCGCTCGCACGGACGTTTCAAACCATGCTGGGCCTGAAACTGGAAAGCGTCCATCCCAAGGCGGTGACTCAATTCCCCGGCGAACACCTGCGCGGCACGATCGGTTTCTCCGGCAAGGCCGAGGGCCGGGTGTTCCTGCGCCTCAGCCCCGAAGGCGCGCAACGCGTGGCCGCCGGCGTGATCGGCTTGGCGCCCGAGGAGTTGACGGATGTTTCGGAAATCAACGACTCCGTGGGCGAACTCGTCAATATCGTGACGGGCAACTTCAAGTCGAACCTCTGCGATGCAGGCCTCGACTGCCGGCTGACGCCGCCCCGCGTGGAACGCGTGGTGGGGTTCGACGTGCCGGTCGTGTCCGGTGGCGGCTTGGAACGCATGGCCTTCCGCGCCCCCAAGATCACCCTCTTCGTGGATGTGTCGGTGAATCCTTGGAACGAGGACTAACCCACCGCAGATTTCCCAGCCCGGTCGTGGTTGAAAGCAGCCCGACCGGGTTTCTGTTTTCACGTTCACCCGCCGCTTTGCGATTTCCAACCCCACCCGTTTGTGGTCATCTGTGCGGCGATGATACACCCCACGGCGATCATTCATCCGAACGCAAAGCTGGACGCCACCGTGCAAGTCGGACCGTATGCGGTCATTGACGCGGGCGTGGAACTCGGGCCGCAATGCGTGGTCGGGCCGCATGTTTATCTGACCGGGCTGACCCGCGCGGGCGCGCATAACCGCTTCCATGCCGGTTGCGTCATCGGCGACGCCCCACAGGACTTGAAGTACCGGGACGAACCGACCGGCCTACGCATTGGCGACCACAACGTCTTCCGCGAACACGTCACCGTGCATCGGTCGAACAAAACCGCCGAGGAAACCGTTATCGGCTCGCACTCGTTCTTCATGGCCAACTGCCACGTGGCGCATAACTGCCTGGTGGGAGATCACGTGATCATCGCCAACGGGGCGCTGCTGGGGGGGCACGTGACGGTGCAGGACCGGGCGTTCATTTCCGGGAACTGCCTCGTTCACCAATTCATCCGCGTGGGCACGCTCGCTATGATGCAAGGGGGTTCGGCCATCAGTAAAGACCTGCCGCCGTTTGCGGTCGCCCTGCGCGAGAACGAAATGTGCGGGCTCAATATCGTGGGGCTGCGCCGTGCCGGGTTCAGCGCCGAGGAACGGTTACAGCTCAAGCAGCTTTACCACGCCTTGTTTCGCGCGGGCCGGAGATTGCGGGAAGCCCTGGCCGACGCCGAAACGCAATTTACCAGCAACCCGGCCAAGACCGTGATGGCATTCGTGGCCGTCTCCAAGCGCGGCGTGTGTGCCGACGTTGGCGGCGGGCGGGCGGCAACAGAAGCGGACGCAGATTGATCTATGCAGATGGGGGCGCAGGCTTGGCCGGCCGCAGGCGAACCAGCGTTGCACCCCAGCCGCCATACTGCGGGTGATCGAGCGTGAAGCTGACCACTTCCGGATGCTTCCCCAAGGCCGCATGCACGGTGCGGCGCAAGTTGCCGATGCCTTTGCCGTGGATGATTCGCACTTCCAGAATGCCTCGCTGCTGACACTCGGCGAGGTAATCGAGCACGAGATCCTTCACCTCGCGCGGCTTGAAGGAATGCAAGTCGAGCACCCCGTCAATCGGCAGTTGAACCGGCTCGTCGTCCATGCCCGGATTAAACCACGATCGGGCGGCGTTGAATACGAATTCCCGAGGGGCGGGCTTCGTGCCGGAAGGAATGGCCCGCTGTCACATCAAGGTCAGCGGCTCGCGCCCCGCATCTTTGCCGCCCCGCTGCCGCGAGTGGGATACGCCTCGCCCAGCCACAGGAGCCGCCGGGCTTCGTCCACGATGTAGTCCCAGTCAAACGCCGGGCCTGGGTCCACTTTGTTCGTCTGAATATGCCAGTGGCCGATAAGCCCGCTGAAGCTTTCCAATTCCGAGTCCGGCAGTCTCTGCATCACGAGCTTGCCTGCCGCATCCCGAGGGTAATCGCACTTCATCTTGGGGAATACGCTGCAGAGAGCCGCGGTCAGGTGAGCCAAAGCCCGATATTGCTCGGGCGTATAATCGTACTGCGTGAGCTGGCGGCCCTGCACCGTGCCCACGATCGGCTCGTTCACGCGCGGATGCCCGACATAGTCCTCCGTCAGCACGCCGCCGTCGCCGAAGCGTGCCGGGATCGTAAGGCGGGTTTTGCCATCTGCATCTTTGGCGTACCAGTCACCCAGCGGACTTTTCTCCGCGTTGCCGTACGCGCCCATGTTGGCGATTTCGATGCCGACGGAGCGCGAGTTGGAGGTGGTGGCATGCCAGGCGCGCTCCTTGAGGTCGAGCGTCTGATAGATCGTGCCGTCCACGTCCAGCAGGAAATGCACGCTTAGACCGCGGAGGTCGTGCAAGACCTTGAAACACTGCCGGCTCGTGCCGCAGACGTCGTAGTGATAGACGAACTGGTCCACGACGCGTTGCAGCAGTGGCAAATCCCAGCCGCCGCCGCGAACGCGTTCGATCTCCGCGTCGGTCAACCCGACCTTGCGGAGGTTGTAGCGGTTGGGCGATTCGAGGTCCTTCACTTCCTTTTGAGACGTCGCGAAATCCGCCTTATCGAGGGGCGCAAAGCGACGCTCTGTGCGGTAAGCATCATAACCGTCCGGATCGGTCCACAGTACGACGCGTGTGCCGGTGTGGAACAGTTGGCCCGCCACGACGATCTCATCGCCTTCGCGATCCAGGCGGGCGCCGGGACGGGCGGTCGTCTGGCAACCGGTGTTCAGGAAGAGGGGCAAAAGCAGCGCGGCGAACGCGGCAAATGATAGACAGCGAGGACTTGGGTTCATGATTCGCAACAAAACTGCCGCGCACCTTTACCGTCCGCGCGCGGCGGGTCAAGTAAAAGCACGGCTCTGCGGCGAAGCCGCCCCCCGGGTATCAAAGTGCGTGCCGGCAAGTGCTGACTCGGGATTGTGGGGAGTGGCCGGGTCAAGAGCCGTAGGGCGGACTGGAGAGGATAATCGCACGGGGCGAAGAACTCGTCCGGCATGGGCGACTTGTAGGGAATGATCGGCGCGCTGATAGCGGTTTTGGATGCTGGCCAGGGCCTTGCGTTTGGCGGACAGACTCATGTTCGGGACTTCGGTGACCGCGAGTGCGAGTCAACGTATCGGCGGGGTCCTCCTGCACCGCCCCGTCCCGGTAACATTCCATCCGAGCCGACTCGGGACGCAAACGCGGTGGTTGAAGTGCTGGACGCGCCCGTCGCAGCGGATACAGTGGAGGCGATGCATAAACTTGATGCTTCACAGCTTCAGGCGCTGGGCGCTCCCACCAAGGGCGGGGCCCAGCAAATCGAGGATTGGTTGCGCGGCCTGCTCCAAGGCGGCACGCTGCGTCTGGATTGCGGGTTGGTCGAGTTGCGCGGCAGCCAACCGGTGGTCACCACGCTGGGCGACCTCAAGCGCGCCTGCGGCGTGGCGATGGAAACTGCCAAGCAGGGCTTGCGCGCCTTGGAGATGGAGCACTGGGTATTGCTCGTGGACGGGGCGCACACACGCTTGCTCGGCCCGCCGCGGTTTCGCATTAGTGTCACCAAGGAAAACATCGCCGGCAGTGTGGGCCGGGCGATCGAGGTCTCGCCAATGGATGGGCTGAATCCGCTGGAGAGCATGGATTACGACCAGTTGCGCCGCGGCGAACACATCGAGAGCCGGAAATCAGTGCTGGCCGTCGAGAAGGTTGCGCTCACGTGGTCGGCGCAGTTGCGCTTGGCCAGCGGGCCGCAATCCGAATTGCAGCCGGAGACCCGGTTCATGCTGGCCGCTGGCAGTCAGGTGCGGTGTGGCGGGCGCCTCGGGACGAGCCAAACGGACTTGGATGTGAAGTCGGCGGGCGGACGTGAAGTGCGGGCGGGCCGCACTGGGCAACTGCTTTTCGAAAAAGGTGAATCCCTCGCTCTGCGCGCGAACGCAAAACTCCAGCTCGAAGGCCGAAACATCGTCCGGCTCGAGAACGGTCAGACCGGTCTGTTGCAGGTGAACTCACATGCCCTGCTCGACAACGGCGAAGCGGTGGACTGGGATGTGGACAGTCCCTGGCTGGCGCGGTTTACGGACGGCGTCCCCTTGGTGCTGCTGCGGCGCGCGGTGTTCGCCGAGTTGCGCGGGTTGGTGAGCGAATCTTGTGCGGGCGTGGCCTCCGCGCCATCAGACGTATGGCGCGTGGTGCTTGGCGTTCATGACTGTTTCCTCGACGGCTCGATTCCCTTCCGCGCGGGCAAGTGTTCGCTGCCGCGCTCGCCCGAGTTCCTGATGCGCTTCCTGCGCGAGTTCGGTGGCACGGAATCGTTGCGCGAGAAGATGGAAGAGCATTTCGGCTTTGTGGTGGACGCGGCGGACGTGCGGCTCTCGCCCACCATGTTTGCCGGCGCGAACCTGAGGACCTTGCTCCGGCGCGTGGCCACCGATCCCGCGCTCAACTCCGAACTGCTCTCGGTGGGGAACAAGGCGCCGTGCTGGACGCAACTGGGCGCTTACTATCGCAAAGGCGAGGCCTGGCCGTGGGAAATCACGCGCGAAGTCTATTTCACCTTCGTGGACGTAAGCTACCGGCAGAACGCGGGGTAAATCTACGCGGGAATCTCCATCTTCGTCTCGCGCCCTGCCCGATGGGAGGAGGAATTAGCCGGGGAGTCGCAGGATTCAGATGAGGATCACGAGTAGGACCTGATTCCGCTTGCTTCGCCATCGCCCGTTAGCTTCCATAGCGCCCGTACGATTCACGCATCAGAAGGAAGTGGCCCATGAAACCAGATACGAATGCCCGGAGGCTCTCCAGCGCGCTTCCGTAACTCACAAGCCGAAATGAACACGCCGATCTTCCACCTGCGACCCCTGATCCTCTCCGCTTGGCTGGCGGCGCTCCCTTGGCTCGCAATCCTCACCCCGCGACTGACTCTCGCCCAGTCACCCCTCCCCGATGAGTTCAATCCTAGGGCGGACAGTGCGGTGTCTTCACTTGCGGTGCAGGCAGACGGGAAGATTCTGGTGGGCGGCGATTTCTCTTGGTTGGGCGGCCAAAAGCGTGCCCGGATCGCCAGGCTAAATGCGAACGGGACGCTGGACGACGGCTTCAATCCGGGGGCAAACGGCTACTTGGGCGTACGTGCCTTCGCGGTGCAGGCAGACGGGACGATTGTAGTGGGCGGTGTTTTCACTACGCTGGGCGGGCAGACGCGCAACTACATTGGACGTCTGAATGCGGATGGGACGTTGGACAACACCTTCAATCCGGGGGCGAACAATGCTGTAAATGCCCTCGCATTACAGGCGGACGGGAAGATTCTGGTAGGCGGTTCGTTCACCACGCTGGGTGGAGAGTCGCGCGACCGCATTGGCCGGCTGAACACGGACGGAACGCTCGACAGCACCTTCAATCCGGGGGCGAACAGTGCTGTAAATGCCTTCGCATTACAGGCGGACGGGCGGATCCTGATGGGTGGCTTTTTCACTGTACTGGGCGGAGAGTCGCGTGCGAGGATTGCGCGATTGAATGCGGACGGGTCGCTAGACGGTGAATTCAATCCAGGAGCGAGCGGGGGCTATGGTTGTTTGTATTCGCTCGCGGTGCAGACAGACGGGAAGATTCTGGTGGGCGGCGGCTTCACCACGTTGGGCGGGCAGCCGCGTACGAATATTGTTCGGCTGAACGCGGACGGAACGTTGGACAACGGATTCAACCTGGGAGCGGGCTCATTGTATTCGTATGTGTCTTCCCTCGCAGTTCAGGTGGATGGGAAGATTTTGGTGGGCGGCGACTTTACCACGCTGGGCGGGCGGGCACGTAGATACATTGCCCGATTGAACAACTCAGCACCCGCGGCGCAAAACCTCATGCGCGACGGCTCGACGATTACCTGGCTGCGGGGCGGCACGAGCCCGGAGGTGTGGCGCACCGCCTTTGAAGGCTCAACCAATGGCGTGGACTGGGTAGCTTTGGGTGAGGGCGTGCGGATTGAGGGTGGCTGGCAACTCACGGACCTCAACTTTCCCACGAACTCCACCATCCGCGTGCGCGGATATGCTACAGGCGGTTGGGCTGGCGGCTCAAGCTGGCTCGTGGAGAGCGTGCATCCGCAAGAGCCGCCGTGGATCATTGCGGACGAGTCTTCATTTGGCAATTCCACCAACGGCTTCGGGTTCGACTTCACCGGTAGTGCCGGCTCGACGGTGGTGGTGGAAGGCTCAACGAATTTGGTGGATTGGCTTCCGCTCCAGACGAGTGTCCTTGGGAGCGGCCCGCTCCATTTCACGGATCCGGGCGCCACGAACTTCCCGGCCAGCTTCTACCGCGTGCGGCTCGCGCCGTAGGGTGAGGAGGAGATCGCCGCGGTGATGTAACCCAACCTCGCTACCGTGCGTGAAGAACTGAAGACTACGTTTTAGAACGAGAAGATCGCATCACCCGGGGACGCTCATCCGGTCCGATCGCGTTCACCAGCTTGCTAGCAAGGCCCCACGCTGTTTCCGCACTGGAGGCTTGTTTGCTTCGCACTGTCCCTTTACCACATGCGCCACATGAAAGTTGAATTTTACGGACACGTCCGCCAATACAAAAACATCCAGAAGGAAATTGACGCCAACATCCAGGAGGTGCTGTTGAGCGGCAATTACGTCCAGGGCCCGGTGCTGAAGCGCTTCGAGAGCG
>CAZWJC010000204.1:0-13262 GCA_964634255.1 uncultured Verrucomicrobiota bacterium | reverse complement strand
GCGGTGCCTTCGCCGACCTGAACGAGTGGACTTGGGACGACGACCACGGCGGCGACAAGGTGGGTGGCCGCATCAAGAACCTCGCGCTTCGCAGCTCGCGGCTCGACACGATCGTGGATGCCGACGCTGCGTGGAGCTACACGGAGTGGACGTTGGAGTTCAAGAACGACAGCGAGCAAGACCGCGAAGCGCGCGCGCAAATCCTGTTGCCGCCCGGCGGCGTAGTGTCGCGGCTCACGCTTTGGGTGAACGGCGAGGAACGCGAGGCCGCCTTCGCTGGCCGCTCGCACGTGCGCGAGGCGTATCAGGAAATCGCCGTGCAACGCCGCCGTGACCCCGTGCTCGTCACGACTGCCGGACCGGATCGAGTGCTCATGCAGTGCTTCCCCGTGCCGCGGCGTGGCGGGACGATGAAGATCCGCCTCGGCATCACCGCGCCGCTCGCGCTTGCTTCCGCATCCGAAGGCACGCTGCGCTTGCCGTGTCTGCTGGAGCGCAACTTCAACATCCCGGAGGGCGTGCAGCACTCGGTTTGGGCAAACGGCAAAGGAGAACTCAAGGCGCGCGGCAGCGCGCTCACCGCCGAAGTCGCTCAAGCCGGCCGTTCGACTTTGCGCGGCATGTTGTCCAACGCCGAACTGGCCTCCTCGCGCGGCTTGCTCACCGTTGCCCGTAATCCAGACCGGCTGGCGGTGTGGACTAAGGACACGCGCAGCGCGACCGGTCAGTTCATCCACCAGACGATTAAGCCGATGACCAGCCAGCCGCCGGCGATGGTCGTCTTCGTCGTGGATGGTTCGCGCGACATGGCGCCGCATTTCGCCAGTATCGCCAACGCCATCAACAGAGTCGGCGATAACACCGAAACCCACGTCCTCCTGGCCCTGGACGCGGTTGTCGAAGTGGGAGCGATCGGTGGCAGGGATTTCGAAAGGCCCTTGCTGCAATTCAAGCCACAGTGCGGGCGGGACAACGTCCCCGCCTTGCTGCGGGCGTGGAATCTGGCGGCGCAGAAGCCCGGCAGCATCATCGTCTGGGTTCACGCCCCGCAACCGATGCTCCTCGACTCCACCGAGCCGCTCACGCAGGCCCTCGAACGTGCCGGGCACACCTCGCCACACATTTACGAATTGCAGGTCGAACCCGGCCCCGATCGCGTCCTGGAAAAGCTGGATGGTTTCGCGCGCGTCCGCTCCGTGCTCCGGAAGGGCACCCCGGCGCAGGACCTTGGAGACTTGATCGTCTCGTGGAGGTCAGGCCAGCAGCACTGGACCTTGGCCCGCACCATCATGGATTCGGAAACCGCCGCGCGCGAAGGCGGTGCAACGGAAACGGACTTGCACCTCGCCCGGCTCTGGGCGCTCGACGAAGTCCGCCGCCTACGTGCAGAGCGTAAGGTTGACGAAGCGGTTCAACTCGCTGCGCGGTATCAACTGGTGACGCCGATCAGCGGCGCGGTGGTTTTGGAGAACCAGCAGCAGTACCAGCAGACGGGTCTGCAACCGGTGGATGCGCAGAGCGTGCCTTCCATTCCGGAACCGGGCACCGGCGCGCTAATCGGTTTGGGCACGGCAGCGCTTTGGTTGTGGCGAAGAAGAGGTCCACGGCGCCTTGAAAGCCGGAATTGAACGGCGGAATCCAAGCGGCGCGACGGAATTCGAAGCGAGATTCACCGCCCCTCGCCTTGGGACGCACCTGCTCCTACTGAGCTGGGAGCGTCTCGACATGAAAGAACTTCCTCAGGGCATCCGCGGGCACAATGATGGAGGTGGTCCCATCTCCGGCGGAGGGCATGGGGCTACCGTACCGTTGGAAAGGGCCCTCCAACTCACTGGCGCTCCAGACCTGATAGGTCGTGTTCGTGTAGCTTCGCCAAGTCAACCAGGCCATCGGTGCGCCGTTGGTATAGGTCAGTGTCGCGGCCAGCGGCGGAATTATCACGCCTCCCGCGGGCGGTTCGCCGCCTCCCGCGGCATTGGTAGCAATGGCGCTTTGTGTGATAACATCCCAAGTAAATTGGGGACTGGTCGGCGGCGGGGCGTCGGTAATGGGCGTGTAGGTCAGGCTCAGCCTGGCGAAATTGAAGGTCACGTTCTCGGTGAGGCGATCCTCCCCACCGGAGCCGCCCGTCGAGACGCTGCTCACCAGGACTTCCTCGAACTTGATCTTGAGGTATTCGACGGGGGTTGCCCCTGCCGTCCGCACAATCAAGGTGGCCTCGGAGAGAGGCTTTCCATTGGCACAGCGCTCCATGAGTTTCGGGCTGGCCTTGTCCACGTACTTGGTCAGACTCAGGTCCTGAAAGCTGGCCTTGCCTGTGGCGCCACCAGTGCCGGCATGCGTGGTGCCGGAGTTCGCCAGTCCCCAACTCCACGCCAGCACGTCCACCTTGTTCGTGTGCGCTTTATCCGCGGACTCGCCCTTTATCTCGGGAACGAAGGAGAGGAACATGTCCGAAGCGGCGTGGAGCGAGGTGGCGCAGCTTTGCGCCATCAACAGAGCCACGACCAGACCACGGTTTCCTGACTTGGGCATAGGTCACGTCAGAGCAGGACAGCTGCTAATTAATAAGGCGTATTCTCCACGATGTTCCAACCCATCGGTATCGCCGCATCACCCGACCCATCTGCTTTCTGTGGGATGTATTCGAACTTCACCTTGGCGAAGTTCAGCGAGATGTTCTCGGTCAAGCGGTCTTCGCCTCCAGAACCTCCGGTCGAGACGCTGGTCACCATGACTTCTTCCATCGTGATCTTGATGTATTCAAGGGGTTTCTCCCCCGCTTTGCGCACGATCAAGGTGGCCTTGGCAATGTGCGTCCCGTCGGCGCACTTCTTCATCAGAACCGGACTGGCTTTGTCCACGTACTTGGTCAGGCTGAGATCTTGAAAATTGGCCTTGC
Organism: uncultured Verrucomicrobiota bacterium; assembly: GCA_964634255.1. GTDB lineage: Bacteria > Verrucomicrobiota > Verrucomicrobiia > Limisphaerales > MWDV01 > MWDV01. The sequence goes on along the minus strand of CAZWJC010000204.1, from coordinate 10,360 downwards.
CCGCGCCTGTGCCCCCGCCCGTGTGGGTGGTGCCGGAGTTGGACATCCCCCAACTCCATGCCAGCACATCCACCTTGCCCGCATGCACGCTGTCTTTGGATTCTCCGACGATTGTCGGCCCCTCAAAGCCCAGGAACATGTCCACCGCTGCCCGAGCGGGAACGGTAACCAGCACGGCGGCGAGGCATAGTACGGTTAGAAGTACTCCAGAGGTGCGTTTCATATCACAATGAATCTCGATTTCCAAGGTGGCGTTGGCCGGCTTCTTCGATGTTTATGTTTTCTACTGACTACCATCAGCAATCCAATGGATAGTGTCAAACGGCCGGATGTCAAATGCGACAAGCGAAATTCTCGGACCAGCGTAGTGCCCCGAATCAGGTCCGGAACAAACCGGCGCCGCTGGCGGTCCCTCGCCCAGCCATTGGCCTGCTCCACACCCTCTCGCCGCCGGCGTTCAACTCAACTCGGCACCCAGACTCAGCCGTCTCCATGCAGTTGAAATCGCAAGAGAAACCGCCGAGCCGCGATGAACGCTGAGAAAACAGCCTCTCCGGCTCTCGCCAGCCGTTCACCGTATGGTGGGCAAAGACCCAGTTGCCCTGACTTTGTCTTCTCTGCGTCTCTGCGGTTCTCGCGGTTTGAGAAAGGGGTTGCGCCTCAGACCTCCACGGTCACGCCCGGGATCGGCGCAGGGTAGCGTCCCTTCTCATCGGCCTTCACCGGCGCAGGACTGTCCTGCGTCAGCGCGTCCACGTTCGGACAGAACTGGAAATCCGACGCGAGCGCGTCCTCCCAGGTGATGATCTTGCCCGAGTGAACGGCGGCGCGGCCCATGATCGCGGCAAGGTTTGAATAGGCCCCGCGCTGCGCCTCGTTGTGCGGACGATCCTTGCGGATGGCATCGAGCAACACATCCCATTCCGCTTGATGCGGCCCGACGGCTTCCCTCTCGGGTCGCCACGCGATGTTGTTGTTCGCGACCCGTTGATCCTTGTAGATCTGCACGGTCGGGGCGTGAATATTGCCGGAGAACTGCGCGGCGCATTTCGTGCCATGGACAAACGTGGAGAAGTCCGTATGGCATTTCGGAATGTAGCGCCCGGTGACCAGCGCCTTCGTGCCGTCGGCGAAGGTGTATTCGATGGAATAGGTGTCGAGGTTCTGGCTGCAATCCGTGCTGTCCGGCCCGCGTCCGCCGACGCCATGTGCCGCCACCGGCCAGCCGTCCTTGATCCAGCAGCACTCGTCAATCTGGTGGATCATCAGCTCGATGAAGATGCCCGACGAAGCCCAAAGGAATTCGTACGAGCGGCGGATCTGCCAGAGCAGTTCGTTCTCCTTGCCGGGAAACGGCCCCATCCGATAGCCGTCGTCCATGCGGTAGGCGCGGATCAACTGGATGTCGCCCAGCGCGCCCTCGCGAATCTTCTGAATCAATGCCTGCCTTGCCGTGGAATGCCGGCACATCACGCCCGCGGCGATCTTGAGATTCTTCTTCGCCGCCGCCTCGCCCGCGCGCAGGATGCGTTTGATGCCGCCCGGGTCCGGCGCAAACGTCTTTTCCATGAAGACGTGCATGCCCTTCTCGACGGCATATTCGACGTGCATGGCGCGGAAGGCCGCGTGGGTCGTGCAGAGCACCACATCGCCGGGCCGCAGACAGTCAATCGCCTTGCGGTAGGCGTCGAACCCAAGGAACTGCCGGTCGCGCGGCACGTCTATCTTGTCGCGATACTTCTCGCTGAGGTTCTTGTGGGAACTGTTCAGCTTGTCCGGGAACAGGTCTGCCATAGCAACAAGCTTCACCGGTCCGCCCGGCGCTTCGAAGGCATTCGCCACCGCGCCCGTGCCCCGCCCGCCACAGCCAATGATGGCTAGCTGGATCGTATTGTCCTCGGCGGCGTGAACGTGGGGCAGCGCAACTCCGGCCAGCGCCGAAGCGGCAGCGAACCGGCTGGTGTTCTTCAGGAATTCGCGGCGCGACGTGGGATGCGGTGAGTTGTTTGTCATGCCCAGCATCGTCGGCAGTTTGGCGAAGCGGTGTCAATGCAGGAAAGCAGGGCGCAACCCGCGCGGCGTCGCTTAACGATCCCATGCTTGTAGAGCCGCAGTTGGTCGATTTGGCCAGCGGAGTCGATCCAGTGCTCGAAGGAAGGTGTGAAAGGAAACGGCGGTCACGGCGAACGAAATCCTCACCCAGCTGAGGCATCGGACCGCGGGCAGTCCCTGTCCGCAGCATGGGGAAGCCACCCGATGGGGTGCAGGTCCCGCTGGGATTGGCAGCTTTTGCCTCTGCGCCCGGGGACCGGGCACGCTCCTCCTAACCGCCACTTCCGCTCACATCCCGCCGAGGATCACTTCTGGACACGTTGCCGCGGGGAGGCGTAGTATCCGACCGACTCGGGATAACCGGATGGAGCTCGGTTGACTTCTCGGGTCAGGTGAGATTGAGAGGCACAACATGAAGACAAAGATCGTTGTGGTCGCAGTGGTCCTGCTTTCTTCGGTGGCTTTTCTGGCGGGCTACACCAGATACGAGCGTTCGCACTTGGGCGCCGTCTCCTCGGCGGGTGTCTGGTTCACACTTGGGGATGGGTGGCGCGCTGACCCGCACCCGTCGAGCCTTTACCCCGCCCGGTTCGTCAGCCAGTCCGGCATGGTGCGCGTCGTCTTGCTTCCCCCGGAACTGGGCGATTTGGGGACCGCCGCCGCCGGTTTGCTCGAAACATTCGAGGCCGACCCCAACGCGGTCAAAGGCTCGTTCCTCCAGGAGCCTTTCGTCACGGACAGCGCCTTGCGCGGCATTCATGTGCGTTTCCGCGAGCGGTTGCCGCTTGACGGGGGCGTGACGGAAACCGAATGCCACCACTACCTCGTGCGAAACCATTCCGGCCGGTTCGTCGCCATCAACTACCAGTCCGGACCGCACGCGGACCCGCTCGCTGTGGACCAGATGATCCGCAACTCCCTGCGTCTGCAGTAACGGTCAAGCCGCGTGGCGGGCAACGAGAGCCCGGTCCCTCGGCCGTCAGAACTGGTCTTCCTTCTCCTTGAACAGGACGTTGAAGGTGGTCATCGAGCCGTAGCAGCGGCTGATGTATTGCTGCATCTCGATCTTCTCCGCTTCGGTGAACCTGTCGCTGGCGTTGATCTTCTGTTCCAACACGCGGAGTTGATTCCGCATCATCACGATCTTGTGAAAGAAGACCTCCAGCGGCACTTCCTTGGTCTGCAACGTGGGGTCGGCTGGATGGAGCACCAGCTTGCCGTTGTGCCAACGCACGCCCAGCTTCTCCACCAGCGACTCCGGTTTCTCCAAGCCCAGTCGGCTGATCGTGGCCGCCACCGTTTCGCTGATAAATCGGGCCAGGGGCATCTCCAAACCGTTCACCGCGGCTTGCGGTTCGGCGGCCTGCAAGCCCGCGGCCTCCGGCGACACGGTGCGCCGACCGTCGCCGAATTGAATCTCGGCGGTGGCCTCGGAGATGGTTTTCACCGTGCCGAGGCCGTATTGCGGATGCCGGACCTGCATGCCCACATGGAGCGATTCAATCTTCATGCGTTTGTTGTAACCCGGGCGGCGACCGGAGGGAACACCGTTTTTTGATTTCTCGGCTCAGGCAATGCCGTTCGGCGAGACGACCGGCGTGCAAGGCTTGGCTTGGCCGTGTGGCGTGGCCAGCGCGTCATCGTCTCGTAACTGCAGCAAGCGGCAATGCGCGCGCCTTGCTGTATCGGGAGGTTTCGGAAGTCAGGTGGGGGTGGTGCAGTCAACGACAGGCCGGTGACATGCGTGCAGGTCAGGTGGCGCTTGCCCCGCCTCGATAACAGGTGGCCTTCAAACCTGCGCCAAGTTTCGTTACGCGCACCAGCGTGTCTGGGTGAAGAGTGAAATGGGATGCGCGCTCGCCCGGATTCAGCTCGTAGCCGACGTCAAACTGCTTCCGTGCCGTGCGCCAGAGGCGACGCGCTGCCGGAGACAGGCCCTCAACCACCGCGCAGAGTGCCTGAATCGTCGCGTCCGGGTCTTTGTGAGCCCGCGAACTTGCTACCGAAAGCAGATGACGCCGCGGTTTTGACGCCGGGCCGGAGTACAGCACAACCACGCGTTTGCTCATTGCGGCGGCAAGCACGTCGAGATTCGCTGCGGACTCAATCTCCAAGTCAACGTTGAGGAAGTTCGACTGCATAAGTAATGAAAACTCTGCATAGCGTGACACTGCGCCGTTGGCAGCATCGGTTGTCTTCGGGGCCTGGTCGCCATCTTGGGGAGTCCAACATGTGCCGCATCATTCCTGTGAGGCTTCTCACCCATGGGTATAACCACCTGCAACTCCACGAACGGCGGGATACTCACCTTCGCCAATCAACTTGTCGAGTAACCGCAACTCCTGTTGTTTGGCAGGCTCCTGCTCCTGTCTCGCCAAAATGGTGTAGGTGAATACCACCATCCTAAACGCAACTGGCGTTACCAGCACGCCCAGCCGCCATGTGTATATCCGCAATACTTCGCCGTTTTCAACTGCTGTCCGACTCGAACGCGCAATAGCAACGCCACTCGCATGCAGTTCAACTTCAGCCGAACCATCCCAACCGGTCAACATGTCCCGTGCTGACTCCGAAGTGCACTCGGCGGCAGGCGGCTTCTCAAAGTCCATGACATTGATGCGTAGCGTTCCAGTATCTGTCCCCTCTTCGTAGAAGATACCTCCTCCTGTTGGCTCATACTCTTCTATCCAAGTCTGGGGTAAGCGGAAACGGGCGATCCCGCCTCTATAGCTGATGGTCTTCAGAGCTGTCATTCTGCAAGCCCGGGAAAGGGAGATAGTGGTCGAATGCGCGACAGTTCATCCGATGAATTGCTGTCACGTTTGACGTCTTCCTCATCATTTGGACAAGGCCGCCGCTTCCTTCAGTGTCGTTCGCTTGCCAGCGGGCAACGGTTTCCGTGCGCCAGAAGGCAGGATGGCCAGCGCTTGCACGCCTTTCGGGATTTCGGTTTCCAGCCGGAACGTCTTGCCGTCGTTCCGCCAGCGGCTGACCACGCGACCGTGCGGCGTTTGCAGGGTGGCTTCGGCGTTTGCCAGCGAGCCGGGGTTCGGCGCGATGAGGATTTTTTGCCAGCCCACGCTGCCGGGCTGTTGCCGGATGCCGCCGACGTAGCCGTAGAACCACTCCATCACGTGCCCAAGCATGCAGTGGTTGAGCGATTGGTAGCCGTCCATCATGGCGTCCCAGGTCTCGGGCAGCGAGGTCAGGCCCTTCTTCAGGATGCCGCCGTAGCTGCCCGTGCCGTCGCGCGAATAGACGCGATGCAGCACGTCCGAGCGACCCGCTTGGGCGAGCGCGCGAATGAAATAGACGTGGCCCACATCGCCGGGTGTCTGCTGCCAGCCGCGCTTCACCAAATCGGCGACGAGGTCGTCCACGAGAAGCTGGCGGTCCACGGGCGAAACGAGTTCGGCGCACAGGGCCATGGCGTTGGCGCATTGCGGACTGCCGTTATGGCGGAGTTTGCGCGTCGCCGGGTCCTGGAAATGGCGCAGGAAATCCGCCGCGATTCGCGTGTGGAGCTCGCGATACTTCTTCGCGTCGTCGGCTCGACCAAGCGCTTCCGCCGCGCGCGAGACGGTCAGGGCGCACAGTCCCCACGTGGCCGTGGCGGATAGTGTCGTGGGGGTGTAGCGCGACGGTCCGGGCGGTTGGCCGTGGCCGTAATCATACCAGTCACCCAAGCCGCCGGGCGCGAGACCATCCTTTGCCTCGGTTTGGATGTAATCGGTGAAGCGACGCATCATGTCGAAGTTGTCGCGGAGGATTTGCGAGTCGCCGTGCCATTCGTAATGCGCCCACGGCGTCATCACCGCGGCCGCGCCCCACTCGACGGTCCAGTTGAAGTCGCCGGGGAACTTGCCCGCCGAGTAGCCGGGAGCGACGGTCAGCACGCGCCCGCTGGCTTCCTGAGCGTCGCGGATGTCGTGGGCGATCTTGGCGAACCAATCGCGGGCGTCGTAGCGATACTGGAAACTGGGCGCGAGCAGGTAAGCGCACTCCAGCCAGCCAAGCTTCTCGCGGTGCGGGCAATCGGTCATCACCCAGCTCATGTTCGCCCGCATGGCGGCGTCAATGATCCGGTGCGTGCCGTTGTAGAGTTCACTGGAACTCCGGAACGTGCCGGCTTCGGGCAGCGCGTCGCGCACGTTCACCAGTTCCAGTTTGCGGATGACCGGGACGTTGTCGGGATTGGGTTGGCAGGTCGGCACCGCACCACTGACTTCGACGAACTGCATGCCAAGGTAGAACGAGCCCCACTGGTGGGTCAGTGGCTTACCGTCGGTGACGAGGTCGCAGCCGACGACGTAGCCGCCGAAGAGTTGATCCTTCGCGTTCTTGTGTTCCCCGCAACGAAAGCGGATGCGGTCGCCGGGCTTGCCGCCGTCCAGTTCCACGCGCAACTGCGCCGCCATGTTCTGCGGAAAGCTGTAGAGGATCACGCTGTTGGTTTGCTGCTTCACCGACACCGGCTGCTGATGTTCAAACGTGGCAAAGGCGGGCCAAAACATGGATTCGAGTTTGCCGGTCGGCGCGGCGGCTTCACGGGCAGGTTGCCAGGCGCGGTCGTCGTATCCGGCGCGATCCCAGCCGGGCAGTTGGCGACGCGCATCGAAATCCTCGCCAGCGAAGATGTGCGAGAAGGTGAACGGCCCTTCCGAAGTGCGCCACGAAGAATCGGAATTGATCCGCATCACCAAGCCTTCCTTCTGCTCCACAGTAATCTCCAACCATAGCAGGTAAGGCTCGGCGACTTCGCGCTGCGGCCCGCCCTTGTTATAGCGGCCGGCGGGTGGATTGGGGTTGTGCCAAAATGAATTGAAGAGCATCACAGCAACGCAGTTCTTTCCCTTCACCAGCACGGGCGCGAGATCGAAATCGCGGTAGTACAGCGTCTTCTCGTACTCGGACCAAGGCTGATTGATGCCAGTGGCGGCGAGGCGCTGGCCGTTGACGCTTACGTCGTAATCACCTAGGCCAACGATCCGCAGCGTGGCGCTCCGCGGTTTGCGATCGAGGGTGAACTCTTTGCGGAAGAGTGGGCAGGCGGCGCTGGTCGCGCGGTCAGCCGGCGGCGCGATCCAGCGGGCTGTGCTGAACTCCGCGGCGGACGTGCAATTGGAAGTGAGGGAGGCAAACGTGGCAAGCCCCAATAGAAGCGTGAGAAGGGAACAACCGGTTTTCTGCATGCGCCCAGCCTAGTTTCCTCCCTCCCGGCGTCAAGCGAGGGTTCTTGGCGCGTGCGACTGGAAACCGCGGCCACGCGGAGCGCGGCTGGATCCCTCGGACCAGCCGCCGAGAAGTCGCAACGAAAACCGTCCCGGGAGGGTTCTGCGACAGGATCCGTTATCGGTTGCTGCGGATGGTGCTTGCGCACACAGCCGCGCTCCATTTCCGAAGGTGCCGCTGTTCCCCGTCGCACCCGTTGCCGCCCCGCCTACTCCAAGCACCCGGCGGCTTCGATGGGCCAGACATCAATGACCTTGCCGCCGCGCGTGATCCACATCCGCCGGTGAAGATTCTGCGTGGTGCAACCGTGCGAAGGCACCAGTCGCACCTTGTCACCAACGTTCGCGACCAAACCGTCGAACGGTGTGTGCTCCTCGGCGTTGTATCGGGCCTTCGCCTCCGGGAAACCCTGGACCCCCGGCATGCCGAATTCGCACCCCATCCCCTTGGTGCCAACATCCACCACCGCGCATCCGTCGTGGGCGGACAGCACCGTCGCCAACACCCAGCGCGCCGCGACGAACTCGGGTCGAACTTGCGAGTAAGACTGATCCATCAGCGCGTAGCTGCCCGCCTGAATTTCATCCACACCTTCGATGTTGCCCGTGATGTCGAACGTGCCGGTGCCGCCGCCCGATACAATGGCAACGCGGAGGCCCGCCTCCTCGATCAAGCGGCGGGTTGCCACCAGCGGCGCAAATGCTTCCTGCGTTTTGCGGGCGCGCTCTTCGTGATTCGGCAGCGAAACCAGGTGACCTTCGTAGCCTTGCAGGCCATCGAAGCGGAGTCCGGGCAGGAGGCTGACCTCGCGGGCGAGGTCCAGGGCTGGCACGCCGGCGGACACGCCGCAGCGTTTCATGCCGATGTCCACTTCCACCAAAACCGGGATGCACACGCCCGCTTCGCTGGCAGCGGTGGAAAGTTCGCGCGCGTTGACCAGCGAATCCACCGCGCTGCGTACCGTGGCGCTGCGATTCAACGCAGCCAGGCGGCGCGCCTTGTCTAGCCCGACGACCTGGTTGGCGATGAGGATGTCGCGGACGTTTCCGGCCACGAGTTGCTCCGCTTCGGAGAGCTTGGCGCATGTGATGCCGGTGCAACTGCCGGCGGCAAGCTGCCGGCGGGCGAGTTCCACGCACTTGTGGGATTTGAAATGGGGCCGGAGTTTGGCGGGGCGTGAGGCGAAGTATTCCGCCAAGCGGCGGAGGTTTTGCTCAAGACGATCCAGATCCACGACGAGTGCCGGCGTGGGGATCGCATTCACAGGACCGCCAATCAAGGACGGTTCAGTCGGGGCACAACCGGTGTTCTGCATGCGCCCAGCCTATGAGTCGGCCTCGGTGGGTCAAGCGATTGCTCAATGACTCCTGTGCGCGGCCTTGGCGAGTACCACTATGGCACGCTTCGAGGAGTCGAAGCCAGTGAGGGGAGAGGAGATTCCAAACCGCCCGCTACGCAGGCTTCAGAATCCAGTCGTAGCCCTTCTCTTCCAGCTCGAACGCGAGTTCCTTGCCGCCGGATTTCACGATGCGCCCGTTCACGAGCACGTGGACAAAGTCGGGCACGATATAGTTCAGCAGCCGCTGATAATGCGTAATGACGAGTTGGGCGTTGTCCGGGCGCTTGAGCTTGTTCACGCCGCCAGAGACGACCTTCAAGGCGTCAATGTCGAGGCCGGAGTCGGTCTCATCGAGCACGGCGAGCTTGGGTTCGAGCACCGCCATCTGGAAAATCTCGGCGCGCTTCTTCTCGCCGCCGGAGAATCCCTCGTTCACCGAGCGTTTGAGCAATTCCTCAGGCAATTCCAGCAGCTTCATCTTCTCCTTCACCAGCGTGAGGAACTCCATGGCGTCGAGCTCGGTCAGTCCGTTGTGCTTCCGCACCTCGTTGAGCGCCGCCTTGAGGAAGTACGTGCTGTTCACGCCGGGAATCTCGACCGGGTACTGGAACGCGAGGAACAATCCTTCGCGGGCGCGCTCCTCGGGGTCGAGGTCGAGCAGGTCCTTGCCGAAATAGCGCACTTCGCCGCCCGTGACGTCGTAGCCGTCCCGACCGGCCAGCACGGCGGCCAGGGTGCTCTTGCCACTGCCGTTCGGGCCCATGACGGCATGCACTTCGCCGGCATGGATGGTCAGGTTGATGCCCTTGAGGATCTGTTTGCCCTCAACGCCCGCGTTGAGGTCCTTGATTTCCAGAATCGGTTGCTTGCTCATTTCAAATCTCCCTAGCCTACACTGCCCTCCAAACTCACGCCCAGCAGCTTCTGCGCTTCCACCGCGAACTCCATCGGCAGTTCCTTGAACACTTCCTTGCAGAAGCCGTTCACGATCATGTTCACGGCGTCCTGCGTCGAAAGCCCGCGCTGGTTGCAGTAGAAGATCTGGTCCTCGCCGATCTTCGAGGTCGAAGCCTCGTGCTCCACGCTCGCGGTGGTGTTCTTGACCTCAATGTACGGGAACGTGTGCGCGCCGCATTTCGAGCCAATGAGCATCGAGTCGCATTGCGAGAAGTTGCGCGCGTTGGCGGCGCTCTTCTGAATTTTCACCAATCCGCGGTAGCTGTTCTGGCCGTGCCCGGCAGAAATGCCCTTCGACACGATGGTGCTGCGCGTGTTCTTGCCGATATGGACCATCTTCGTGCCGGTGTCCGCCTGCTGATAGTTGTTGGTCACCGCCACGGAGTAAAACTCGCCCACCGAATTCTCGCCCTGCAGGATGCAGCTCGGGTATTTCCACGTGATCGCCGAGCCGGTTTCGACCTGCGTCCAGGAAATCTTCGAGTTCCGTCCTTTGCAGTGGCCGCGCTTGGTCACGAAGTTGTAGATGCCGCCCTTGCCGTTCTCGTCGCCCGGATACCAGTTCTGCACGGTCGAGTACTTGATCTCCGCGCCTTCCAGCGTGAGCAGCTCGACCACCGCGGCGTGAAGCTGGTTTTCGTCGCGCATCGGCGCGGTGCAACCTTCGAGGTAGCTCACGTGCGCGCCTTCGTCGGCCACGATGAGTGTCCGCTCGAACTGGCCGGACTTGGCGGCGTTGATGCGGAAATACGTGGAAAGCTCCATCGGGCAGCGCACGCC
>CAZWJC010000203.1:0-13297 GCA_964634255.1 uncultured Verrucomicrobiota bacterium | reverse complement strand
CTGGGTACTGTTCAACGAAGGCTGGGGTCAATACGACACGGAGCGTCTCACGGAGTGGCTGAAAGAAGTGGATCCGTCGCGGTTGGTGGACAACGCCAGTGGCTGGACCGACCGGCGGGTCGGTGACCTCATTGATGCCCACGCGTATCCCGGGCCGGAAGCTCCAGCCTCCGAACCCGGACGCGCCGCGGTCCTGGGCGAGTTTGGCGGGCTGGGTTTCGGCGTGACGAATCACATCTGGGCACCGAAATTCTGGGGATACCAGACTTTTCCGAAGGCGAGCGCGTTGGCGATCCGCTACCAGGAGCTTCTGGGGCGCGTTTGGAATCTCCAGGGCGCGGATGGCTTGAGCGCCGCGGTCTATACCCAGACCACCGATGTCGAGACGGAGTGTAACGGTCTCCTCACCTACGACCGCGCCGTGAGCAAGTTGGATGTCGGGCTCCTCAGGGCGGCCAACACGGGACAGAACCGTTCGCAGCTTACGGGCGTCGTCAGCCCGGTCGCCTTTCAGATGCGCACCGCTTGGCGCTACACGACTCAGAACCCGGGCACGAATTGGTTTGTCGCGGGCTTTGATGATTCCACCTGGAAGGAGGGGGTCGCCGGATTTGGGGATCGGAAGACGCCCGGAAGCGTGGTGCGTACGCCTTGGAACACTCCGGACATCTGGCTGCGAAGGGCTTTCACGGCGGACAGAAGCCGATTGGCCGGAGCCAAGTTCCTGGTGCATCACGACGAGGACGCCGAGATTTACCTGAATGGAGTATTGGCTGCGGCGGCCACCAACTACGTGACGGACTACCAGGAAATGTCCATCCGGCCTGAAGCAGCGGCGACGCTGCAATCGGGCCTCAACAGCCTCGCGGTGCATTGCCGGCAAACCGCGGGCGGTCAGTACATCGACGTGGGTATTGTGGCTGAACCAGCCGGCGCGTCCGCCAAGAAACAAGACTAGCCAGAGCCGCCGCTTGTTTTGGAAGCGCAGCTCGACAAGTTCACTGTTCGTTCAACTGGCGAAAACGAGCGCCAGGGACTTCAGCTCAGCGGCTGGGATTTCACTTCGGCTCCGCATCCGATCCTGGCCGAGCCAAAGCGGGTTGGACCGCACCACAAGTCGTGCATTCCAGGCAGCGGATACAACCGGACACATTCACCTTCTCATCCACCTTCACCCCTACAGGGCAGCGGCTGCGACAGAGATTGCATTCCACGCACGCCTTGGGCTCAAAACGCAGATGGAATAGGCTCCAGCGGTTGAACAACGCCAGCCAACCACCCAGCGGACAGAGGATTCGACACCAGGGCCGATAGATGACGAGGGCCGACACCACGAACACGATTAAGATGGCCGTCTTGAACCAGCTCATCAGCCAGCCCTTGCCGAGCATGAAGTTCTGGGCGGAGTAAGGCAGGCCGGCTTCGAGCGCGCCGGCGGGACATAACCGGCAGATGGACACCGATTGATCGTCGTAAGGAATCCCGCGCGCGCCCAGCCACATCGGCAGCAGAATCACCAGACCCACCAACACGACGTAGCGCAGGTGTCCCGTCCACTGGGGCAGGGTGAGCTTGCCAAGCGTGAGCTTGCCAAGCAAGTCCTGCACAAAGCCGAACGGACAGGCCCAGCCGCAGACGAGGCTGCCGGCCAGTGCGCCGACCAGGAGGAGCACGCCAATCAAGACATAGGGCACTTCAAAAACCGCCGGGAACAGGGCCGCGTAGTTCGCCGCCACGCCGACGGGGCACGCGAAGGAGGACAGCGGGCAGGAATAGCAGTGGAACACGCAACTTGGGATGGCGTGTAACCAGCGCCCCAACGGCGCCAGCCAGACCGTGAGGAAGGCCGTCTGCACCCAAGGACGCAAACGCATCAACCGGCGGCCCAACTCGGCGGGCGGACGTTGGTGGCAGGCTGGCGTTGTGCAATCCATGACAGGTTTCTTCCGGTCGTCCAATTCGATCTTTGGGTTGAAATTGGCCACGCCACGTGGCCGCAAGTTACTTAATTCACGTAGGGCACGGATCCGCCGCGATGGTGTTGACCTTGTAGCGGGCACGGAGCGGGAGGGTGGCGACACGGCTCGCGCGATCCATGGCCTCCGCTGCGGCCGCCGGATCCTCGAACGAGGCCGGATTCGGCGGCGGACTGGGCTGCGCAAAGTGCAACCCGCCACTGGTGAACGCCCGGATCAACTGGAGCTCGGATGCGGAACCGCCTTCCTGAGTCTCCAAGCCAGTAACCCGGCGGACGCCGGAGAACAAGACGACCAGAGCGATGATCGAGAGAATGAAGCCCGTCCAAAAATCATGCCGCTCGGTGGCCCGCAGGAGCGGGTTCACCGGTGGTTGGGGCACGCGTTTCCGGATCATGATCATGTTCGAGCATTCACCGACAGACCGTAAAGTGGCGGAGGTGGATGGGAATCGAACCCACCCAGGACCTTGTCAAGCCCTACACTGGTTTTGAAGACCAGGGGCGCCAACCAGGCCGCCAGCCACCTCCGCACCTCATAAGTCATCTCGTCGCGAGCATTTGTGACTGAAGTCGTCGTGATTTGCAATGCCGATTCAGCTTTGCCGCGGCTGAGGCCCGGAAGTGGACTTGCGCGGGCGCCTGGCGGAGCAGGTCCACGCGTGGCAAGCCGTGCTTGCGATCTTCCAACTCTGGCGACCCAACAGCTGAAACTCTGGTCGGTTGCGAAGCGCAGCCAACCTTTCAACAGGCTATGCCTCGGCGCAGCCCGCTTCGTGAGGACCTGTCCGCTGCTTGCAGTGCTCGAAAGAAGAACGCGAGCGACAGGTGTTGCCGCTGGCCGACCACGATGGCCAGCGGCCAGCTCGAACATAAGCTCACGTTTGCAGCACGGCTATCAACTCTCGCCTACAGCACTGCCAGGCGGTGTCAGTTGGTGCCGGGCGAAGTCACTTCCAGTGTCTCTTCGCGCTTGTGCGGCGCGTCTTCCTCGTCTTCGACGGGCGGTGTGGCCGCGGGCGGCACTAGCGGAGCGTTCTTGCCGAGCGCCAGTTCGCCGGACTTGTGGAATTTCACGCTCACGATTTTGCTGACGCCGTGTTCTTCCATCGTGACGCCGTAAAGCACGTCGGCCATGCCGATGGTGCGCTTGTTGTGCGTGATGATGATGAACTGCGAGTGTGCCAAGAAGCGTTGCAGGATGCGCACAAAGCGGTTCACGTTCGCTTCGTCGAGCGGCGCGTCCAACTCGTCCAGCACGCAGAACGGGCTGGGCTTGACCTGGTAGATCGAGAAGAGCAACGACACGGCAGTCATGGTCTGCTCCCCGCCGGAGAGGAGCGAAATGCTCTGGAGCTGTTTGCCAGGCGGGCGCGCCATGATCTCGATGCCGCTCTCGAGCACGTCGTTTTCGTCCACGAGCTTGAGGTCGGCTTTGCCGCCGCCAAAGACCTCGACGAACATCGCCTGGAAGTTCAGGCGGATCTTCTCGAAGGTCTCGACGAACATCTGCCGCGTCTGGGTGTTGATGCGGTTGATGACTTCGAGCAACTGCGTCTTGGCCTGCGTGAGGTCGTCGAGCTGTTTGCTGAGGAACTGGTAGCGCTGCTCGGTTTCCTCGTATTCCTCGATGGCGACGAGGTTCACCGGGCCCATCTCGTCAATGCGCGTTTGCAGCGCCTCGACCTGCTTTGACACGCTGTCCCAATCCGTGGCCACACCGGCGGAAGACATCTCCTCGGGCGAGAGCACCTGCACGCGGGCCGGGCCTTCGTCGGCGTAGGTGATGGTGATGCACTCGCTGCGGATGTCGTCGAGCTTGACGTGGTACTTCTGCTCGATGCGCTCGCGCAAGTTCTGCACGGACATCTGCTTCTGCGCCAGCTCGACTTCGAGTGTGCCGCGTTGTTCCTGCACCTCGGTGAGACGACGGCGCAAACCGCGCAAGCCCTCGTCGCGTGTGGTGAGGTCGGTGTCCAAGCCCTGCTTCTCGCTTTGCAGCGCGGCGATCTGATCGCTCAGGACCGAGCGATCGTGCTGTAGCCGGTCAATCGCGCTGCGCGATTCTTCGATCTCGGATTCGGCCTGCGCCTTGCGTGCGACCATGCCGGAGATTTCGCCTTTGCGTTGCTCGATGACCTGGCCGAGTTCACGGATGCGCTGCTCCAGCGCGCCGCGCTGCTGACGGGCCGCAGTGCAAAGCTGTTCCTCGGTGGCGAGCGCAACCTTGCTCTCGGTTAGCGTGGTCGTGGCGGCATCGCGCTGCTGTCGGAGGTTTTCCAGATTCGCAGTGAACGTCACCACGCTTTGCTGGCCGGCCTGTTCGCGCACTTCGAGCTGAGCGACGCGTTCGGCAAGCTTGGCGCGTTTCTCCAAGCCTTCCTTCTCCTGCGCGGCGAGACTTTGCACTTCGTAAACGACCGTCTCGATCTTCTGGTGGAGCAGGCGGAGTGAGTTTTGGAGCGCGTTGAATTCGCCTTGGCGGGTAGCGATGGCGACTTCCTGCTGGCGGAGTTCGGTTTGGGCCTGCTGCAGGCTCGCCTGCAACTCGGTCTGCTCGCTGAGCAACGCGCCGCGTTTGCGGCTGGCTTCGGCGACGCGTTCCTGGAGTTCGGCCAGTTCGGCCTGCAACTCGGCGATCTGGTTCTTGCGGCCGAGGATTGAGGACGGCGCCTTGCTGTTACCCTTGCCGTTGAGATAGCCACCGGTGTAGATACCGTGGCGGCTGAGCAGCTCGCCGTTCATCGTGACGAAATCGCAGCCGGCGTGGCCGTTCTGGATTTGCGCCGTGGCAGTTGCGAGGTCGGACGCAATAAACGTGCGGCCCAGCAACGAATTTACCAGACAGTTCACGGAGGGATCGGCTTGGACGAGCCGCAGCGCGGGCACGATTTCGCCCGGCGCAAGCACCCTGCGGGCGGCCTCGTCGCGCGCGGCGGGGGACATGTCGCCCTCAAAGCCAAGCTGCTTGTCGTCGTGATGCTCGATGGAGAGTGCGGCGATGCTGGCGCGGCCGGATTTGTTCGCGGTGAGGCCGGCGAGAATCTGCTGGGCGGATTCCGGCTGCTCGGTAAGCACGAGTTGGAGGTGATGGCCCAGCGCGTTTTCGATCGCGACGACGTATTGATCCGGCACGCGGATGCGATCGGCAAGCGAGCCGATAACTTCGCGCGATTGCCGCATCGCTGCGAGCGCGCCGGCGTCGAAACCTTCGTGCGACGTCTCAAGCTGCTGAAGCACGCCCATACGCGAGCGCTTCTCCGCCTGCGCCTGAAGATAGCGGTCCTGCTCGACGGAGGATTGCTGCAACTCGGTTTGCAACTCGCGCAACCGCTGCTGGCGTTGCTCGACGGTGCCACGTTTGGTCTGCGCGTTGAGTTTCTCGACTTCGACGTTCGCCGCAAACTCCTGCACGCGTGCTTCCAAACGCCCGCGCTCTTCTTCGAGCTGAATCTTCTCGGCAGAGAGTTTCTCGAGCCGGACGACGTTGCCCTGCTTCTGCAGATCGAGCGCGTTGATCTCGTTGCGGGCGCGCGATAAGTCCTGCGCGGCGGCGAAGGCTTCCGACTGCGCCTGTCGCAGCGAGTCCTGGTCGCGCCGCAAGTCGGCCTCGATCTTCTGCAACGCGGCCTGCTTGGATTGCAGCGCTTCCTGCTGCTGCTTCACGATCGCTTCCGACGCCGCGAGGCGCTGGCGTACCGTGGCCACTTCTTCCTCCGCCAAGCGACGGCGTTCCTCAGATTGCGAAATGTCGGCGAATGCCTTCTCGTTTTGCGAGGTGAGTTCGTGGATGCGCTCCTCGTCAAACTGGATGCGGCTTTCGTGGCGTTCGCTTTCACCCTTCAACTCCAACCCGCGTTGCTGTGCACTGCCAATCTGGTGTTCGAGTTCGCTAAGCTGCACGCGCAGCGCCGAGATTTCGCTTTCGCTCTGAGTTACGTGTGAGTTCGTTGTTTCGATCTCGTCGCGCAGTTGCTCCGCCTTCGTCTGGCGCTCGGTGATTTCAGATTGCAGCACGTCGAAGTGATGCCGCGCGAGCTGGGTGTCGAGGTGCTGAAGCTCGGCCTGGAGCACTTTGTAGCGGCGCGCCTTGCCCGCCTGGCGTTGGAGCGAGCCGATCTGGCGTTTGACTTCGCGGACGAGGTCGGCGATGCGGACGAGGTTTTGCTCGGTGTATTCGAGCTTGCGCAGGGCTTCCCGCTTCTGGGCCTTGAACTTCGTGATGCCGGCGGCTTCTTCGAAGATGAGGCGGCGGTCTTCGGGCTTGCTGGAGAGGATTTGCGTGATGTTGCCCTGCGCCATGATGCTGTAGCTGGTGCGGCCCACACCCGTGCCCATGAAGAGCTGTTGGATGTCCTTGAGACGGCACGGCACACGATTGATGAAATACTCGCTGCCGCCATCGCGGAACACGCGCCGGGTGAGCGTGACTTCGCTGTAGGCGACCTCCACGCCGGCGGCGCGCAGGTTTTCCTCATCCACACCACCGATTGTGAGGGACACCTCCGCCATGCCCAAGGGCTTGCGTGAATCGGTGCCGTTGAAGATCACGTCCGCCATCTCCGCTCCGCGCAGGGCTTTGGCGGACTGTTCGCCAAGCACCCAGCGGACAGCATCGGAGACATTGGACTTCCCGCAACCGTTTGGCCCGACGATGGCGGACACGCCGGGCTGAAAATTGAGCGTCGTCTTGTCGCAGAACGACTTAAATCCTAACAACGTCAGGTTCTTAAGATACATGTTTGTGCCTCAAGGCAATCAAAGTCAGGACGCCGAGTAAAGTGGAAAAACCACAAGATACAGGGCATCGGTTATTGCCGGAGCACAAGTAATAGAGGTGAGGAACCGAAATCGAATTGTGCCCTCTAACCGTCAAAAACAGCGAAATTCAACGACAAATGACTTTTAGCGCAGTTCCTCCGGTAATTCCACAAGAAATTGCAGTTTCTGTGACGTGCCTCGCATCATTAGTGACCTACAAAGGTGGGGGTGGAAGCGCCCGAAAAAAACCGATCCGGGCCGGGATCGCCAAGGAGGTGGGGGTGGGGAACCCCTCAGAAGAAACGATCGCCGGCTCGGATCAAATGCGCAGACGAATCGGGCGGAAGAATGGTTTCACTTTTTTGCGTTTTTTTTAGGGCGGTGAGATTCTCGTTCGTTGTTTCGTATTGCCATACGTTTACGAACATTCACCACCGGTTTCGAATCGGACCGGGTTCAACGCTCCTCTCAACTGTTTGGCTCCGACGACCACTGCGGTGTCCAAGTCCGGCCATCGTCTCGTCCGATCGCCTTTGCCTGTGATGTTCATTGGCTCTCCCGAACGCACGCCTCAAGAGGTGTCCGACCCTGTGAGCTTCGCTATTCACCTATGTTGCCCCCCTCAGGCCGGCGACCCCAACGCTGCTGCCGTTCCGGCAAACTGGTATCCACTTTTGCGTAATAGGTGCCTTTGCCGAACCGCTCATCGGCGGCTTGCTCCAACGCGGCGGATGGGGTCACGGCAAACTGGTCGTGAGTTTCGACAAATGCCACAGCGCCGCTCGGGCGCTGGAAGCACAAGAAGAGAGGACATTTTCCCCGGTGGGCTTCGACGAGTTCCCGAACGTGGCCCAGTTTCTCTGTGGTAAGGTGGGCGGTCTGCAACCGCAGGTGAACCTGTTTCGTGTAGCGCTTCGGCGCTTCCTCCAATGGCATGATTTCCTGCGGGAACAGCTTCGGCTTGTCCTCGCCGGTGTTGACCTCACCGATCACCAGCACGGCTCGGTTTAAGGTGAGCAAGTCCCGATACTTGTCGTAATTCTCGTTCAGACACAGCAACTGCACGGAGCCCTCCAAGTCCTCCAGCGTCGCGATCAAATAGGGCTTGTTGGATTTCTTTGAGACGCCTTGCTGTACAGCGGCAATCATCCCGCCAATCCGCGTCAAGGTGCGGTTTGAAACCTCCGCTAGCGTGGCGGTGGTCGCCAAGCCGTACCGTTCCAACGTCGTGGCGTGTGGCGTAAGCGGGTGGCCCGTGACATAGAAACCGAGCAACTCCTTCTCATGAGCCAGCACCTCATGCTGCGGCCATTCGGGCAGGTCCAGATTTGCCTCCACGGGCGCGGCGGAATCCTCGCCAAGCATGCCAAACAACGAACTCTGCCCCCGCTGCCGGTCCGAGTGAATGCCCGCGGCACGCGTGAGGGCAATTTCCGTCTGGGCCATCATCGTGGCGCGAGTCTGTTTGAAGCAGTCGCAGGCGCCGGACTTAATAAAGGCCTCCAGCATCTTACGGTTTACCGTTCGCGTGTCCACGCGTTCGCACAACTCGAAGAGCGTCTGGAACGGCCCGCCCTCACTCCGGGCCTTGAGCAGGCTTTCCACCGCAACTTCGCCAACACCTTTGATGGCGGCCAAGCCGAAGCGGATGGCCCCTTTGTCCGTCCCGGCCGGCGCGAAGTAAACCTGGCTTTCATTTACGTCCGGCGGCAGGACCTCGATGCCCATCGTCCGCGCCTCGGCGATGTACTGGGCCAACTTCGCAGTATCTGCGACGTCGTTCGTCATCATCGCGCAGAGAAACTCGACGGGATGATTGGCTTTGAGATATGCGGTTTGATACGCGCCCACGGCGTAGGCGGCGGCATGCGACTTGTTGAAGCCGTAGCCCGCGAACTTCTCGAGCAAATCGAAAATCTGATTCGCACGGTTCGCAGCGATGCTGTTCGTCTCCTTGCAGCCCTTGACGAACTTCTCACGCTGCTTCTGCATCTCCTCGACCTTTTTCTTGCCCATCGCGCGGCGCAGCAGGTCGGCGCCGCCGAGCGTGTAGCCCGCCAGCACCTGCGCCGCCTGCATCACCTGCTCCTGGTAGATCAGGATGCCGTAGGTTTCCTGCGCGATCGGCTCCAGAAGGGGATGTTCGTATTCGATCTTCACTTCGCCGTGGCGGCGCTTGATGAATTCGGGAATCAGCTCCATCGGGCCGGGCCGATAGAGCGCGATCAGTGCCGTGATGTGCTCCAGCGAACTGATCTGGAACTTGCGGCACAAGTCGCGCATCCCCCCGGATTCCAACTGGAACACCCCCAGCGTGTTCGCCTTGTTCAACAAATCGTAAGTCTTGGCGTCGTCGAGCGGCAGATTGTCGATCGGAATCTCAACGCCCTTGGTGCGTTTCACCATTTCACAGGTGTTGCGGATCACGGTGAGCGTCTTGAGCCCGAGGAAGTCCATCTTCAGCAAGCCCAGGTCTCCGACGGGATTCATCGCATACTGTGTGACGAGTGCGCCGTCCTCGTCCGTCTTCAGCGGCAGCAGGTTCACCAGTGGCTCCGGGCCGATGACCACGCCGGCGGCATGCACCGACGAGTTGCGGGCCAAGTCTTCGAGAACCAGCGCGGTGTCCACCAACTCGCGTGTGACTTCCTCGGACTCGTAGGCTTGCTTGAGGTCGGCAGATTGCTTAAGCGCCTTCTCCAGCGTCATCTTCAAGTCCGTCGGAATCATCTTCGCCAAGCGATCACACTCGCCGTAGCTCAGCCCCATGACACGCCCGACGTCGCGCACCACGCTCTTCGCGCCCATCGTGCCGAACGTAATGATCTGCGCGACACAGTCCTTGCCGTATTTCTGGCGGACGTATTCGATTACGTCAGCCCGGCGATCGTCCGCGAAATCGATGTCAATGTCGGGCGGATTGACACGCTCGGGATTGAGAAAACGCTCGAAGAGCAACCCATAGCGGATCGGGTCCACGTTTGAAATGCCGAGCAAATAAGTGACAATAGACCCCGCCGCCGAACCACGGGCCACGCAGGAGATGCCGCGCTCCCGCCCGAAGCGCACAAAATCGCCGACGATGAGGAAGTAGCTGACAAAGCCCGTCTTCTCGATAACCGCAAATTCCTTAGTCAGCCGATCCATGACCACTTGGATGGCTGTCACGACAGCGGGACTGTCCATCGTTCTCGTTTCGGCTCCCACTTCGGCCTTCTCACTTCTCCCTTCCGAATAAGTTGGTAGCCGCGTTGGATCCTGAATGCCTTCGACGATGAATTCCTTGCCCTCGACGCGCGCCTGAATCGTGTAGCAGCGCTGCAGACCCTCGAGGAGCCACTGGCGCAGGTAACCCTCGCGCGTGAAGTGCTCCGGCGGATGAAACACCGGGTAATGCAGCTTGCCGAACTGGATTTCCAAGTTGCACTTTTCGGCAACTTCCAGCGTGTTCTTCACCGCGTCGGGCACTTCGGCAAAGCGTGCCTTCATCTCCTCGGCCGACCGGAGATAGAACTGCTCCCGCTCGTAGCGCATCCGCTTGGTGTCGCTAAGCAGGGTTTGCGTCCCGATACAGATCAAGCAGTCGTGCGCCTGCCAGTGTCCCTTCTCGATGTAGTGGACATCATTGGTCGCCACCAGTTTCAGGCCGAACTCCTTGGCCCAGGCGATCAGGTGCTTGTTCACCTTGGCCTGTTCCGGAATGCCGTGGTTTTGTAGTTCGAGGTAGAAATTCTCGGGGCCGAGCGTCTGTTTAAACCAATCCACCGCATCGCGCGCCTTGGCCAACTGATCCTTGATGATCCACTCCGAGATTTCCCCGGCGAGACAACCTGATAGCGCGATCAGCCCTTCCTTGTGGGCAGCGAGAAGCTCCTTATCAATGCGCGGCTTGTAGTAGTATCCTTCCAAGTGCGCCGCGGTCGTGAGTTTGATGAGATTCTTGTAACCAATGTCGTCTTTCGCCAGGAGCCCGAGGTGATGATAGACGTCGCGCCCGCCGCTGCTGGTCTTCTTGTCGAACCGGCTGCCCGGCGCGACATACATCTCGCACCCGATAATCGGCTTGATGCCTTTTTCCCGGGCAGCGCGATAGAAGTCAATCGCGCCAAACATCGCGCCGTGATCGGTCAGCGCGAGCGCGGGAAAACGCAGCTCATGGGCCTTGTCCACCAGCCGGTCGAGCCGGCAGGCGCCATCGAGCAGCGAATACTCGCTGTGCAGGTGAAGGTGGACAAAGTCCGCATGCGTCATGCGCCCAAGTTACCGTCCGGAAGCGAGTGGGCGCAAGGAAGGGATGTTCACACTGCTGCTTGCCAGTCGGGATCCGGCACTACGCGCCATGAAAAAGCGACCGGAGGAAGCTGTCCTCCGGTCGCGCGCTTAACGTATCAATGATACCGTCGGCGGACTACTTCTGGATCACCCGGTAGAACTTGCGGGTATCCGCCGGTGCGTTGGTAAACGGCGAGGTAGCGTTGTTGGTCGTCCAGGTGCCGGTCACTTCGCTGGCTTCAAGCAAGGTGCCGCTTGGCCAACTCAAGACCACGTTGTCATTGACTTTCTGGATGGTCAACGTAACCGACGTTACAGGGGCCACGCCGCCACCTGCGACAAAGAGGTCAGCTATCTCCGTGCTCGTCAGTGAGCGCGTGTACACCGCCACTTCATCAATTGCGCCGTTGTAGGTGCGAGTTGCGTTCCCGCCGCTGTTGTCATGGCCGATCTGCCATGAGCCGAACACGTCCGAGGTGTGATCAACGGCATTGACCGCTGACCTAAGTCCGTTGCCGTCACCCAAATAGAGCGTGGCTTGAGTGGGTTCGACAACCAGCGCTACGAACGACCACTGGTTGGTCTGGGGAACCAAGCCTGAGACCCAACTCCAGGTCGTGTCTGAGTTCCAAGTGTAGGCCAGCATCTGGTCGCCGTTGTAACCCAAGCCACCTGATCGCGTACCGCCCCGACTCATGAGGAGGCCTGACCAGGCTTCCTGGAGGCCGGCTGGGTTGATCCACATGGTGAAGGTCACAGTATTGGTCCCCAGAGTGCCGAACGACGCACTCACCCAGGAGTCAGCAGTGGCAACTGTGGATTGCAGAGCGGGGTTCGTGGTCTCAAACAGCCAACTCGGCGGACGTGGTCCGGCAATCCCGTTGTAGCCGCCTTGGGCGGCAACACCGTACGTGCCGTTGAAGCCGCCGACGTAATCGTGGGCCACTGCCGCACCAGTGCTCGGATCGTCCATCTCGCCAAAGCGATAGTAGGCCAGCGGATTGCCCGCAATGACGGTGGCCTCGAAGCCGCCAGGCGCGGGCTGAATCACGGTAAGAGTCGCCAAAACACTCGTGACAGCACCAGCCGTGTTGGTCACCACCAAGTCGTAATCACCGGCGTTCGCGGCGGTGACGTTCGTTATGGTGAGGTTTTTCGTCCCCGTACCAGAAACGTTGCCACTGTCGCTGATGGGCACTCCCGCCTTTCGCCATTGGAAGTGCAGGTTCTTGCCTACCACCTCGGTGGTCAACGCGAACTTCCGCCCTGCGTACAACGTGGTATTGGTGGCGGGTTGCTGCGAGATGGTTGGCGCCAATTCGCCGCCCACCAGCGCAGCCCCAAGTAGGCCGGAGAGTTCATCCGCCGTCAGCGCCCGATCGAACACCGCAACCTCGTCAATCGAGCCCGTGAAGAAATTGCCCGTTGTATCGAGGATGCCGCCGCCGCCTATGCGGAACGGATCAGTGGAGCTGCCGTAATTCGTGGTCGAACCGGTGCCGGTCGCCTGCATAATCGTCCCGCCGTTGTTCGTCGAAACCAAGTAGAGGTTCACCTTCGAGCCATCTCCCACGGCCGCGATCAGATACCACTGGCCTGGGGTGATGCTGGAAATCGGCAAATAGGCGCCGGCACTCGGCGTCCAAACGCCAACCGATTGCGAGGCAACGTCTCCGTGGAAACCGAATTCACACACGTCGTTTTGACCAAAGAGCCCGGCCCGCGAGGATTGGGCTTGCGCGGGCGAATTGAACCAGCCGACGACGGAGAACTGGCTGCGGTTGTTGAGGAGGCTGGCGCTGGTGGCGGTGGCCCCACTAAAGCCATCGTACGAGGCCGCTGCGTTCGTGGTTTCCATGCCGAGGAATTCGGGGGAGCGAGGCCCCTCCACGCCGGTGATGACGCTCGCGTGCGTAGCGATGTTGCCACCCCAGTAATCATACGCTTCCGGACTGCTGTCCGGCTCGTTGAGCCGCCAGTAGGCGATAGGATTGGCAGCGCGCAGGGCTGCTTCATAGGCGGTCGGCGCGCTATTGGACGCCACCACACTCAGCGTGGCCGCAGCACTAGTGGCAGGCACACCTGCGATGTTGTTAACCACAACGTCGTACGAACCGACATCCGCCATCGTGACTGCACTGATACTTAACGTCGGGGTCTTCGTTCCGGAAATGGTGCCGGTGTCGGAAAGCTCCACACTGTTGCGCCGCCATTTGTAGGAAAGCGGGGCATCCCCGGAGGCAACGACCGCTAACTTCGCAGGAGGGCCCTCAATCCGGGCCAGCGATG
>CAZWJC010000202.1:0-13440 GCA_964634255.1 uncultured Verrucomicrobiota bacterium | reverse complement strand
GTGGGCAGGAACGAATCCACGTGCGGCAGCACATTGAAGGCGATTTGGTGAGGATAGACTTCCTTCGTCACCGGCTGGCCCTTGACGATCTGGTCCACCTGGCGCTCCAGTTCGGCGATGGCTTTCGCGCCCGTGCCAGATACAGCCTGGTAGCTGGAGGCGAAGATGCGCTTGCACCCGAACGCCGCGTGCAGTGGGTAGAGCGCCATGAGGGTGATGGCTGTGGTACAATTCGGATTCGCGATGATGCCCTTGTGCCACTTCACGTCGGCGGCGTTCACTTCGGGCACGACCAGCGGCACGGCGTCGTCCATGCGGAACGCGCTGGAATTGTCCACCACCACGCAGCCGGCCTTGGCCGCGAGGGGCGCGAACTCTTTCGAGATGCTCCCGCCGGCGCTGAACAGCGCGATGTCAATGCCCGCGAAGGAATCCTTCGTGAGTTCCGTCACTGTAGTGTCCGTGCCCTTGAACTTGAGCTTCTTGCCCACCGAACGGGCAGAGGCGAGCAACGTCAGCTTCCCGACCGGGAAGTTGCGCTTCTCCAGAGTCTTGATCATCTCGATGCCGACGGCTCCCGTCGCACCGACCACGGCTACATGCGGTTTTGCGTTCATAAGCGAGCCGGCATGATAATCAGCGGAGACAGCGTGTCAACGCGGGCCATCGGAGCGTCCCGACCATGCCGCTTGCCCGGGGCTCCGGCGCTTGGCACACTGCCACCCGATGCGGCAACGACTCCGGGACTGGACGGAAGCTTTCGAGACGTTCGTCCTCGAAGTCATCTTCGAGGAGCGACACGACGCACGCGCCAACCTCATGCGCGGGTTTCTGTTCGCCTGCTCCAAATTGTTCGCCGTCGGTGTCAAGACGCGCCGCTTTCTCTACAACGCCCGTCTCTTGCGGGATTCCACGCTGGGCGTGCAGGTCATCGCCGTGGGCAACCTCACCGTGGGCGGCACCGGCAAGACGCCGGTGGTCGAGAAGTTCGCCCGAGAGTTGCGCGATCAAGGTCGAAACGTGGCCATCCTTTCTCGCGGCTACCGCTCGAAACCCACGCCCTTACCGGTGCGGCTTTGGAACAAGGTCCTGTTTCGCGAGGACACCACGCCCCCGCGCGTCGTCTCGGACGGCAAATCCCTGCTGCTCGATTCCGAAATGGCGGGCGACGAGCCTTACATGCTGGCGTCGAATCTCAAGGACGTCGTGGTCTTGGTGGATAAGGACCGGGTAAAAAGCGGACGCTACGCCATCGAGAAGTTCGGCTGTGACACCTTGCTGCTCGATGACGGGTTCCAGTATTGGAAGCTGCGCGGGCGGCGGCACGACGTCGTCCTGATTGATTGCCAGCAACCCTTTGGCAACAACGAGCAAATGCTGCCGCGCGGCACCTTGCGCGAGCCGCCCTCGCATGTGGCCCGCGCTAGCACAATCTTCATCACCAAGAGCGACGGCAAGACGACGGCGTTGCGGAAACGCCTGACCGACTTGAATCCGAACGCGCCGATCATCGAGTGCGTGCATCACCCGATGTATCTCGAAGACGTGTTCACCGGGCAACGACACGACTTGTCGCTGCTCAAGGGACGCAAAGTGTCGTCGTTGAGCGGCATCGCGCAACCCGAGAGCTTCGAGGAAGGCCTGGTCGCGCTCGGTGCAGAACTGGTTTATTCGAAGCGCTTCGCGGACCACCACCGGTTCACCCTCCAAGAAGTGCTGAACGCCATCAACCGCAGCAAGAAGCGCCAGGCCGAAATCATCATTACCACCCAGAAGGACGCCGTGCGTATCCCAAAGCTCGATCGCCGAGACCTGCCCATGTATTTCATGCGCGTCGAGATTAAGATCGTCAGCGGGGCGGATGACTTCCGGGATTGCGTGCGGAAGATCTGCTTCCGCTGACCATGGACACGCTGCTCTATGTGGCTGCCCGGGCGGGAGTCGCGCTCGTGCAAGCGTTGCCGCTGCGGATCGTGGCGCGGCTGGGGCGCGCGGCTGGGGCACTGGCCTTCTGGCTGGCGCGACGAACTCGCCGGGTGGCAATCAGGAATCTCACACTCTGCTTCGGTGCGGAGAAATCGCCGGGGGAGATCCACGCCCTCGCGAAGGAGAACTTTCGCCGACTTGGCGAGAATCTCGTCGGCGCCATCAAGACTGCCGCCATGACGCCCGACCAGCTTCGCCCCCACCTCGAGTGGCTCGGCGCGGAGAAGATCTTGCCACGGCAACTCACACTGGGGCCGCAAAGCCGCGTCGTCGCCATCGGGCATTTTGGCAACTTCGAGCTCTATGCACGTTTCGGGCAGTTCGTGCCGGGCTTCCAATGCGCCACGACCTACCGCGCGTTGCACCCGGCGTCGCTCAACCGCGTCCTGCAGTCGTTGCGCGCGCGGTCGGGTTGCCGCTTCTTCGAGCGCCGCACGGAGGCCGCCGCACTCAAGGCCGCCATGGCCGACACGGGTTTGCTGCTCGGGTTGCTCGCCGATCAACGCGCCATCCGCGGCGGCACGCGGCTGCCGTTCTTTGGACAGGACTGCTCGACCTCACTCGCGCCAGCGGTCCTCGCGTTGCGCTATCGCTGCCCGCTCTACACGGCGATCTGTTATCGCACCGGCCTGGCGCGCTGGCGCGTTGAGGTCGGCGACGCAATCCCGCTCGTTCAGGACGGACGGGTCCGATCGGCGGTTGAAATCACGGGAGATATCAATCGCGCCTTCGAACTTGCCATCCGGCGCGATCCCGCGAACTGGTTTTGGGTCCACGACCGATGGAAGCAGCCGAAGTCCGAAGCCCAACAACCGAACGCCGAAGCCAAGTCGTCCGCAGCAGATAAGTCTTCAGAGCTTGCGGAAGCAGGGAAAGGCGGATAGGACATGGAACGCAACACCATGGCCGGCCATACCTCGCCCTTGAACTCCGAGCCGCGCCGGATTCTCATCCGCGGCGTAAACTGGCTGGGCGATGCCGTGATGACCACGCCTGCGTTGCTGCGGTTGCGTGAGCGTTTCCCCGAGGCCCACATCACTTTGCTGACTCCTGAGAAACTCGCCGACCTTTGGCGACACCATCCGGCGCTGGATGCGGTCGTGACCTTCGGCGGGCGCGAAGGGTTGTTCTCCATTGCACAACGCCTGCGGTTGCCGGCGGCCAGCGGAAGCCGGCCGCGGAGCCGCACCGGGTTCGTCGCCCGCGCGTATGGCGCACTCAACACACTTTGGGAAACTGCCGCAGGCGTCGCCTCGGACCAGTTCGATGTCGCGCTGATCTTGCCGAACTCACCGCGCTCGGCGTTGGAAGTCTGGTTGGCACGCGTGCCACAGCGCATCGGTTATGCACGTAAGTGGCGTAACCAGTTTCTCACCCGGGCCATTCCGACACGCTCCGGCCATGTCCCGATGGTCAAACGCTCTGCCAGCGAAATCGCGAAGCTCGTCGCCGCTGGGGAAAGTCGGCGGCCGGCTTCTGCAAACAACCTGTTGAAGCAAACGCCAGTAAGCACCGGCCATCAAGTCCACGAGTATCTCCATCTTGCGGCGGCTCTCGGGGCCAACCCGGCATTACTCGCACCGCGGCTTGAGGTGACGGACCAGGAGGTGCGGCAGGCGGCTGTGAAGTTCGGGTTGGCGGACGCGTTGAACGGGCCATTCGTCTTTCTGGGCTTGAACCCCGGAGCGGAATATGGCCCCGCGAAACGCTGGCCAGCCGACCGCTTCATCGAGACCGCCGCCATCGTCCAGCGGCGCGTGCCCTGTCGGTGGCTGGTCTTCGGCGGCGTCACAGACGCCGCGTTGGCGGAGAAGATCGCTGCGGACATCGCCTATGAAGCCGAGCGCCCGCCGACCTCGGGCAAACTGCCACCGGATCGCGCCGCGGTGTGTCTCGCGGGCAAGACCTCGCTCCGCGAACTGATGGCGTTGCTCAAGCTCTGCCGCGTCGTGCTCACGAACGACACCGGGCCGATGCACGTCGCCGCTGCGCTCGGCACGCCAGTCGTTGTTCCGTTTGGCAGCACCTCACCGGAGTTGACGGCGCCCGGCTTGCCGGGCGATCCGCGCCATCGGCTGTTGCAATCAAACGCGCCTTGTTCGCCCTGTTTCCTGCGCGAGTGCCCGGTTGATTTCCGCTGCATGAAAAACCTCGGCGTTGAGCGGGTCGCCGAAGCGGTCCTGCAGCTTGCGCAGTCCGTGTGAGGCTGGGGCCGGCTTGCTTTCGCCCCAGCGCTGCGGAATACTCCGACCGTGGAAAACACAGTCGCCCAACTGACGGAAAAGCTTCTCGCCTCCTACAAAGAGGTCGGCGGCATTAATCATCTCGACGGCAAGAATCTGCCTTCGAAACGCGCCATCGCCGCCCTCACGCGCGACCTGTTGCGGTTGTTGTTCCCCGGCTTCTTCGATGAGAAACCAATCCACTCGTCCGAGATCAAAGCCGAGACAGGTGCGCTGTTGTTTTCGGTGTCGGGCAGTCTGAAGAACGAAATCCACAAAAGCCTCACCTACAACCCGCCGCCCGAGTATCCGAAGAAGAACCTGCGAAACGTCGCCCAAAGTCTCACACTGCAACTGCTCGAAAGCCTCCCACGCATTCGCGAATTGCTGCAAACCGACATCCAAGCGGCCTACAACGGCGACCCGGCGGCGCTGAGCACGGAAGAAGTCATTGTGGCCTATCCGTTCGTGGAAACGCTCGCCGTCCAGCGCGTGGCGCACGAGCTGTATTTGAACAAGGTCCCGCTCATCCCGCGCATCATGACCGAGTGGGCGCACGAACGCAGCGGCATGGACCTGCACCCCGGCGCGCAGATCGGCACGCACTTCTTCGTGGACCATTGCACCGGCACGGTCGTGGGCGAAACCACGATCATCGGCGATCACGTGAAGATGTATCAGGGCGTGGGTCTGGTGGCAAAATCGCTCGCCGCGGGCCAGGCGTTGCGCGGCCAAAAGCGGCATCCAACCATCGAGGATCACGTCACGATCTACGCCGGTGCGACGATCATGGGCGGCGACACGGTGGTAGGCGAGGGCAGCACCATCGGCGCGAATGTCTTCCTAACGAACAGCGTTCCCGCGAACTCCCTCGTGGTGCAGGAGGACGCGAACGTGAAAGTGATGAGCAAGAAGGATCGCGCCAAGAAGGTGATCGAGGTTCAGATCTGACGACGCGCGGAAGAGCGCTTTCGATTACTTGATCAACGTCAGGCTGAACGGATACTTGTAGTCCTCGCCATTGTTGGCCTTGATGCCGGCGATGACGGCCAGGACGATTCCTGCCACGCCAACCAAAAACACCACCGGAAAGAGGAGATACCCCAAGCAGAGAAACGAAAGCACAAACGCCACCGCGCTGCCTGCCAGGACGGCAATCAGCACCGTCAGTTGGAAGTTGAGCGACGCCTTGCCGTGAACGTCCACGGATGGCAATTCGTTCTTCTTGATCTGCCACACGATCAACGGCCCGATGACATTGCCAAACGGCACCACCAGACCGGCGAGCGCGCTCAGGTGACACCACATGTTCCACAGGCGCGCCTGGCTTTCGTTGGGTGTCTGCGGCGGTACGGGGACGGGATTCTCGTTCATGATCGTATTCTGGATTGAGTTTGCCGCTGAGTACTCCTTCCCACGTGTCCGCGCAACTCCGAAAACGTCGCCGCCAGCTTGTCACTCTGCCTCACCCCCTTTAACTTCTTTCTCGCGATGCCTGCGACGGAATCCATCCGCAAGAAGGTTGGCGAGCTGCCGCACCGGCCCGGCATTTACTTGATGAAGGACCGGTTTGGCACGGTCATCTACGTCGGCAAGGCGCGCGACCTGCGCAAGCGCGTGAGCCAGTATTTCCAGCCGTCCCGCCGCATGGGCTGGGACCTTAAATTCCGCGCGCTGGTGGACACGATCCACGACTTCGACGTACATGTCGTGAAGAGCGAGCCGGAGGCGCTGCTGCTCGAAGGCAAGCTCATCAAGGAGTTCCACCCGAAATACAACGTCAGCTTCCGCGACGACAAACGCTTCCTGATGCTCAAGGTGAACCTGAACGACCCGATCCCGCGGTTCACCTTCACACGTTTCCGCACGGACGACGGCGCGCGCTACTACGGACCGTTTGCGGATTCCACGTCGCTCCGCCGCGTGCTGCATTTGGCGCGGCACGAATTTAACCTGCGCGGCTGCCGCCCGCTCACGCCGAACGAGGCCGACTACAAGCATTGCCTCTACGCGCACCTCAAACACTGCACCGCGCCGTGCATCGGCAACGTGACGCGCGAGCAGTATCTCGAACAGGTCCGTGCCGCGTGCGACTTCCTCGAGGGCCAGTGCACCGGGATGCAGGAGCAACTGGAGACCGAGATGAAGCTGGCCGCCGCGGAGCAGAACTACGAGCGCGCTGCCCAGATGCGCGATTTGCTCGTGGCGTTGAAACGAACGACGCGGAAGGAGGAGAAGTTCGAGCGCGTCCCTTACAGCCTGCCGGTGGCGATCGAGCCAGAGCGCGATTTGGCCGCGCTCGGTGAGGCGCTGGGTTTGCTTGAACCACCGCAGCGGATCGAGGGTTTCGACATTTCGAACATCAGCGGCACGCTCAAGGTGGCCAGCGTGGTGAGTTTCAAGAATGGGCGGCCGGATCGCACGAACTACCGGCGGATGCAGATCAAGTCGGTGGAGGGCCAGGACGACTTCGCCTGCATGGCGGAGGCCGTGCGCCGGCGCTACACGCGGCTGCTCAACGAAGCAAAGAAACCAGACTCGAAACGCGAAACGCGAAGTGAAAACCCGGACGAAGGCGGCGAGCCGATACCCGAGGAGTTGCAGAAGGTCGTGGACGAAACGAGCGCGAAGGTGAAGCGCGGCGAGCGAGTCGAGCGGGCGTCGCGGATTACGCCGCTGCCGAACCTGATCTTGATTGACGGCGGCAAAGGCCAGCTCAAGGTGGCCTGCGAAGAACTGGCGAAGCTGGGTTTGCCGAACCTGCCGGTCATCGGCCTCGCGAAGGAGTTCGAGGAAATTTACCGCCCCGGCACAAGCGAGCCGCTGCGGCTCGGGTTGGAGCATCCCGCGCTCAAGCTTCTGCAGCGCATTCGCGATGAATCGCACCGGGTCGCCAATTCCTACAACGCGCAGCTTCGGCTGCGGAAGATCTCGGAGAGCATTCTGGACGAGTTCCCCGGCATCGGCGAGGCACGCAAGGCAGCGTTGCTGAAGAAATTCGGCTCGGTGCAACGGTTGCGTCTCGCGACGGTGGAGCAACTGGCCGAAGTGCCGGGTTTCGGCGGCAAGGCGGCGGGTGAGTTGAAACAATTCCTCGCCGCGCGAACCGCCGCCGCATGAATTCGTCCGGCGGCTGTCAACCGGGCAAACGCAACCGTTTCCAGCTCAAGTCGCTACCCCCACGCCGCTCGTGACATTCCCTCCCTGAATAGGCCAGCCCCCAAACCAGTCGAACGGTACAGTGGAAAGTGAGCATGCAAATCTGGATCGACCAGAGTAGAATGGAGCGAGCTATGAAAACCCGGCTTTTGCAGATTGGACGCATCAGCGTCGCCGCGCTGGTCGCCCTTGTCGTGACGGGGTGTGCGCAGAGTTCCGCCACCAACACGCCCACCGCGGCCGTGCAGCCGACGAACACCGCTCCGGCGGTGTCCCCCGCGACCAACTCGGAGAGCAAGGTCGCTGAAGTCACCGAAAGCGCCCCGCCTCCCGAACGCGCCGAGGCAGCCCCGGGCAGCGAGGTCAGACCGATCCCGGCCGGGCTCAAGCTTTCGCCGGCTACCAGCGAGATCGTCAAACTGACGCAAGGCGGAGTGCAAAGCACGGTCATGTTGGCGTTTGTCACCAACACTACAGGCACCTTCAACCTGGGCTCCGACCAAATCATCTATCTCAACGATCTCGGCGTGGCGAGCGACGTGATTACCTCAATGATTGAGCACGACCGCCTGCTCCGCGAAGGCGGGGGCGCGTTGCCGGCCATGGTGGCCCCACCTGCCGCAACGGCGTCTGTCGCACCAGTGGCTCAACCCGACACGGCGACCATTGCCGCCGCTGCGGCGCCGCAGGCCATCGAGCAACCGCAGGCTACCGAGGCCCCGCCCGCGCCAGTGACTACCGAAGCCATGCCGGCGCCGCCGGCCAGCGTCACCTACAACTACTTCTACGATTCGCTCTCGCCATACGGGACATGGATCGAGGTGGAGGGCTACGGGCGTTGTTGGCAGCCCAGTACGGTGGTGCTGCAGCCTGGCTGGCGGCCGTACTGCCATGGCGGACGTTGGATCTACAGCGATTACGGTTGGTACTGGCATTCGGATTATTCGTGGGGCTGGGCGCCGTTCCACTACGGACGGTGGTTTACGCATCCGCGCTGGGGCTGGTGCTGGTATCCAGACACGGTCTGGGGACCGTCCTGGGTGAGTTGGAGCTATACCGATGCGTATTGCGGCTGGGCGCCGTTGCCGCCCGCGGCCTGTTACACCGCCGGCGTCGGTTTCACATGGTACGGCAGTTCCGTGAGCGTCGGCTTCGGGTTTGGCTTGGGCTGGGGCTGTTACTCGTATGTTCCCTGGAATCACTTTCATGGGCATCATGATGGCCACCACTACGCGCAACATTGCGCGCCGCCGCACCATGCACGAGACATTCACAAGAACGCCACCGTCGTCAACAACGTCATCGTGGGCAACAACAACACGATCATCAACAAAGGCATCGGCGTGGATCGCGTTGGGCACTACACCAAGAGCGAACTGCGGCCCGTGCGCGTGCGCGAGGAAGGGATCGCGGGACGCGGCCCCAACCTGGTTCCCGGCGACCGCTTGGAGCGCGGCGGCAAAGAACTCGTGATCCGCCGCCCCAACCTGCCGCCAACTTCTCCCGCGGCGGCAGCAACCAGGCAAAGCCCAAGTCGGATGGAACCCGGGAGTGTTTCAGCCACGTCGTTCAGTGACCGACGCGCAACGGCGGAGCCGCGCAGCGGTCGCGCGCCCAACCCGGCCGCCACAACCGGGCGCAACCCGGAGAGGGCATCGCCCGGCAGGTCCACTGTCCCCGCTGGAAACACCACGCGCGGTGAATCTCGCGATACCGTCGCCACCAGACCAGTGCCCACGCGGTCAGCAGAGCCGACAGGCAATCGGTTCGCGACTGCCTCGCCCAGAACAGTGCCGTCGGCGACCGCCGCGACTGCTACCCGCGCTGAAACCCCGACGGCAACGCGGGAGACGCCCCAAGCAAGTGGCGGCAACAACAACGTGATCACTTTCGGGCGACGTGAGCCAGCGCCCACCACGTCGGCTGGCGCGGCGTCCCGCCCTGCCCCCGCAACCACGTTGGAGCGCAGCCGCGCAAACACCACACCAACGTGGACGCGGTCGTCGCCCACCTCGCCCAACGTGTCCTTGAATAACCCGGCGACGACCACGCCGGTGCGCACACAGCCCACTCGTTCTGCGTCGGTGCCGACAATGCAAACGCCTGCCGCACCCGTGAACCCGCGTTTAAGTATGCCCTCTCCCGTCGTCCGGTCTGAGGCTCGTCCGTCAGCGCCGGTGACCACAATGCGCCCCTCGAGCGCGCCTTCATACAGTCCGCCGGTGATGCGCTCCGCGCCCGCTCCGACGCCCGCTCCGACGCCCGCGCCGACGCCTGCGCCGAGCGTCGCACCTCGACCGACCCCGGCGGCACCGCCAGCGCCGGCCGCGGCAAACCCGTCCCGAAGCGCTCCGACTCCTCAGCCTTCCAGTCCACCGAGTTCCAGTGCCGGGCGCTCCGAAGGCGGACGCGGCGGTCAGCGGCAGCAGCGGTAATTATTGCGAGATGTTTCCTTGAGCGCGTGGTCCGAAAACGGATGACGCGCTGTCGTGTTAGAAACCGTGGAAGCGAACCTTACTCCCATGAACCACCATCGAACACCGGCAGTTGTCACCCGCGCCTTGGGTGTCGCTCTGCTTGCGGTCAGCGTCGTCAGCGGAAGCTGCGCGACGAACATCTTCAGCACCCGCTTTGAGGTTTCCGAGGGTTACAGCACCGCATGGACCCTGGCCGGCCAGCAAGATTGGCTGGGCGAGGGAACGGGCGGCAACGGCATCGCCACCAACTTGATCGCCGGCCAGGGACAGCAGGCTTACATCGGGTATTACGCGCCGGCGACCACCAACGAAGATTACGCGGTGGTCTGGCGTCCCATCGGGCTGCATCCGGTGGCCGCAAATCTGCCGGTGGTGAAATTCTCGGTTCTGATGAACATCGAGGATTCCACGTTTGAAGCGTGGGACAACTTCCGCTGGAGCATCTACAACCAGCAAACCAACCGGCTCTTCTCGCTGGATTTCGACAATTTCTATCGGGATGTCTCCTACTTGCTGGATGGGGCGAACGGCCTGACGAACACCCCGGTCACATTCACCAACGGCCAGGCGCACTTGCTGACCGTCACCATGAACTACGCGTCCAACCGCTGGAGTGCGTCGCTCGATAGCCGGCTCATCGCCACGAACCTGCCCATGACCACCGTGAACGCAGAACTCAGCCTTGGGGAAATCGACGCACTCTGGTTAATCTACGATCCGGAATTCCCGGGCGACAACGACATGCTGTTCGACAACTTCGAACTAACAGCCGAATCCGCGGGCCCGCCGCCCCGGCCCCGCTTGGATCTGCTGGGACGGGCCGGAAGTCAGACGTGGTTGCGGCTCACCGGGCAATCCGGCACACGGTTCTCGATCGACGCAACGACGAACTTCACCGCCTGGACGGCGCTCAAGACCAACGTGACGTCCGATGGTTACTTTGATTACGTCGATTCGCCGGCGGACCCGGCCCCGCGGCGTTACTATCGGGGACGCTGGGTGCCGTGACGGGTGGCTGGGGCACGGGCCGCGTTTCCGCCCGCCCGCCAGAAGCAACTTCGCTCACGTTAGGCATCAGAAGGTTTGCTCAGCCGCGGTGGTTTTCGTAGCCTTTCCGCGCATGGTTCGGCTGGTTTTGTTCGACATTGACGGCACGCTCATCCGCACGGGTGGAGCGGGCGTGAGGGCGTTTGCGCAGGCATTCGCCGCGGAGTTTGGCGTGGACGGTGTTACGCAGCTCAAGTTTGCGGGACGCACGGATACGGGGCTGGTCCGGGAAGTGTTCGAGGCGAACGGCATTCCTGGCACGAGCGCCAACTACCAACGGTTCTTCGAGCGCTACGTCTTCCTGCTCGACGACCAGCTTCAGCAGTGCGAAGGCCGCACCCTCGCCGGCGTCGACAGATTCCTGAGCGAACTCCAGACACTGCCGCAACCGCCGCTTATCGGATTGCTGACCGGGAACATTCGGCTCGGCGCCGAACTGAAGCTGCGCCGATTCGGCCTGTGGGACACGTTTGTCACCGGTGGTTTCGGGGATGACCACGAGGATCGCAACCAGATCGCAGTCATCGCGCGCGACCGCGGTTGCCGGGTGCTCCGCGAAGACCTCCGTGGCGAGCAGATCGTCGTGGTAGGTGACACGCCGCACGACGTCCGCTGCGGCCGGGCCATCGGCGCCAGGGTATTGGCGGTGGCCACGGGCGGCAGCCGGTTCGAAGAACTGGCAAGCTATCAACCCGACTGGCTCGCGACAGATCTGACCCAAGTGAATGCCTGCGACATTTGCGGTGTAGGGCGCAAGATCCATACCTCCAACCGAGCGTGGCCAATCATGGCACTACCCGTCGCTTGAGGAAGATCGCCTGCTTTGTTCCGGTTCTCACAAACTGAGACTCAACATCAGCAGGTAGTTAGTTCTCCGTTGAGAACCAGATCAACATCGTCGGCCGAACTTACACTCTTAGCAACGACTCTCCAGGGCATGAGGATCTTGGTAGCCCGTGCTTTTGTGTAAGGTTCACAAAGTGAGCGCGTTGAGTCTTAGGGAGAATTGGGCTCGGTTGTTGGCTTGGAAGCTGCGACAGTTTCCCATTAATCGATGAAGAAAGATTTTATGCTGAAGACGGTTTTGCTTGCTGTTTCTTGTTTTTGCTTCGCGGTTTTTCCGACGGCTGCTATTCCGGTACCGGTCCTCGTCGGCGAAGGTAATTCGGACAACAACAGTCCCGCCTCCACCTATGCCTTTGCCCAGAGCCTGCTTACAGCCTACAACGCGGCTATAGAGCCGGACTTGCCCCCCATCCCAACACCAGTTTCATTCGACGTGGACAGCGGGTATCCAAGAACAGAGACGCCATCAGGCCCGACTGAGGATTTTGAGATTACTGTCTCCTCATCATTTGCATACTTGCTCCTGAAATGGGGTGGGGCAGACAAGAACCCGCATGAGGTTCAATTGTTTTATCTTGGAACGCCGGGAGAATACTCCTTTGATGCGCCTACGTACCCCGATTGGGACCATTTGGACAAAGATGGCAACCCCAAGCTGAAGCAGAACGGCCTGTCACATTATGATTTCTTTGAAGGCACGACCACTCAGGTCCCTGAGGGTGGGTTGACGGTCACCATCCTTGGGATGGGCATGTTCGGTCTTGGCGCGTTGCGCCGCTTCCTGACCTAGCTTCTTAGAAATCGGGCTTTATTAACATTTGGCGCGGAACTTCCGTTCCGCGCCTTTTTGTGTAGGAAGTCAGCGGTTCGAGACGCAACCACTCCGCGACGCTCAGGCCTTCAGTCACCGCTGTCATGTCGTGAAAATGTGGACGCAATTGGGCTTGAAGCCCGCTGCGATTTGATCTAGCAAGTCGCGGTCATCACGAAACACTAACAATGCAACGCATGAAAGCCGCCTTTCCAGACATCACGAACATCCCCTTTGAAGGACCGCAGTCCAAGAATCCACTGGCCTTCAAGCATTACAACGCCGACGAAGTCGTCGCCGGCAAAACCATGCGCGACCACCTGCGCTTCTCGGTCGTGTACTGGCACACGTTCCGCGGCACGGGCAGCGATCCGTTCGGCGCGGCCACGATGCTGCGTCCGTGGGACGACGGCTCGAATTCCGTCGGCAACGCCCAGAAGCGCGCCCGCGTCGCCTTCGAGTTCATCTCCAAGCTCGGCGCGCCCTTCTACGCCTTCCACGACCGCGACGTCGCCCCCGAGGGCAAGACGCTCGCGGAATCGAACAAGAACCTCGACGCCGTGGTCAAGGTGTTGAAGGAGGAACAGAAGCGCACCGGCGTCAAGCTGCTCTGGGGCACGGCGAATCTGTTCAGCAATCCGCGTTACGCCATGGGTGCGTCCACGAGCTGCAACGCCGACGTGTTCGCCTTCGCCGGCGCGCAGGTGAAGAAGGCCCTCGAAGTCACGCACGAACTGGGCGGTGAGGGCTACGTCTTCTGGGGCGGCCGCGAAGGCTACAGCAGCCTGCTCAACACCGACATGAAGCGGGAGCTGGATCACTTGGCCGCCTTCCTTCACATGGCCGTGGACTACAAGAAGAAGATCGGCTTCAAGGGCCAGTTCTACATCGA
>CAZWJC010000201.1:0-13522 GCA_964634255.1 uncultured Verrucomicrobiota bacterium | reverse complement strand
GTCGTGAAGCCCGCGCTCATCGGCATGCTCGGCGCGTGGATCAGCGGCGGCGTTGAGTGGAACGTGCCGCATCATCATCGCGCCTCCAGCTTCATGCCGGTCGATTACACGACCACCACCAACGCCGACGGTAGCGCCACGATCTGGGTCGGCGAGATCGAGTTGCGCCATCGGATGAAATGGCTCGTGGGCATGACGCTTTACCCGGATCGCAGCTACCTGGAACTCACCTGCAAGGTTTTCAACCGGACGCCGTTCGCGTGGCCGATGCTCTTCTGGATCAACCCCGCCGTACATGCGAACACAAATTACCAGGTGCTCTTCCCGCCCGGCACGGAATGGACCGTCCAACACGGCAAGCCGGAGTTCGCGAGCTGGCCCGTCGCGCGGCAGAACTACGGCGGCAGCGATTACACGCGCGGCGTGGACATCTCGTGGTGGAAAAACCACGACACGCCGAAGTCCTTCTTCGCCTGGAACTACGAGGACGACTGGTTCGGCGGCTACGATCACGGACGGCAGGCGGGCGTGATCCACTGGGCGGATCACCACGTCGCACCGGGCAAGAAATTCTTCGAGTGGGGCAACGGCCCGGAAGGCGAGATGTGGACGAAGATCCTCACCGACGACGACGGCCCGTATCTCGAACTCATGGCCGGCGCGTGGTCGGACAACCAGCCCGATTACAGTTGGATTCAGCCCGGCGAAACGCGCGAATGGAAGCACTGGTGGTATCCGATCCGCGACTTGGGCGGTGTGAAGGCGGCCACGCGCGACGCGGCGGTAGTTGTTGAGGACATCGGTGAGACCAGCAGAATCGCGTTCAACACGACAGCCGAGTTCACAAACGCACACGCAACACTAGGGACAGGAGTAATTCACTGGCAAGCCACCTTCGACATCGGCCCCACGAAACCGTTCTCAATCCAATTCAACTATCCTCAGTTCCGGTGGACGGTTGGGGATTACCCGCTCTCACTTCGGGCCGCCGATGGACGTCTGCTTGTAGAATACCAGTCCAAGCATTCGACCAACTCGCCGATGCCCAAGCCTGTCGAGAAGCCCAGACCGCCGAAAGACTACGCCAGCACCGACGAGCTCTATTTCACCGGTCAGCGCATCGAGCAGCTCTACAGCCCGTCCTTCGAAGCCGCTCCTTACTACGAGGAAATTCTCCGCCGTGATCCCGGCGACTACCGCGCCAACACCGCGATGGGCATCCTGCTCTGCAAACAATGGCGCTGGGAGGAGGCGGCGAAGTTCTTAAGCAACGCCATCACCCGATCAAGTGCGCACTATGTCCGGCCAAAGAACGGCGAGGCCTATTACTATCTTGGGGTTGCTTTACGCGCCTTGGGCAATGCCCACGCGAAGGATGCACTCCACAGAGCTGCGTGGAGTGCGGAATGGTATGCGGCAAGTCGTTATGCACTTGCCGAACTCGAATGTGTCGAAATGCAGTTTGAGCGGGCCCTTGAACTCCTCCGTGGCGACCGCGACCTCGTGAAAGAAGACGCGAACGTTGCCTGTTTGGCCGTGGCGATCCTGCGCAGACTTGGGCACGTCGAGGAAGCCGCGCAAGCTGCCGATCAAGTCCTGCATTCCGATCCTCTGAATCTGCGCGCTTCGTACGAGTTGTATTTGGCCCGCCAACAACAAAGGGCCACAAATGCGGAAGTGGCTGCTCTCGCCCATCTGCATCAACTCCTGTCCTCTGGAGACGCGGCAGCACTGGAGAATGCTTGGGACTACGCCAGAGCCGGAATGGGTGAGGAAGCCATGGGCCTGCTCAGCGCCAGCCAAGACTTGCGCAAGGTTGACGCCAAACAAGGGAATCCGCTCGTCACCTATGCTGCAGCGGCTTTTGGGGAGCTACCTTGTTTCGACTTTGACGCGGGACGCGCAGACCGACGAATGTCGCCACGTGTTTCGCCGATGGCTTGCTTCCCGTCCCGCTTCGAGGAGGTCGTGCTTTTTGAACAGGCGACAAAGAGCGCACCGACTGACCCTCACGCTCCTTATTACCTGGGTAATCTGCTTTATGACAATCAACCCGATCGGGCGATCAAGGCATGGGAAGCGGCGCGCAGCCGGACTCCTTACACCGACGTGATGCAGGCCCATAACAATCTGAATCCGGAGAAGTTCTATGCACTCATCCATCGCAACCTCGCCCTCGCCTACGCGCAGCACGAGAAGAACATCCCCAAAGCCATCGCCAGCTTGGAAAAAGCCGTCGAACTGGATCCGACCGAGCCGCGATTCTTCTACGAACTCGACGTGCAATACGAGGCCGGCGGCGCAGCCGTGACCAAGCGCCTGGAGATGCTGACGAAGCATCATGCCACCGTGGTTCAGCGCGACGACGCCCTCACGCGCGAGATCGTTTTGCTCACCGTCGCGGGTCAGGCAGACCGCGCAGTCGAACTGCTCCGAGGCCGGCACTTCCGCAATTGGGAAGGCAGCAGCCAGATTCACAGCGTCCATGTGGACGCCTGCCTCGCGCACGGTCAGAAGCTTGCGGCGGATAAGAAACCTCGCGAAGCGCTCGCCGCCTACGAAGCCGCGCTGGAATATCCGGACAACCTGGAAGTTGGCCGGGCCCGCCGTTCGCCACGCACGGCGCAGATCCAATACCTCATCGGCACGGCTCAGGAGGCGCTCGCCGACGCCGCGGCGGCAAGGAAGGCCTTCGAGCAGGCGGCTGCGGGCCAGGGCGGCGGTTCGTCTGAAGCTGATTACTTCCGCGCGCTGGCCTTGCAGAAACTCGATCGCTCGGACGAAGCCAAACCCATCTTCGAGCGCCTGATCAAGACCGGCGAAGAACAACTCACGAAAGCTGAAGCCCCGGATTATTTCGCCAAGTTCGGCGAGAAGACGAGCGAGCGCGTGCGTCAAGCCAATGCGCATTACCTGATCGGCCTGGGACAACTCGGGTTGAAAGACGCCGCGAAGGCCAAGACCACTTTCCAGCAAGCGGTGGAGCTCCATCCGGCGCATCTCGGCGCCGTGATGCAGTTGTCGGGTGTGGCGAAAGGTCTCTGAAGTCGCCGCAGATGAAATGCCCCGCCTGTAGCCTCGCAGCGATTCGCGGCAGGGGCTCTGAACAAATGCTTCTTCTTGCGCTCATCGCGAGTCGCAACTCACCAGACGGCGAACGGGCACATCACTACTCGCGAAAGCGCCACCAGATTTTTCGATTGGGCGCGACAAAGACCCTCTGCTACGGTCGGGCCGTGATTCGATCCGCATTATGAGCGACGTCCAATCGACCGACGCGGCAGAAACACCAACCGCCGAGACTGCCCCTCGTAACCTCCGCGGTTTCTGGTGTCTTTTCGCCACCCAATTCCAAGGTGCGTTCAGTGACAATGTCTACAAGTTCCTCGTCACGTTCGTCATCATGCGTCAGTTGCCGCCCGGCGACCGGGACCGCCTCGTTCCGCTCGTGGGCGTGATCTTTGCCCTGCCGTTCATTCTTTTCTCCATGGCGGGCGGGCATCTCGCGGACCGCTACAGCAAGCGTACCGTCGCGGTGTGGGTGAAGATCGCGGAAATCCTGGTGATGGCGTTGGCCGTGCTTGGATTCGGATGGAAAAGCATTCCGCTGATGCTTGCGGTAATCTTCCTGATGAGCGCGCAAAGCGCCTTCTTCGGCCCGACCAAGTACGGCTTGCTGCCGGAGTTGTTGCCGGAGAAGCAGCTCTCCTGGGGCAACGGATTCATCGGCCTCGGCACCTTCCTGGCGGTCATTACCGGCACGATGGCCGCCGGCGGCCTGTCCGACAGGTTTCAGACCAATCAACTTTGGTCAGGGGCGTTACTGGTGGCGCTGGCCTGCCTGGGCACCACCACCAGTCTCGGCATCAGCCGGCTGCCCGCAGCGGATCCGACAAAGCGCTTTCGCGTGAACTTCCTCGGCGACCTCTGGGCTCAGTTTCAGCTTATTCGCCGTGATCGCCTGCTGTTGATCGCTGTTCTGTCCAGCAACTACATCTGGTTTCTGGGGGCGCTGCTCCAGCCAACCCTGCTCTTCTACGGCAAGGATGTCTTCCACCTCACGGATCTCCAGAGTGCCTATCTGCAAGGAGCCCTGGCCGTGGGCATCGCCCTCGGCAGCGTGACGTCCGGTTATCTCTCTGCAAAGAAGATCGAGATCGCCCTTGTGCCCGTGGGTGCGCTTGGGCTGGCCATCTTTGGCGCTTTGCTGGCGAGGCATGGACTGACCTTGCCTGTTTTCGTCGGCAATCTCGCCCTCCTCGGCTTCTGGGGCGGATTCTACGTGGTGCCGGTCAACGCGCTTGTGCAGCATCGGCCCGATCCCGGCAGCAAAGGGGGCGTTATTGCGGCTTCGGCATTCCTTTCATGGGTTGGGATTTTTGGCGCGTCCGGACTTTTCTACCTGCTGCGCAATACGCTCCAACTCGAACTACGCGAGATCATACTCTTTGGTGCGGGATTGAGTCTGCTGGGCACGATCCTCTTCGTGAGCGTCCTCCCCGAATCCGTCTTCCGGGTGATTCTTTGGTTCTTCACACACACGCTTTACCGCGTCCGCGTGCTGGGGCGCGACAACATCCCCGCGCGCGGCGGGGCGCTGTTTGTCTGCAATCACCTGTCGCTCGCCGACGCACTATTGCTCCAGGCTTCAACCGACCGGCCGATCCGGTTCGTGATGTACAAGGGAATCTACGAAATGCCGCTAATCAAGCCCTGGGCAAAAGTCTCCGGCGCCATCCCGATCTCCTCCGAGCTGCGCCCGCGCGAGATGATTCAATCGCTCCGCACGGCGAGTGACGCCATCCGTGCCGGCGAGGTCGTCTGCATTTTCGCCGAGGGCCAGATCACCCGGATCGGCCAGATGCTGCCGTTCCGGCGGGGCTTCCAAAAAATCATGAAGGATGTGGAAGCGCCCATCGTTCCGGTGGCGTTGGATGGCGTCTGGGGCAGCTTGTTCAGCTTCGACAAGCACCGTTTTATCTGGAAGTGGCCGGGGCGAATTCCACATCGCGTAACCGTCAACTATGGTAAGCCGCTGCCCCACACGGCCTCGCCCTTTGAGGTGCGTCAACAAGTGCAGGAACTGATGGCCCAGGCCTGGCGGACCCGGCGCGCTCGCATGCACCCCCTGCACCGGGCGTTTGTCCACACCGCGCGACGACACCCCTTCCGCCAAGCGATGGCCGACGCCCAACATGCCAAGGTCAGTTTCGGCTCGACGCTGGTGCGGACGATTGTGATGGCGCGCCGGCTCCGCCACATCTGGGCCGGCCAGAAGATGGTGGGCCTGCTCCTGCCGCCGTCGGTCGCCGGATCGCTAGCCAACTGGGCAGCGCTCCTATGCGGGAAAGTGC
Organism: uncultured Verrucomicrobiota bacterium; assembly: GCA_964634255.1. Taxonomy (GTDB): domain Bacteria; phylum Verrucomicrobiota; class Verrucomicrobiia; order Limisphaerales; family MWDV01; genus MWDV01. Next base: position 8,168 of record CAZWJC010000201.1, on the reverse strand, counting down.
CGGTAAATCTGAACTACACGTTGTCCGAAGAATCGCTCGCCTCGTGCATTCGCCAGTGTGACATCAAAACGGTGCTCACCGCGCGCGTCTTTCTCGAAAAGGTGAAACTCAAGCTGCCGGGCGAGGTGGTCTTCCTGGAAGACGTCTTGGGCCGGACCGCAGAGGGTCCCCAACCGCAGCAATCAAACGCGCAAGACGCCGGGGAAAACCACCTCCCACCCACCGCACCTCAGCCGCTGCGACCGGGGACCGGTCGCGCTCCGACCTTCGGTGAGAAACTTACCGCCGTGCTCATGGCTGGTTTGTTTCCAGCGGGTTTGCTCGAACGCTGCCTCGGCTGCGAACGCAAGGCCCGCCTCGACGATCTCGCCACAGTGATCTTCTCCAGCGGCAGCACGGGGGAGCCGAAAGGCGTCATGCTCAGCCACTACAACGTAAAGTCGAACATCGAGCAACTGGGACAAGTCTTCGCGCCCACGGGGCAGGATTGCTTTCTCGGCGTGTTGCCGTTCTTCCATTCGTTCGGCTTCACCGGGACGATGGCACTGCCGTCGGTCATGGGAGTCCGGGTGGCCTATCATGCGAACCCGCTCGATGCCAAAACCATCGGCGAACTAGTGTGCGATCACGAAGTCACGTTCCTCCTGGCAACCCCGACCTTTCTCCAATTCTACATGCGCGGTTGCTCGCCAGACCAGTTCGGCAGCTTGCGCTTGGTAGCCGTGGGCGCCGAGAAGCTGCCCGAGCGTTTGGCGAACGCCTTCGAGGAACAATTTGGCATCCGCCCGTACGAGGCTTACGGCTGCACCGAGTGCGCGCCCGCTGTCACCGTGAACACGCACGACTTTCGCGCCGCCGGTTTCCGCCAGGTCGGCGCCAAGAAGGGGAAGATCGGTCATCCGCTGCCGGGCGTGTGCGTGCGCATCGTAGATCCGGCCACTGGCGAACCGCGCCCCGTCGGCGAACCGGGATTGTTGTTGGTGCGCGGCCCGAACATCATGCGCGGCTATCTCGGCAAACCCGAGAAGACCGCCGAAGTGCTGCGGGACGGCTGGTACGCGACCGGCGATATCGCGACGCAGGACGAAGACGGCTTCCTCCAAATCACCGATCGCATGAGCCGCTTCAGCAAGATCGGCGGCGAAATGGTGCCGCACATCAAGGTGGAAGAGCGGTTGCACGAGTTGGCCGGCTCGACCGAACACAACTTTTTCGTGGTCGGCGTTCCGGATGAAAAGAAAGGCGAGCGCCTCGTCGTGCTGCACAAGCTGCCATCCGATCAGCTGCCGGCGTGCCTGGAGAAGCTGGCACAATGCGATCTGCCCAACCTTTGGAAACCGCGAACCGACGCCTTCTTTCACGTGGACGCATTCCCGCTCCTTGGCTCTGGCAAACTGGACCTGAGAAAGGCTAAGGAAACCGCAGTGCAACTTGCAGGGCGAAGCGAGTGAACCTCTTCCGTCCACAAACGCCATACGTCTTCCGCCCGCCCAAGTATGCGGCGTGGTTTCGGCCCGTGCTGCACGGCCTGACGACGTTCATCCTGCGGCAGCGTTTTAACATCCGCAGCGTCACCGTCCGCGGACAGGAGCACCTCGTCCGCTTGGTGAAGAGCGGCCAATCGGTCTTGGTCGCGCCGAATCACGCCGACCATGCCGACCCGGCCCTACTCGTCACGGTGGGACGCCGATGCGGGCTCGCGTTTCATTTCATGGCGGCGCGCGAGTGTTTCGAGCGGGGCTGGCTGTCCCGTTTTGTGCTCCAGCACTCCGGCGCGTTCTCGGTGGATCGCGAGGGCGCGGACCTCGCCGCCATCCGCACAGCCATGAATCTCCTCCGCGAAGGCCGCCATCCGCTGGTGATCTTCCCCGAAGGCGAGATTTGGCATCACCACGAAGAGTTGGACCTGCTGAACGAAGGCGTCGCCACCATCCTGCTGCGCGCCGCCGAGAAACTGCCCGAAGGCAGGCGCAGCTACGCTGTCCCGACGGCAATCCACATCACGCACGATCCGTCAGTGTCGGCGACGTTTTCCCCACGGTTGGACGCGCTGGAGCAGCGCATCACTTGGAAACCAAAGTCGCAACTGGAGGTCGTGGACCGCATTTACCGGCTCGGCGGCGCGCTGCTTTCGATCAAGGAAGAGGAGTTCATGGGCGAAGCGCAGAAGGGCGACCTGGTCGGGCGCATCCAGAAGTTGCAGCAGCATCTCATCCAGCAGATCGAGGAGAAGCACGGCCGCCGCAACGAAAGTCAGCCCGTGCCGCTTCGCCTGAAAGCCTTGCGGCACGTCATCCGGCAGGAACTAAACGGCACGCCGTCGCCGACCGCGGAGCGCCAACACGGGCTCTACGACGAACTGGAGCAACTCTTCGTCGCCCAGCAACTGTACAGCTATCCCGGCCAATACCTGCGCCGCAACCCGACGCCCGACCGCATCGCGGAAACGATCTTCAAACTGGAGGAGGACGTGCTGGAACATGAGCACTACCCGGCACCGCGCCGGGCCAAGGTGGTCTTTGGCGAGCCAGTGGACGTGCTGCAAGTGCTGCAGGAACAGAAGCTCAACGCCAAGACCGGCGTGCGACCGATGACCGAGTTGCTGCGCGGGCACATTCAGGCGTTGCCAGTCGCCCGGAGTTTGTAGCTCGCCGACGTCCGCTGGCGCGAACCGAACCACAGCGCGGACTGACGTCCGCGGCTACCGTTTCGTTCGGGCAGGCGTTACCGTCGGGGGCGTTGCTGCGCGAGGACGTTCGCGAGGAACGTCGAGAGGAGCACGCCCACGCCGAACAGCGAGAGGAATCCGAAAGCCCGCTTGGCCGTGGCTTTCATGTATTGAGCATCGCCGAGGTAAGCCTGCCAGATGTACGCGATGGCCGCGCCGCCAATCAGCAACAGGACGAGCACAACGGCGAGCATGGTGTTCCGCGGCCAGCCAGCGGAGCAGCGGAAGTAGCCGCTCAACGGCAGTAGCAACAGCCCGAATACCGCCAACGACATCAGCCAAGGACTGCCGAATCCCATCGCGACGCAGCCAGCCAGGGAAAGGCTCGCCAGAAAGAACAACGCGCCCACCCAGTTGGCTTCTACATTTTGTGCCGGCGTCAGCGCCAGCCGGCCAAACCGGTTCAGCCGGAGCATCAGGTTGAACAGCGGATAGGCCGTCCACGTGAGCACGGCAAACGTGATGTAGAGGATGCGCACCGGCAGTACCCACGGCGCAAGGTCGGGATTCGATTGGGCCATCGAACCCAACAGGCGGCTGCCGAAGTAGCCGCCCAGGATGATGCCCCATTGCGCGCGGCTGCTGAGCTTCGACATCCACAGGAAATACTTTAGCATCCCGGCGTAGATGAGGTTCCGCGCCTTGAGCGCCTCGACGATGCCGGCGCGGGCCCACTCGTTTTCGGGATCGAGCCGGAGCGCCTCGCGGAAATGCTCCAGCGCCTGCTTCGGCTCACCGCGTTCCAGCAGCGTCCAGCCCTGGTTCGCATGCGTGAGGGAATTCTCCGGGGCCTTGGCCAGCGCGGCATCAATCGTCGCGCCCGCTTCTGCCTTTCGGCCCAGCTTGACCAGCGCCATCGCGCGCAGGTTCGTGCAGCCGACGTGCTCGGCGTCCAGCTCCAGCCCTTGCTCGGCTGCTTGGAGCGCGTCCGGCCAGCGCCTTTCCTGAAAATGGATTCCGGCGAGCAACGAGAAATAATCCGCGTCGGCGGAGTCGAGACGAATCGCCTCCTCGATGGCGGCACGCGCTTCGGCGTAACGGTTGCGATCGTAGAACACACGCGCCAGTGCGTAGTGGGCAAACGGGAAATCCGGCGCGAAGTGGATCGCCTGCTGTGCCTCTGCCGTGGCTTCCTCGAATTGCTCGCGCTCCGCCAGGGACAGCCCGAGCAAGGCGTGGGCGTAGGCATCCTGGGGTTCGTCCGCCAGCGCCTGACGCAATTCGGCGTCGGCCAATTCGTAGCGGGATTGCTGGTAGAGGAGCAGACCGCGTTCGAGGTGAGGGTTCATGGTCGGGAAGTTGGCAGACCGCCGGCAAGCGCCTGGGCCATGCTTCGCAGAAAAAGCCTCCGGAGCGCATCGTACCCGCGCTCATTCGGGTCTTCGAGGTTGTCGTGATACCAGTAGTGCGGGTCGTTCTTGCGGTAATGTTCCCGCCAGAATTGCGTGCAGTGGATTCCGTGCCCGAGGAATTCGGCACGAATGTCCACCAAATGCACGTTCGCCCGCTTCTGCGCACACCGGGCGATGATCTGGTTGTAACGTTCAATGATCGCCAAACCGTCCGGCCAGCGCGGCAGGCCGGCCTTTTCCGCGTCGCCGAGGCCGTCGGTGGGATCATAGATGTTCGCCAGGAAGATGTGGCAGCCGCCGGGAAACCGCTCCTCGATCCCCGAGAGCATTTGATCCAAGCGCCTCTCGAAGTTTCCGATCCACGGCTCTGCCTGGGCCAACGTGGCCCCATACATCGCGCCTTCCTGCGGCGGAGTTTTGCCGTAGTTGTGGATGATGTCGTTCCCGCCGGTTGTGATGACGACGATGCCCAGAACGTTGCTCGGTTGGACGGTGAGCCGCGCCAGTTCCGTTTTCAAATGGTTCAGCGAGGTGCTGCCGGACAACGCCAGATTCGTCACCCTCAACTGCGGAATCACCGCCGAGAGGCAAAGCCCCTTCAGATCGGCAAACTCGTCTGCCGGGTTGGCGACCAGCCGGTCGAAATACGAATACCCTTTCCTCGCGCCAAAGCCGGCCGTCACGCTGTCACCCAACCCGACGAACAAGACCGGCTGGCTCACACGCAGTTTCTCAAAGGCAGCCCGGTCAACGCCCGATCCGGCCGCGCCACTGCCAACTGGTCGGCGCAGCCCGAAATGCCAGCCCGCCGCGGCCAGCAACGCAAAGCCGAGGACTGTAGCCAGTCCGACGACCATCAAACGCTTGAATGCGGACACCCGCTTGCTCATAACAACTTGGCTACAGCTTCAAATACTGCAGGATGTCGTCGTAAATCCCGCCCTGGTTGGAGTAGAGCGCGTAGTTGCGGGCGGTCGCGAACCATTCCTTCGTCGTTGGCTTCAGCGTGGCCGCGGCGGCGGCGAGGTCTTTCGTCGTGAGCGGCTTGGGCACACCGGCCTTCAGCGCTTCCTGAAGCTTGCGTTCCACCGCCACGTCCAGCACCGCCTTCAGGTCCGCGCCGGAGAAATGATCCGTCTTCTTGCCGAGATGGTCATAGTCAATCTCCTCAACCGGCTTGCCGCGGCATTGCAGGCGCAGAATAGCAGCGCGCGCGGCGGCGTCCGGCGGCGGCACGAACAGCACGCGATCGAATCGCCCGGGCCGGCGAAACGCCGAGTCCAGATGCCACGGCGCGTTGGTGGCGGCGAGGATGAGCACGCCCTCGTTCGAGGTCTTCACGCCGTCCATCTCGGAGAGGAACTGGTTGATGAATTGCCGGCCCGCGTGATGACGCATGTCGCTGCGGCTCGCGCCCAGCGCGTCCACTTCGTCGAAGAACAGCACGCATGGTTTGTGATCGCGCGCCTGCTCGAACAGGCTGTGCAGGTTGCGCTCGCTGTTGCCGATCCACATGTCGAGCACGTCGTTGATGCCGACGGCGATGAAGCCCGCCTTGATCTCGCCCGCCGTGGCCCGCGCCAGATACGTCTTGCCGCAACCGGGCGGGCCATACATGAGGATGCCGCCGCCGATGGGTTTGCCGTAGGCCTTGTAGAGATCCGGGTGCGCCAGCGGGTGAATGATCTTGAGCCGGATTTCCTCCTTGAGCTTCTCCATGCCGCCCACATCCGCGAAGGTGATCTTTGGTCGTTCGATGTCGGCGGGCGGCGGCGCGTCGTCGTCGTCGTTCCAGGCGGCGCGCACCTTTCCATCCACCACCTCGCTCTCCGTTTCGCTCGCGCCAATCCCGAGTCGGCTGGCGAATTCCACGTCTGCCACGGCGGCGTCCGTTTCCACGGCGCGCCGATATTGCTGGACCGCCTGCTCGATCTCGCCGATCCCGGCCAGCAACCGCGCGTGCAGCAGGAAGGCGCGGGCGGACGCGTTGGGTTGTTTGACGAGGTCTTCCACGATGACCAGGGCGTAGCTCTGCTTGCCCTGCTGGTGAAACGCGCGGGCGAGCCCGAGCTTCAGCCCGACGCTGTTTGGCGACAGGGCGAGGGCTTCGCGGTATTCCTTCTCCGCCTCCGCCGGTTGGCCGTTGCCGAGCAGTGTGTCGGCCAGCAACTGGCGCAGGTGAAGGTTGTTTGGCGACGTGCGCAACGCTTCCCGCAACGCGTTGACGGTCTCGTTGGCCGGCGAATCCGCATCCATGGAACTCATATCCCGGCACAGAAGACCGGAAGCCGAAACGCGGGTCAAGCGGCGGATGTCATGGGCTTGGCCAAACACACGGGTCACGGGAATTGGGGGAACGAGCGCAAAGAACCAAGCAACCTAGGATGGACTACCTTCTCAGTTTCTGAGCCGTGCTGAGTCTCCCGGTCCGGGTGCCATCTGGGAGTCCCGGCCTTTCTTGCGACACACCTCCAAGTCGGTGTCCCGTAGAAACGCTTGCCAAGGTAGTCATCAGACGAACCCCGACAAAGAGCTTCTACTCTGGCCGGTTAGCCGTTGACGGCGTCTCGCAGGCATCCCATCGACAGCGTCGTGCCCGTGGACTGCGGTTGCATCGTTTTGAGGCACGCCGCGCCGATGCGTCACCCCGCCTTCAGCCCGAAGACTCTTTTTCGAACAAGGGCCAACCTGGCACGATCAGCGGTCACGAACGACTCCGGATAATAAACAACGCCAGCATTCTGGTGTAGTTCGTCCAGATCGGCATCGATTGCGCGGAAAGGAACAGTGGCGGGAGCAAACCGGCGAGGCGGCTGCCGTGGTGCTGGCACCGCTGCTGCTCAAGAGAGTGACGATACGCATGAAGAAGTGCTGGCCATAGGTCAAAAAATACTGCGCCCCCTGAAGCGCGCCTGCCGTCTCGCGACCCTGTTCGCGGCAGTGATGGCCCTTCAGACCGCCGCCGGCGTCACTTTGGAGTGGGATCCCAGCCCCGATTCGTGGGTGGCTGGCTATGCGATTCACTACGGCATCGCTAGCAGCAACTACACGGTTCGTGTGGATGTTGGCACCTCCACCTCCACCACCATTTCCAACCTCACTGAAGGAGACACCTACTACTTCGTTGCCACCGCCTATACCGCCGACGGTCAGGAAAGCCTTCCGTCCAATGAAGTGGCCTACACCGTCCCAGTCACAGCAGGAAATGTCGCCCCGCTGGTGTCGGCCGGCCTAGATCAGTCCGTAACCCTCCCCACGGCCGTCGCCTTGTCAGGGACAGTTTCGGATGACGGCCTTCCGACGGTGCCAGGCAGCGTCAGCGTGACTTGGTCTGTCGCCGATGGCCCAGGTGTCGTCACTTTTCAGAACGTCAACAGCTTGGTTACGTCAGCGACGTTTTCAGCCGCGGGCAATTATTTGCTCCGCTTGACTGCGGACGATGGTTTGCTGAACGCGAGCGACGATCTGGTCGTGACCGTTCTTGCTACCGCGGATGTTCCGCAGGCCAAAGGGCAGGTGACGCTTGAATGGGATCCGAGTCCCGACTCCTGGGTGGCTGGCTACGCGATTCACTACGGCACCGCCAGCAGCAACTACTCGACGCGCCTTGACGTAGGCAATCGCACTTCCACAACCATTACGAATCTGACGCTCGGTGCAACGTACTACTTTGTGGCGACCGCCTATACCTCAGACGGGCAGGAAAGCCTTCCGTCCAACGAAGTCGCCTACACGGTTCTCGGCGCGTCAGACGTCACTCCCGCCAATGAAGCGCCGGAAGTTGTCGCTTGCGACGACCAGTACATTACGCTGCCCGGATTGGCAACTGTCAAGGCAGTAGCGGCCGATGACGGGCTGCCGACTAGCCCAGGCAGTATGAGCGCCATGTGGTCCCTCACCAGCGGGCCGGGCTCCGTGAGTTTTGGCACGCCAACCGACTTGACCACTTCGGCCAGCTTTTCCACGCCGGGCATTTACACTATTCGCGTTACTGTGACCGATGGCGCGTTGAGCACGAGCGATGAGCTCACCGTCACCGTCATCCCCGCCAACACCGCCCCCGTCGTCAACGCCGGCCTCGATCAGTC